>CABUMF010000030.1 GCA_902492655.1 uncultured Eubacteriales bacterium | reverse complement strand
GTAATGACGGGTTCAGACCCGTAAGCTTTTACATAGAGGCTCTTTCAGAAGACGCAGACAGCTAAAAAATCGGCACAGCCGAGAGCATCGGTTGCGCCGATTTTTGCTATTTTAAGTAGTCTGTCGGGGTTACATATACGGTGTTATAGTTATCATAAATAACCATTCCGGGCTTGGCGCCCGCTATTTTTTTGACATTTTTAATCTCCGTAAAGTCAACGGGGACCTTTACGCCGTCTTTTGCCTTTGAATGTGCGGCGCATATATTTGCGGCTTCTATTATGGTTGAATCGGGGATTTCATCCGCCTCGCCTCTTACAATAAGAGTGTGAGAGCCGGGTATGTTTTTTGTGTGAAGCCATATATCGCGGCTTCTCGAAAGCTTAAATGTAACATAATCGTTTTGAATGTTATTTTTGCCGACTATTATCGTAAAGCCGTCACGGCTCAGAAATTCCATAGGCTTTGCCTTTTGAGGTTTTTGCTTGTCTTTTCTTTTCTTAATATACCCGCATTCTCTCAGCTCTTCCTTAATCTGAGAAAGGTCGGACGAGGTTTTGATTTCGGTTATAAATTGCTGAACGGAAAGAAGATAAGTCAGCTCCTCCTCTGTTTTTTGAAGCATTTCCGCCGCAACCTCTCCGGCTGTTTTAAGCTTGTTGTATTTTTCATAAAGCCTTTGTGCGTTCTGCGCAGGCGATTTTTGAGGGTCGAGAGTTATTTTGATTTCGGGATTGCTTTCGTCATAAAAGTTTTCAACCGTGATACTGCTTTCTCCGCCCTTGAGCCTGTACAGATTTGCCATTAGAAGGTCGCCCTTTAATTTGAATTTTTCGCGTTCCTCCGAGTCTTTGAGAGTCTTTTTGTAAATATTGATTTTTTTCGATGCGTGTGCAATCAGATTTGCAACGAGCTTTGCAACCGCCGCTGTCCTTTGCTTTTGCCTTGCTTCGCGGTCACGCCCTTCATAAAAGGACTCCAGAAGACTGCTTACTGAATCTGATTTTTCAATGCTTGCAGAGCTTTCGTATTGCTTTGGAACAAAGGAAGCAAATTCGATTTTCTCCCCGTTTACATATACGGTGCAGGGAGTGAAGCGGCATTCCTTTATATCATCGAAAAAATCCTTTGCGGCTTTTTCGATACCGACCGCATTTGCAAGAGGAGTATCGCAGCTTCCCGTTGCCCTGTATGCAATTTCTCGGCACGCAAGAGGGGACAGCCCCGAAAACGAATCCAAAAGTGCCTTATCCGAGGGGACGGAGCCGTCAAATGCCGAAAGAGTAGCTTTAATATCTTCCTCGGTTACCTCCATGGGATTTTTCTTATTCTGCGTGGGAGCACCTTCGTACATCAGCCCCGGAAGAATTTGCCTTATACTGCTCACGGACACATCTATATGCTTTATGCTGTCAATAATTCTCCCGTCCGCATCGGTCAGAATTATATTGCTGTGCTTTCCCATGAGCTCGCATATAAGCTTCTTTTTTACATTATCTCCCATTTCATTTCTTGCATCAAATTCCATTACGATTATTCGTTCAAAGCCCTGCTGATAAACCCTGAAAAGTCTGGAGGGAATAAGGTGCTTGCGAAGAAGCATACAAAACATGGGAGCGTTTTGCGGATTTTCCTTTTTTGAATCGCAAAGGCACACCCTCGCCGTGCCGGGGTTTACAGAGAGAGTAAGTCTGCCCTCGGGGAAAACTATGGTAAGCTCATCCCTTTCGGGTTGGTATATTTTATCAACTCTTGAACCGCAAAGCTCTCTTTCGAGCTCGCAAACGATATTTTTTATCACAATTCCGTCAAGTGCCATGGTTTTTATTGCCCTTTCTGCCAAAAATTTAAGCGATTTAAAAATATTATACCTTATATTTAATAAAAAATCAATTTTTTAATTGACATTATCGAAAAAAATGTTAAAATATATAATAGAGTAATTGTATTGAAATTCAGATTGGAGATTAAGATTATGCTTCAGAGTATGACCGGATACGGAAGATGCGAAAAAGAAGTCGGCGGATACCGTATCAATATAGAGCTTAAAAGTGTAAACAACAGATTTGCGGATTTTTCTATAAAGCTTCCGAGATACTATGCATTCTTAGAGGATTTTGTGAGGGAATATCTTAAAGGCTATATCAGCCGAGGAAAGGTCGATGTTTTTATCAGGATAGATAAGCCGGACGGCGATGAGTCGCTTGTGTCGCTGAACAGAGCATATGCAGAAAGCTATGTTGCCGCACTGAAGGAGCTAAGAGACGAATTTTCGCTTAAAGATGATATTTCGGTTTCCTCCGTTGCGAGAAATTCCGATGTATTCAGCTTTGAGAGAGTTGAGGAGGACGAGGAGCTTCTCAAAAACTCGGTTAAGGAAGTGCTTGACGAGGTTATGCAGTCCTATGTGGGTATGAGAAAGCGTGAGGGCGAACGGCTTAAAAGGGATATTGAAGAAAAGCTTGATAAGATTTCCGAAAATGTTGCGCTTATTGAGAAAATCGAGCCCGAGGTTGTCAAGGAATACAGAGAAAATCTCGAGCAGAAAATCGAGGACCTTTTGGGAAATGCGGAATTTGACCGCTCAAGGGTTTTGACGGAGGTTGCGATTTTTGCCGATAAAGCCGCGATTGACGAGGAAACGGTAAGGCTTAAAAGCCATATAAAGGAATTTTCAAAAACGCTGGAATCGGATGCTCCGGTCGGCAAAAAGCTTGATTTTATCTTGCAGGAAATGAACAGGGAAATCAACACAACAGGCTCTAAGGCAAACAATATTGAGATTTCAAGGATTGTTATAGATGTAAAAAGCGAGCTTGAAAAGATAAGAGAGCAGATTCAGAATATTGAGTAGGGGTGACGGTATGAAGCTGATTAATATTGGATTCGGAAACATGATTTCGGCAAATCGACTTATAACAATAGTAAGTCCGGAATCAGCGCCGATTAAGCGTATAATTCAGGAGGCACGCGACAGCGGTATGCTTATTGATGCAACCTACGGAAGGCGTACCCGTGCGGTTATTATCATGGACAGCGACCATGTTATTCTGTCAGCGGTGCAGCCGGAAACGGTTGCGGCACGAATGCAGGAGGCAAATGACGATGAATAAAGGCGTTTTGCTAATTGTTTCGGGGCCGTCGGGCGCCGGAAAGGGTACTGTGTGCAGCGAGTACATGAAAAGAAGACCGGAAACATTTTTGTCAATTTCGGCTACGAGCCGCAGTCCAAGACCGGGCGATGAGGACGGAGTGACTTATTTTTTCAAAACCCGAGAGCAGTTTGAAAAAATGATTGAGGATGACGGCTTTTTGGAATATGCCGAATTTTGCGGAAATTATTACGGAACGCCGAAAGAGCCTGCGATTACAGCTATTAAAAACGGCAGGGATGTTATTTTGGAAATTGAGGTTCAGGGTGCGTACAAGGTCAAGGAAAAATGTCCGGATGCGATTTTGGTTTTTGTGCTTCCGCCTTCTCCCGATATACTGAGGCAGAGGCTTACCGGCAGAGGTACGGAAAGCCCCGAAGTTATCGAAAAAAGAATAGGCGAGGTGCATAGGGAAATTCAGCGCGGTGCAAACTATGACTACATAATTGTTAACGACAAGCTCGATTTGGCGGCGGACAAGCTTGAGATTATAGCCGATGCCGAAAAAATCAGAGTTTGCAGAAATAAAGAATACTTACAAAATGTTTGGGATTTAAAGGAGTAGTGATATTATGATGATTAAACCTTCAATTAATGAACTTGACAAAGTGGTAGGTAACAGATATTCTTTGGTATGTGCCGTTGCAAAGCGTGCAAGAGAGATTTCTCTCGGCTCCGAGCAACTCGTTGTTTGCGATAGCGATAAGGAAGTTACCATTGCCGCAAATGAGCTCTATCAGGGAAAAATCAGAATAACCGAAAATAAGGATGCTTCCGAAGAAGAAGCAGGAGAAGAAAATGCTTAAGGGAAAGACGGTTCTTGTAGGGGTGTGCGGCGGAATTGCCGCATATAAGGCTTGCGAGCTTATAAGCCTTCTTAAAACGGCGGGAGCGAGCGTCTACACCATGATGACAAAGGCGGCGTGCGAATTTATTACGCCGCTTACCCTCGGCACGCTTACGGGGCACAATGTTGCGTGCGATATGTTTGAGCCTCCGGAAAACTATGAGGTTGAGCATATTTCTCTTGCAAAACGCGCTGATGCGGTTGTGCTTATTCCTGCAACGGCAAATATAATAGGAAAGATTGCTTGCGGAATTGCGGATGATTTTGTTTCAACAACCGTTATGGCAACAAAAGCGCCTGTTGTAGTTGCACCCGCAATGAATACGGGAATGTACGAAAACCCGATAGTTTCCGAGAATATCGAAAGGCTTAAAAAAAGAGGCTTTCTTTTTGTTGAGCCCTCCTCGGGAAGGCTTGCCTGCGGCGATGAGGGGAAGGGACATCTTGCCCCGGTGGAGCATATCCTTGAGGAGATTATTTATGCCGTAACGCCAAAGACGCTTTTGGGAAAAAAAGTTTTGGTCACCGCCGGTCCCACAAGGGAAAAAATAGATCCGGTACGGTTTATTTCAAACCGCTCGACGGGGAAAATGGGATACGCCATTGCGCGTGCGGCTTATCTTAAAGGTGCAGATGTTACGCTTGTTTCGGGGCCTTCCTCGCTTGATTGCCCCTTTGGCGTAAAAAGAATTGATGTGGAATCGGCAGTTGATATGCATCGTGAGGTCATGCTTTTGGCAAAGGATGCGGATATTATCGTAAAGGCTGCCGCAGTTGGCGATTTCAGACCCGATACGGTTGCAAAGGACAAAATCAAAAAGGATAAAATGGGCTCCGTAACATTAACCAAAAACCCCGATATTCTCGCAGAGCTCGGGGGTATGGGGCTTAAAGCAAAAATTGTCGGCTTCTCCATGGAAACAAAGGATATGGAGGCAAATTCCGTAGACAAGCTGAACCGTAAAAATGCGGATTATATTGTCGCAAACAACATAAACGACGAAGGTGCCGGATTTGCGGGAGATACAAATGTTGTAACCGTTTTCGGCAGAAGCGGAAAATCCGTAGCATTGCCGAAAATGAGTAAGCTTTCCTTGGCGGATAAGCTTCTTGATATGGTGACAAACGATGAGTTATGCTAAGGTTTATATAAATTCCTCCGCATATGCACTTGACAGAATATTTGATTATGAAATTCCAGATGGAATTAAGGTTTTCCCGAGGGTTCGGGTTGAGGTTCCCTTTGCCGGAAGAAAGGTAGACGGCTTTGTTGCCGATGTTTCGGAAATAACCGAGGTTTTGCCCGAAAATATAAAAGAAATCATATCTGTTTTAGATGACGCACCGGTTTGCTCCGAGCTTGAAACGGAGCTTGCCGAATGGATAAGAAACAGATATTTTTCAACACACTACAGCGCTTTAAGGCTATTTATGCCGCCCGGCAGTAACATAAAATTTAAAGAAGCGGTAACTCTGATAAATTCCGAAAATGCCGTGAAGCTCACGGAAAACTCGGTAATTCAGACCGCCGTGCTTGAATTTCTTATGCAGAACGGCGGTGTTTCGACTGTTTCGGAGCTTAATCATCAAATCGGGAAAAATGTCCGTCAGGCAGTTTCGGCAATGATAAAAAAGGGTATTGTTGCCGTTTCAAAAAAGCGTTTTTCTCCAACCTCGGAAAAAACCGAAAATGTTGCATATATTGCGGCAGATTACGATGTTTTGGAGGTTTACATGGCGGAGAACGCCTCGAAGGCCCCCGCACAGATGAGAATTTTAGCCATACTTGAGGCGGAGGGCGAAATGTCCGTCCCTGAGCTTCTTGACAGTGCGGATGCGGGCAAGGGTTCGCTTGACACTCTTTGCAAAAAGGGTATTACGGATGTGTACAAACGCCCGATAAGCAGGATTGATAACGAGCTTTTTGAAGCAGATGTGCCGCCCAAGCTTACAGATGAACAGCAAACCGTTCTCGATGAGCTTTGGGGTAAGAAGGGAAGATATTTGCTTCGGGGAGTTACGGGAAGCGGAAAAACAGAGGTATATCTCCGCATTATCGGCGATACAATAGAATCGGGAAAGAATGCGATTATGCTTGTGCCCGAAATATCACTCACTCCGCAGACCATACGGCGTTTCGGCGCAAGATTCGGCGATATGGTGGCGGTTCTTCACAGCGGTCTTTCTATCGGTGAAAGGTACGATAATTGGCAGAGAATAAAAAGAGGCGAGGTGAGAGTTGTAGTCGGTGCGCGTTCTGCGGTTTTTGCTCCGCTTGATAACATAGGAGTAATTATTATAGACGAACAGCATGACGACAGCTATGTTTCCGAGGTTTCACCGAGATATGATGCAAGAGAGGTTGCGTTCATGCGTGCCCGTCAGTATGGGGCTCTTTTGCTTGAAGCATCCGCAACTCCTCGCATTTCGGATGTGTATTTTTGCAAAAATCGCCTTTCGATGTCAAAACGCTACAACAGTGCTCCGCTTCCGAGCGTTGAAATTGCGGATATGCGCATTGAGCTTGAGGAAGGAAACACATCGGTTTTTTCAAGAAAGCTTGCGTACGAGATTTCAAAAAATATAGAAAACGGCGAACAAACCGTTCTGTTTATTAACCGAAGGGGACATTCCTCGTTCATTTCGTGCAGAAAGTGCGGATATGTTTTTGATTGCCCGAATTGCTCGGTATCGCTTAAATATCACTCGAAAATCAATAAGCTTATTTGCCATTATTGCGGATACAGAACCACTCCAAAAGATGTATGTCCTCAGTGCGGAAGCTCCTATGTCAAGTATTTCGGGACGGGAACCCAAAGGGTTGAGGATGAGATTAACAGGCTTTTTCCGGAGGCGTCCGTTGTAAGAATGGATATTGATACGACCGCAAAAAAATCATCCCACAAAAAGCTTTTGCAAAGGTTTTCGGATGAAAAGGCGGATATTCTGCTCGGAACGCAAATGGTCGCAAAGGGCCTTGATTTCCCGGGAGTTACGCTTGTGGGAGTTTTGGCGGCGGACACGATGCTAAATTCAGGGGAATACGATTCCGAGGAAAAGGCATTTTCCCTTTTAACTCAGGTTCTCGGCAGAGCCGGGAGAGGTGACAGACGCGGCAGAGCCGTTATTCAAACCTATTCTCCCGAAAACGATTGTATAGAGTTTGCAAAGATGCAGGACTACAATGGGTTTTACAAGCAGGAAATAGCACTCAGAAAATTTTCCGTTTATCCTCCCTTTTGCAGGATTTTTACGGTTATAGTATCGGGGAGCGACAATTCCTCGGTGGGCATAAGGATTAATGAGATAAAATCAGAGCTTACGGGAACACAGGGTATTATAGAAATCATGAAGCCCGTTCCCTGCCTTGTTTCAAAGGTGAACAATGTTTTCAGATGGCAGATGCTAATTAAAGCCTCTGCCGATATAAGACCTGCCCTTTGGGCGGTTTATGACAGGCATCATTCAAAAAAAAGAGATACCTATGTTTCGGTATTTTAGGAGGTAATTTTTTGGCAATAAGAGAAATAAGAAAGATTCCGGATGAAATTCTATATAAAAAATGCCGCGAAGTAACAGAGTTTAACGACAGACTGTTTACTTTGCTCGACGATATGTACGAAACCATGCAGGCAGCAAACGGTGTAGGGCTGGCAGGTCCGCAGGTAGGCGTTTTAAGGCGTGTTGCGGTGGTTGATGTGGGTGACGGCAGATATGAGCTTATTAACCCAAAAATCGTTGCGTGGTCAAAGGAAAGCATATGTGAGCTCGAAGGCTGTTTAAGCCTTCCGGGAGAGTCGGCGGAGGTTACAAGGCCGAAATCGGTTACGGTGGAAACCCAAACAAGAACCGGTGAGAAAATCCAAATAAGCGGAAGCGGTCTGTTCGCCCGTGCTCTCTGTCATGAGATTGACCACCTTGACGGTATTGTTTATACCATGAAAGCGGAAAAGTAGGTGCTGATTTATGAGAACTGTGTTTATGGGCACTCCGGACTTCGGTTTGGGATGCCTTGATGTTCTGTATGAAAAGACGGATGTTGTCGGCGTTGTTTCGCAGCCCGACAAAAAGAAGGGGAGAGGACACAAGCTTTTGCCGACGCCCGTTAAGGCTCATGCGCAAAGCCTCGGTATTCCTGTGTTTCAGCCCGAAAAACTGAAAAACGGAGAATTTCTCGATACATTAAAAAAGCTCAACCCCGAGCTCATCGTTGTTGTTGCGTACGGCAAAATCCTGCCCGAATATATTCTTGATTATCCAAAGCTCGGATGCATTAATGTTCACGCCTCGCTTCTTCCGAAGCTTCGCGGAGCGGCGCCCGTTCAAAGGAGCATTATGAACGGCGACAGGGTAACGGGCGTTACGACCATGATGATGGACAAAGGTCTTGATACGGGGGATATGCTTTTAAAAGAGGAAATGGAGATACCGGACACCATGACGGGAGGCGAGCTTTTTGATGCACTTTCGGATCTTGGTGCGCAGGTGCTTTCCAAAACTATTGACAGCCTTTTGGACGGAAGTCTTTGCAGAACTCCGCAAAATCACGATGAATTTACATATGCGCCGATGCTTGATAAGGAAACAGCGCATATAAAATGGGATGCTTGCGGAAAAGATATATATAATCTTGTGCGTGCTTTGAACCCTGTGCCCCTTGCGTACACGATAATTGACGGACAGATTTTCAAAATTACGGAGTGCGAGTATTCCGAAAAATCGCTTGAGTGCGGTAAAATAGGCGAGTATGACAAGAAAATCGGATTGCCGATAGGCTGTGGGGACGGCTGTATTTACATTAAAAGGCTGAAGCCCCAGGGAAAGGGCGAAATGTCGATTGACGATTATTTGAGGGGACACAGCTTTCCCGAAAATACTTTTTGTGAATAGGAGATGATTTTGTGTTTTTTTACGATCCCACATGGATAATAATTCTTCCTGCGTTAATTCTCACGATATGGGCGCAGTCAAACATTAATTCTGCATACTCAAAATATTCGAGAGTAATGAACAGAAGAGGAATGACAGGGTATGATGCCGCAAGGAAAATACTTGATATGAACGGCCTTCAGAATGTGAAAATAGAGCATATAGCAGGCAGACTTTCGGATCATTATGACCCGAGAACAAATGTTGTAAGGCTTTCTGACGGGGTGTATTCTTCTACATCCGTTGCGGCAATAGGCGTTGCGGCACACGAGGTGGGGCATGCGGTTCAGCACGCGGTAGGTTATGCACCGATCAGGATAAGAAATGCGATAGTGCCGGTTGTGAGCATTTGCTCTCAGCTTGCGGTTCCGCTTTTTATACTGGGACTTATCTTTTCGTCAAGCCTTTTTGTGCTTACCGATATAGGTATCATCCTTTTTGCGGCAGCTGTTGTTTTTCATTTAATAACGCTTCCCGTTGAGATAAACGCTTCAAGGCGTGCGCTTTCCACTCTTGAATCCACATATATGCTTGACGGCGAAGAAGTAAGCGGTGCAAAAAAGGTACTTACCGCCGCCGCAATGACATATATCGCATCCGCCGCTACAGCTCTGCTTCAGCTTTTGAGGCTCGTTGCAATACGCGGCAGGAGAGACTGATGAGGGCGAGAGAGGCTGCGGTTTTAACTCTTGATAAAACCCGGGAGAATTATGCAAATCTTTTGCTTAAGGATATACTGAAAAAGGTTGAGCCTAAAGACCGTGCTCTTGCTTCAATGCTTGTTTACGGAGTGCTTTCAAACAGAACGAGGCTTGATTATACAATTTCGCATTTTTGCGACTTTGACAAGCCCTCGGAGACGGTAAAGAATATTTTGCGTGTCGGTGCGTTTCAGCTGCTCTTTACCGACAGGATTCCGGCTTCTGCCGCCGTTAATGAAAGCGTATCCCTTGCAAAACGGTTTTCTCCGCACAGTGCGGGATTTGTGAACGGAGTTTTGAGAAGGGCTTCTGCCGAGAAGGTAGAACTTCCCGACAGAAATGATTTGGTAAAATACCTTAAAATAAAGTATTCCTTCCCGAAAAGCATTATTAAGAAGTGGATTTCCATGTTTGGAGAGGAGGAAGCCGAAAAGCTTCTTTGCGCAATGAACGAGCCTGCTCCGATGTATCTACGTGTAAACCGCCTTAAAGCCTCGGCGGAGGATATTATTTCCGAAATCGGCGGAGAAGCGGTTTTGCCGAATCTTATAAAGCTTAAAAGCGGTATGGATATTGAGGCTGCCGAGTTTTACAAAAACGGCTTTTTTACCGTTATGCAAAAATCCTCGGTTCTTGTATGTAATGAGTCGGGGGTGAAGCCCGGGATGCGGGTTCTTGATATGTGTGCGGCTCCCGGGGGCAAAACATTGTACCTTGCCGAGCTTATGGAGAATAAAGGAGAAATAACCGCTTGCGACCTTTATCCTCACAGAACCGAGCTGATACAAAAAAATGCCGAAAGAATGGGAATTGATATAGTAAATTGCATTGCACGGGATTCTCTGGAATTAAACGAAGAATTTATCGGTGCTTTCGATTTTGTTTTGCTTGACGCTCCCTGCTCCGGGTACGGAGTTATTCAGCAAAAGCCCGATATTAAATGGAGAAAGCGTGAAGGGGGACTTCCCGATATTCAAAAAAGGCTTGCCGGGAATGCAGTCAGGTATCTGAAGGAAGACGGCAAGATGATATACTCAACCTGTACCTTAAATGATGAGGAAAACGAAAATATTGCCGAGTATATAAAAGAACTCGGTATGAATCTTGAATTTATGAAAACATATCTTCCCCACATAGACGGAACAAACGGTTTCTTTGCCGCAAAATTCAGCAGGAGGTGATTGCGGTTTGATAAATCTGGCAGACTTCACGCCCGAGGAGCTTGCAGAGTATTTAAAAGAGCTCGGCGAGCCCAAATTCCGTGCAAAACAGATTTTTTCATGGATACATAAAGGCGTTTCAAGCTTTGATGAAATGACTAATATTCCGAAAAATCTCCGAGATAAGCTTTCCGAGAGGGCTACGGTTTGCGGAGGAAGAATCCTTGAGAAATATCCTTCAAAGCTTGACGAAACGGTGAAGTATCTTATCGAGCTTGATGACGGAAATATCATCGAGGCGGTTCTTATGTCGTATAAGCACGGGTTTACGGTGTGCGTTTCCACCGAGGTCGGATGTAAAATGGGATGCAGATTTTGTGCCTCCACGATAGATGGTCTTGTAAGGCGTTTGAGCCCGGGCGAAATCCTGTCGCAGATAACTTTAATCGGTTCCGACAGCGGTGAAAGAATCAGCAATATTGTGCTTATGGGTATAGGCGAGCCCCTTGATAATTATGATAATGTAATTAAATTTATCCGTCTTGTAAATCATCCCGACGGCGTAAATATCGGTCAGCGTCATATTTCTCTTTCAACCTGCGGTCTTGCCGAAGGGATTGAAAGGCTTGCACAAGAGGATTTGGGCATAACTCTTTGTGTGTCGCTTCACGCTGCAGAGGATGAAAAAAGAAGTGAAATTATGCCCGTAAATCGCAAATATAATATAGACAGACTTATGAAAGCCTGCCGCTCCTATGTCAACAGGACGGGCAGGAGAATGATTTTTGAGTATTCCCTTATCGGAGGAGTGAATGATACCGATGAGGATATTGATAATCTTGTTAAGCTGACACAAGGGCTTATTTGCCATGTGAATTTGATTCCCGTAAATCCCATTAAGGAGCGGAATTTCAAATCCAGCAGGCGTGTGAGAGAGTTTTGCGAAAAGCTTGAAAAAAGAGGTGTCAGTGCAACGGTTCGCCGTGAGCTCGGCAGAGATATAAGTGCTTCTTGCGGACAGCTCAGGCGAAGCAAGCTGAAAGGAAGTGATCTGGAGTGACAATAGTTGCAAAAACCGATGTGGGCAAGGTACGAAAAATTAATGAAGACAGTTTTTGTACGTTCAAAGCCGGAGAATTTGATGTTATGATTATTGCCGACGGAATGGGCGGACACAATGCCGGAGAGGTTGCATCCGCCTGTGCGGTTGATATTATTAAAAAGTATATTACCGAGAATATGGGAAAAACGGATGTTGCTTCTTTGCTGAAGGGTTCCATATCGGATGCCGATGAAAAAATACTTGAAAAGTCCATGCAGAATGAAAAATACAGCGAAATGGGGACAACCGTGGTTATGGCGCTTATCAAAGGGAAAACCGTGTTTTTCGCAAATGTGGGTGACAGCCGCGGATATGTAATGGACAAATGCGGAATAAAGCAGATTACGGTGGACGATTCGATAGTGTCCGAGCTTTTAAGAAACGGTGAGATTACTCCCGCCGAGGCAAAAACTCATCCCCACAGAAATATAATTACCCAGGCTGTGGGAACAAAGGGCGGAGTTGAACCGAGGGTTTATCGTCATGTTTGCAAGGCAGGAGATACCGTTCTTCTGTGTTCCGACGGATTAACAAATATGCTTGACGACGGAGAAATATTTGAAACAATAAAAAGATACGGCGTAAAGTCCGGAACGGAAAAGCTTATTGAATTTGCAAATGACCGCGGCGGAACAGATAACATAACGATTGCGGCAGCCGAATTTATCGAGGAGGGCAATGTATGATAGGGAAAATATTGGGCGGAAGATATGAAATACGCGAAAAGATCGGAAGCGGCGGAATGGCCGATGTTTACAAGGCTTATTGCATAAAGCTTAATCGCTTTGTGGCTGTGAAGATTCTTAAGGACAGGTATAATGTAGACCGTGAATTTGTCAGCCGTTTTGAACTTGAATCCCAGGCGGCGGCAAGCCTTTCGCATAATAATATCGTTTCCGTTTACGATGTGGGCTATGAGGATGGAATACATTACATAGTTATGGAGCTTCTTGACGGAATAACGCTTAAGGATTATATAAGTATCCACGGGATGCTTCCGTGGAAGCAGGCTCTGGATTTTTCCATTCAGATTTGCGATGCGATGGATCACGCTCACAAAAAAGGCATTGTTCACAGGGATATAAAACCGCAGAATATTATGGTTACCGCAGACAATGTGTTAAAGGTGACGGATTTCGGAATTGCACGCACAGCCAATAAGGATATTACGACAGAGGACAATACCGCAATAGGTTCGGTGCATTATATTTCGCCGGAGCAGGCTCGGGGCGGATATGTGGATGCAAGCTCCGATATATATTCCATGGGTGTTGTTATGTATGAAATGCTCACCGGAAGGGTTCCCTTTGACGGCGATTCCCATGTATCCATAGCTCTTATGCATATGCGTGAGGAACCCGTTCCGCCGTGCGATATTGTTATTTCCATACCGTACGAGCTTCAGGCGGTTTGCCTTCGCGCAATGGCAAAGAATCCTGCGGAGCGTTTTGCCGATGCCGGTGAAATGCTGGCAAGCCTTAAGGCGATAGCTGCGGAGTATTCAAACGATAAGCCTGCAAAAACAGTTGAGGACTATGAGGATTACTTATCCTCCGTACTCACATCGGGAGAGAAAAGGGATGTTCCGGTTACGCACAGATATAAGGAGGAAAGCAAAGTGCCCGAAAAACGCAAAAAATCAGAAAAAGAATCCAAAAACGAAAAGAAAGCAAAGCTTTTTGTGATAATCGGTTCGGTTTTGATTGTAGCGATATTCGTTCTGGTGTTCGTAAGAGCGATAAAGCCCGATATATTCAGCAGCGAAAGCTCTCAGCTTGTAATCGACAAGTATCCTAACCTTGTCGGACGAAAGATCGAAGATGTAAAAAAAGAGTATAAGAACGATAAAACCGTTACCATTAAAGAGGCAGAGGAAAGAGTTGAATCCGTAGAATACGAAGAAGAAGGATATATTGTTGAGCAGTCCCCCAAGGCGGGAAAGAAAGTCACCGGAAATCATATCACCATCACCGTTACCGTAAGCAAGGGGAATAAGGACGGGCTCGAGGAGGTTCCGGATTTTCAGGGCAAGCATTACGAGAATGCGGTAAAAACACTTGATAAGTACGGAATCGACTATGAAATTATTCCGGACGAAAGCTCCGACCAGCCCGAAGGTTATGTTATCAGTCAGACGCCAAAGGCAGGAAAGAAGCTTACAAGCAGCACTAAAGTTAAGCTTTATGTTAATATGACTAAGGATGAGGATGAGCTCGAAAGAGTTCCCAAGGTAGTGGGACTTGATTCCTCCGATGCAAAAGCAGAGGTTGAGTCAAGCGGCTTTGAGTGGGGCTCGGTTACCGAGCAGGAGAGCAGCGAGCCTAAAGGTACCGTTATTTCGCAATCTCCGGATGCAGGCACGGAAATCAAAAAGGGCTACAGAATAAATGTTGTGGTAAGCAGCGGAACGGTGCAAAAAAATGAACCGTCTTCCGAATCAATCGGCTCAACGAGCGATCAGCCCGAGCTTAAAACCGTGTATCTTACAGTCGATCTTCCCACTGACCGTGAGAAGGTTGATGTGGTTATAAAGATTGACGGAAAAGAGGTTTACAACCAGGTATATCAGACCAGCAACGGCACCGCCGATTTGAGAATAACCGGTAGCGGAACAAAGAATGTTGAAGTTTATTTTGACGGAGAGCTTAAAAGAAGCGAGAATGTAAATTTTGATGAATAAAGGTATAATTGTTAAAGGAATAGGCGGCTTTTATTATGTAAAGACCAAAAACGGCGAGATCATTGAATGTAGGGCAAGAGGGGTGTTCCGTAAAAACGGGATTACTCCTCTTGTGGGGGACAGAGCGTCCGTGTCCGATGACGGCAACGGAGGACTTGCCTTGGCGGAGATTTTTCCGAGGAAAAACAGCCTTGTAAGACCTGCGGTTGCAAATGTTGATTGCGTTGTCATTGTTGCGGCGGCGGCGTCGCCCGCTCCCGATACGGTTCTTCTTGATAAAATGACGGTTTCTGCGGAATTTCGCGGAATTGAGCCTATAATTTGTATCAATAAAAGCGACCTTGCGGACACAGGAAGGCTTGAAAGAATTTACGCAAAAACAGGATACAGAGTTGTGGTCACAAGCGCCGATGACGGCAGCGGGACAGACGAACTCAAAAAATTGCTTGAGGGCAAGATTTCGGCGTTTACCGGAAATTCCGGGGTGGGAAAGTCGAGTCTTCTTAACTGTCTTGCTCCTCATTTTGTGCTTGAAACCGGAGAGGTCAGCAGAATAGAACGGGGCAGGCATACTACAAGACATGCCGAGCTTATGGAGCTTTCAAACGGAGCATTGGTTATAGATACTCCCGGATTTGGATCGTTTGAGGTCGATTCAATGGAAAGCGGGGAGCTGAAGAATTATTTCCCGGAGTTTCGAGCTTTTGAGGGAATGTGTCGTTTCTCGGGGTGCAATCATATTGCGGAACCCGATTGCGCCGTGAAGAATGCGGTAAAAGAGAAAATCGTAAGTAAATCAAGACATAACAGCTATAAAAAGCTGTTTGAAGAGCTTAAAGCAACAAAAAAATGGTAGGAGGATTACATATGAATTATTTGTCGCCTTCGGTGCTTTCCTGCGATTTCGGGATTGCCGCCCGGCAGATTAAAGAGGCGGAAGAAGCAGGGGCACAGTATTTGCATCTTGATGTTATGGACGGAAGTTTCGTTCCGAATATTTCATTCGGTGTTCCCGTTATAAAATCGCTCAGAAAACACAGTAATGCGGTTTTTGATGTGCACCTTATGATTGATGCGCCCGAAAGATATATAAAGGATTTTGCCGATGCCGGCGCCGATATAATTACTTTTCACGCAGAAGCGACGCCCCACAGCCACCGAGTAATTCAGCAAATAAAGGAGCTTGGCAAAAAGGCAGGTATAGCACTCAACCCGTCTACGCCTCTTTCGGTACTCGATTATGTAATGGATGATGCGGATATGATTTTGATTATGTCCGTAAACCCCGGGTTTGGCGGGCAAAGCTACATTCCTGCAACAACCGAAAAAATCCGCGCTCTTAAAGAGAAGCTCGGTAAAAGAACGGTGGACATCGAAGTTGACGGAGGTATAACCGTGAACAACATTTCCGAGGTTTTATCCGCCGGCGCAAATGTCATTGTTGCGGGGTCTGCGGTATTCGGCCAAAAAAATATTTCGGAAAGCACAAAACAACTTTTAAACCTATTATAACAAAAAACCTTTACAATATGTAGTATTCATGCGAAAATAACAGCACAAAATGTTGAAATGTTTATTTTTGTAAAAAAATATTAATATAAAATTTTAAAAAAACACTTGCAAAATTTGATTTTTGTGTTACAATAGATATATATTGTATTAATGTGCGAGGTTATGTCGTGCGTTAACTGTTTAATTAGAAGGAGGAAATCTGTTATGAAAAATTTAGTTAGAGGATTTTGTCTCGGGCTTGTTTTGGTTATGCTGGTTTCGATGTCCGCTTTTGCGGCTGAGATATCTGCTCCTGCGGTTACTGTTGACAAGGACGCAAAGACCGCGGATGTGTCGGTCACCGTTAAGGAACCGGAAGCAGAACAGTATGTTACTATTCTTGTTATTAAGAATACCGCAAATCTTGCAAGCGTAAGCGAAGGCGATATTGCTTATGTCGACCAGGAAAAGGCTGTTGACGGTAGTGTTACATTTAAGCTCGGCGTTGATACCGCAAAGTACGGTGAAAAGTTCACGGTTTATGTTGGCGGTACAGGCGTTGCCGCTCCCGCATCTGCTCCGCTCAGCTTCTCAAACGGCGGCCCCGGTGATGCAGACGGAGACGGAATGGTTAATATTAAGGACTATAACTTAATAATCGGCGCATTCGGTTCTGCCACAGGCAGTGCTACATATGATGAAAAGGCTGACCTTAATTCCGACGGAATGGTTAATATCAAGGACTATAACATAGTTATCGAAAACTTTGGTAAGACCTATTGATTTTGTTTAGTTTTGTAAAAAATTAAAGTATAAATATTCTAAGAAAGAAGAGGACAAATTATGAAACTTAAGAAGATTATCTCATTAGTGCTTGTCTTTGCCATGATGGTGACGGTTTTCTCTGCGGTTGCTGTTTCTGCCGAAGGAACTGCTACTGCCAACTTGGAATTCGTTGCTTATGACAATGACGGTAATCCCGTAGCAGGCAATTTGGAAGCTGGCAAAACATATCAGATCGGTATTAAACTTACCGATATTTCAGAGAAGAAATTCCAGTCTGCTCAGGTAGCAGTTCACTACAATTCCGATACAATTGAAATCGTTGATAAGAACGGTGATCCCGCAACAAAAGCTAAGGATGTTTTTATCGACAGAGCTGACATTTATAATGCAGATGAAGAAGAAGGCTACTATGCAAAGGTTGCCGCTAAGATTGATGCAGCAAACGCTCTTTTGATCTATGCTCTCGGTATGGATAAGGATGCAGGTGTTACATCTGTTGACAATGACGGTGAATTTGAAGTAGTTAAGTTCAGAATCAAGGCTAAGAAGGATGGTCAGACAGGTATTTCTATTGCTACAAGCGCTCTCGGCGAAGGTAAATATGATGCTTCAAACCCTGACGGTATCATTGCTACAACTCCTTCCGAAGCAACCGTAACAATCGTTCCCGTTGCATTTAGAATCGGTGAAGTTGCTTACACATCCGCAGTTGTTGACAGCGAGGCTGTTTTCGACAAAAAGGTTGGATTTGGTGTAGCGGCTGACAGTGTTATTGAAACTCTTCTTAAAAAAGTTAAGGTTACATATACCGATGAAGACGGAGCACCCGTTGATTTGGATTCTGCAATCACATGGACGGCTCCCGCAAACTATAATCCTGACAAAGCAGGTTCTTACACATTTACAGGTAGCGTAGAAGTTCCCGAAACAATCAATTATAAGGGTACTGCTATAAGTGTAAGCGCAGTTGTAACAATTGATAAGCTTAAGGTAGCAGCTGATACTGAAATCTCAGTAAAAGCAAAGGCTGGCGAAGCTCCCGTACTTCCCGCAACAGTTGAAGTTGCGCTTGATGACGACAGCAAGGCTGAGCTCAGCGTTACATGGGCAGAAGTTGCAGATACTTCAGCAGGTAACAGAGATGTAGAAGGTACTCTTTCCGGTACAGAAAACATTGATGTAAACGGCAAGAAGGCAATAGCTCATGTTACATTTGCACCTGCAATTACAGAAGGTTCCTTCAAGACCGTTATAACAGACAGCAGTGCAGCAATCCCTGTTGATGCTGAAGACTATGACGTTGCTATTGATGCAGTTCTTCCGGATGTAATTTTCGGAACGAATACTGCAGATGAAGAAGTATTTAAGGCGGTAGACAGTTGGGTTAAGGTTAGTGCTGATCCCGAGGGCGGAGAATACAAGCTCGGAGATGTAATCACATTTAAGCCTGTAACAGAAGGATTTGACTTCGGTGAATTTGTAATTGCTATTACATTGGAAGCTCCCGAGGGCAAGAAATCCGTAACATTTGATAAGACTACTGTTGAACTTGCATATAAGACAGACGCAGGTATCACAGCAGAAAAGGTAATTGAAGCAGTTGAGTTTAAGGGTACATATGCTGACGGTACAGAGGTTACGGTTAAGGGCACAGACATTGATTGGAACGCTGACGATGTTGCCGGCTTTAACGGAGCAAATGACGGTGTTTACACTCTCAAGGGAAATTGGGAAGACATCTATGGTAACTCACAGGCCTTTGTTGTAACTGTAACGGTTACAGCTGCCGGAGCTACTAAGATCACAATTAAGTCAAGCCTTATGGGAGCTAATCCTATTACATCACTTTCAATGGATACGCTTTCAACCAAGAAGATATATGTAGCTCTTGAACCTGTTGGTGTGGTTGATACGGTTACATGGACGGTTTCCAATAAAGCATACGCAACAGTTACAGGTAACGCTGACGGTTCCGCAACGATTAAGACAAAGAGCGTATCAGGTAAAGTTGTTGTTACCGCAACAACCGGAAGTGGATTGAAAGCTTCCTTCACACTGGTAGTTAATGATTCTAACAGCGGTGCTGTACAGATTGGTTCTTCAAGCGGCAACGGTAAGGGTGGATTCTCACTTCTTCCTTCCGCAGCTGATGACATTGCAGCAGAAGAAGTAATTAAGTCCAGCCCCTTCACAGATCTTGAAGGCTACAACTGGGCAGCAACTCAGATTGAAACAATCAGACTTCTCGGTATTGTAAGCGGTAAGACAGCTACAACCTTTGCTCCCGCAGACAGCGTTACAAGAGCTGAATTCCTTGCAATGCTTGTAAGACTCTTTGGCTTCAAAGCAGGTGCTGATGTTAAGACATTTACCGATGTTTCCGCAGACGATTGGTTCTATGATGCAGTTAATGCTGCAAGCTCACTCGGAATTGCATACGGTTATGAAAACGGTGCATTTGATCCTAATGCAGTAATCACCCGTGAAGATATGGCTGTATTTGCAAAGAGAGCACTTGAAGCTGCCGGCGTAGATCCTGATAAGGGTATCACAGGCGTATTCTCTGATGACGGTGATATTTCCGATTATGCACATGATGCAGTAATGTATATGTCCGCTATAGGTGCAATCAACGGTATGGGCGACGGAACATTCGCTCCTCGTGCAACAGCTAACAGAGCACAGGCAGCAGTTATTATCTACAATCTTTACATTAAAAAATAATTTACTCTGTTATAAGTATATGGGCCTGTCTTGTGACAGGTCCATATTTGTAACAATCCATTAAGAGAGGAATAATTATGAAAAAAATAATAGCGTTAATACTTACATTCGCACTTTGTTTTTCATGTATTGCAGCTGTTTGTGCAGAAGACGGCGCAACAGTTAAAATTGAAGCTTCGGCTGAAAAGGTTTCTGTAGGCGATGAAGTTACAGTTAATGTTACCCTCAGCGGCAATACTAAAAAGACGCTCAGTTCATTCCAAATTGCTGTTTTCTATAATGAATCCGTATTGGAATACAATACTGAGGAAGGTGTAAAGCTTGATTCTGCGCTTGAAGCAGCAGGAATGAGCAAGATTTACTACAAAAAAGGCGATAGCATAATCAATTTTGCCGCCGGCTTCACTCCCGACACACTTGAAATGAGCCCGGCAAGCGTTGAAGAAAATATTACTCTTTGCACATTAAAATTCAAAGCTGTCGCAGAGGGTGATGCTAAGCTTGTATTTGCAGTTAAGGATAATGCCCCCAAGTATGAATCGGCATTTCCTGAGGGAGTGCTCGTATTTACCGACAGTCTTACAACAAATGAAACTTGTGCAGTTCAAAATGCTGATGTTATAGTAGGTGAAGGTACAGCTACAAAAATAATCACCGAAATTATCGGTATTGAAAAAATCAATGTTCCTTTGGGAACTCCCGCTGAAGACGTTATCGCAAAGCTTCCTACGGAAGTAAGCGTTAAGCTTGATGACGGAACTACCGGTACCGTTAAAATGGCTTGGACTGCAGCTTCTCTTGTATCTGCCTATGATGCAAACGTGCCCGGAGAATATTTGTTCACAGGAAACATTACCGACTCCGGAGAGTACGATAATTACAATAAGCTCTTCTCGTTGGCAACGGTTGTTGTCGGGGACGGCAAAGGCGATGAAAACAGTGCGTCTGACGAAAAGACCGAGATAGTAATGGTTATCGGTTCCGATTCTCCCACTGTAAACGGAGAAACGGTTAAAATTGATGTGCCTGCACAGATTCTTGACGGCAGAACAATGACTCCTTCAAGATTTGTGGCCGAAATGCTGGGCGCAGATGTTGACTGGGATGACGAAACAAAGACAGTTACGATCACCAAAGGCGAAAAGGTTATCAAGCTTGTAATCGACAGCAATATAGCTTTGGTTGACGGTGAAGAAGTTGAAATTGATGTTCCCGCAACTATCATAGACGGAAGAACACTTACTCCTTCAAGATTTGTAGCTGAAATGCTTGGTGCAGATGTTGACTGGGACGATGAAACAAAGACGGTTACGATTATAGGCTGATTTAAAGCTTTAGCGACTTTTGTGAACGCAATATTAAGGAGGACAGAATTATGTCTAAGGTTTATCCCGAGCTGAAATCTTCCGGGATAATAAAAAAGTTTGAAGGAAATCCTATTCTTTCAAAAAAGGATATTCCGTACGATGCAACTTTGATTTTTAATGCCGGTGTTACAAAATATCATGGTAAGTATTATATGATTTTCCGTAATGATTACGGTATGCAGGAGGAGAACTATCCCGGATATTGGCGCGACGGAGGTACAATGCTTGGCGTTGCGGAAAGTGATGACGGTGTAAAATGGGTAGTGCGCCCGAAACCGCTTACAGATTCAGCAGAAATAACAGACCCGGAAATTAAAAGGTTTTACGATCCGAGGCTTACGGTTATAGATGATGAGATTTTCATTTGCTTTGCTATTGATACTAAGCATGGTATAAGGGGCGGTATCGGCAGAATTACCGACGATTTCAGCAAATTGGAGATAATCTCAATGACAGCTCCCGATAACAGAAATATGGTGCTGTTCCCCGAGAAAATTAACGGACTGTATGCACGGCTTGAACGGCCGTTCCCCGTATACGGACGAGGAGGAAAAGACAGATTTGATATTTGGATTTCCTTTTCTCCCGATCTTAAATTCTGGGGTGAAACAAAGCTTGTTCTCGGCGTAGAGGATGTGCCCTTTGCAAACGATAAAATAGGCCCTGCCGCGCCTCCCGTAAAAACCGATAAGGGCTGGCTCACAACATTCCATACGGTTGACAAGGATGATTCAAGAGGCAAAAACGGCTGGGAAACCAAGTGGTCAAAGAGATATTGCGGAGGAATAATGCTTTTGGATCTTGATAATCCATCAAAGGTTATAGGAATGTCAAAGCTTCCCCTCATTGCTCCCGATATGCCTTATGAAACAGACGAGGGCTATCGCCAAAACGTTATTTTCCCGGGCAGTATGATTGCAGAGCCAAACGGCGAAGTAAAAATCTATTACGGCGCAGCAGATACGGTTGAATGCCTTGCAACAGCCAATATTGATGACTTGATAAACCTTTGTGACGAATAGTTATAACGGGATTTTAGAAAATGTTATTAAAAAATTTTAATAAAATAAAAAGAGGAGAGTAATTTTTATGAAGAAATTGACAGCATTTGTTCTGGCGGCGATTATGGTGCTTTCTATGTTCACCGTTATCTCGGCAGACACACAGAAAGTTGAGGCAACCTTTATCAAGGTTGGAGCAAACGAGCAGTATAAGGACATTCAGTCCGCAATAGATGCCGCAAAAGGCATTGAAGGCACAGTTGTAATCGACCTTGCAGAGGGCGACTACACCCTTACAGACACTATTTCCATTGAAAACGCTTCCGATATTGTAATAAGAGGCAACGGAAAAGCGTCAATTCGCGGTAGCCGCGACATTCCGTTCAGTGCTTTTTCAAAAGTAACGGATGAAGCTGTTCTCAACAGAATCGTTGAAAAGAAGGGCAAGGAAGCAGTAGTTTCCGTAAAGCTTGCTGACCTTGGTATTACAGACCTCGGAAGTATGAGAGCTATAGGCTTCGGTGTAGGCGGAACTGAAGAATATGCGGATCAGTTCGGATATTCCACAACCCTTACATATAATGATGAATATCTTGATAACGCTCAGTATCCTAACGGCACCGACTATGTTTACACTTCGTCAATTAAGACAGAGGGCTCTGATGATGAAGTTGAATACGGCAAAATGAAGGTTGTTCGTTATACAATCAATGATGCAAGATTCAAAAAGTGGTCCGAAGCGAAAGATATGTATGCTCTCGGTTGGTATGTTCATGACTGGGCAGAAACTGTTGCACCTGCAACCGTAGAGGCAGACGGTACAATAAAATCCGTTTCCGGCTATGCTCCGATCAAGGCTGACAGACGAGTTAAGTTTTTGAATCTTCTTGAAGAGCTTGATGTTCCGGGCGAATGGTATCTCGATTTTGAATCGGGTATTCTCTATCTCATTCCTCCTACGGGTATTAAGGCAGATGATACGCTTTCATTCAATGCCTTTGACAAGAATCTGGTTGATATAACAAATTCAAAGAATATCACATTCCAGGGCGTTCGTTTTGCAGGTACAAGAAGAACTGCAATCAATGTTTCAGGCTGCGAAAACGTTGAAATAAACGATTGCGATATTACAAATAGCGG
>CABUMF010000029.1 GCA_902492655.1 uncultured Eubacteriales bacterium | reverse complement strand
GAGGCGGCAACCGCCGATCTTGACGATGTTAACATGATTGATCCCTTCCACCTTGAAGCCTACGGGAAAACCGCAATCAACTACAACCGTGATGTTGAGATTTTCCCTGTGCTGAACAAGATTTTTGAGCGTATTCAAGGGAGCTCACCTTATAAATCACCCACGGATATGGGCGTCAACATGGCAGGAAACTGCATTTTTGACGATGAGGCGTGCAGGGAAGCTTCGAAATACGAAATTATTCGCAGATACTACACAACGAGCGCAAATGCCTTCAGAGGAAGGTGTGACGAGGCTCAGGTTAAAAAGCTGGAGCTTCTTATGAACCAAGCGGAAATAACTCCCGAGTATTGTCCTGCGGTTACGGTTGCGCTTAATAAAGCGGAAGCAACAGGCGCACCTGCAGGGGCAATGGTTCTTCCGGACGGACAAATCGTAACGGGGAAGACATCTTCAACTCTCGGTGCGGCATCCGCTCTGCTTCTGAACGCACTCAAGGCATTGGCAGGCATTGACGATAAGCTCGATTTGATTGCCGCAGAGGTTTTGGAGCCTATTTGCAACCTGAAAACAACATACCTTAAAAACAAAAACCCAAGACTTCACACCGACGAGGTTTTGATTGCTTTAACTATCTCCGCTCTTTCAAACCCCACCGCAAAGGTTGCCAAGGAAAAGCTTAATTTCCTTCGGGGAAGCGAAGCTCATTTTACGGTAATTTTGAGCGATGAGGATGAGAATATACTAAAGCGGCTCGGCATAAATGTAAGCTATGAACCGCAGTTTGAAACAAAAAAATTGTATCAAAAATAAAAACCCGGGCTGTATCAAACCAAGGATACAGCCCGTTTTTTGAAGTTTATATAAGCTTAACCGCTTTTTCTGGAGTGAGCTCTAAGCTGAAGCTTTGCCCGTTTGCCACGACCTCGGTTTTGACATGGGCGTGGGGAGTTAGGGTGAGGCTTGTAACCTTGCAGTCATGCCAAGATGCGTCAACCGCCACATTTCCCTTTGCCAAAAGTCCCTTAAAGCTGCCGTTTGCCCACGCTTTGGGGAGAGCCGGTAAAACTGTTATTTTGCCGGATTCGCTTTGAAGCAGCATATTTGCAATTCCCGATGCGGCACCGAAATTGCCGTCAATCTGAAACGGTGGATGAGCGCAGAGCATATTGGGATATGTTCCGCCTACCATGCCGACATATGATGTGCCGTCACCCCTTACAAGGTTAAGCTGATTTTTAAGAATATCCAGCGCACGGTCGCCCAAAAGAAGCTTTGCGTAAAGGTTTACCTTCCAAGCAAGGCTCCAGCCCGTTCCTCCGTCACCCCTTGCTTCAAGGGATTTTTTGCACATTTTAGCAACCTCGGGAGTTTTTTCGGGGCTTATAAGCTCCCCGGGGAACAGACTGAAAAGGTGTGAAACATGCCTGTGGTTGCGGTCAGCCTCCTGTTTTTCGTTCTCCCATTCCAAAAGTCTTCCTTCAGAGTCGCATTTATAGTCGGGAAGCTTTATTTTTTTGATTTTTTCCGCAAAATCCCTGTCAATTCCCAGTATTTCGCAGGATTTTTCTATCCTGTCAAAAAGCTCCTTTATGATGCTTACGGTCATTGTTGTCGTCTTTGCGATTGAGCATCTTTCTCCGTTTAATATGTACCTGTTTTCGGGAGAGGTTGAGGGGAAAACTATATTCGTTCCGTCCTCGTCCTCCACCATAATATCAATGTAAAACTCCGCTGCATCCTTCATTATGGGGTAAATTCTGTCCTTGAGGACAGCTTTGTCGAGGGTGTACTCATAAAGGTCATATAGCTGAACCGCCATCCACCCCGACGCCATGTTCCAGTAGCCCCACACGCAAGCGTTTCTGCCTGCATTGCCGCTTACGGGCGTGGTTCTGCCCCAGATGTCCGAGTTGTGATGCGCAGTAAAGCCCCTTGCGCCGTACATTTTTTTAGCGGTGTTACGCCCTGTTTCATGCATCTTTTCAAGCTGTGTCAAAAAGGGCTCAAAGCACTCCGCAAGATTGCACGGGAACGAGGGCCAGTAATTCATCTCCGTGTTTATGTTTACGGTGTAGTCCGACCGCCACGGCGGAACGGTTTTTTCGTTCCATATTCCTTGCAGATTTGTAGCCTCTGTGCCTTCCCTCGAGGAGGAAATCATAAGGTATCTTCCGAAGTTGAAAATCAGCTCGTAAAGCCCCGTATCACTTCCGTCAAAGCCCATAAGGCGAACATCCGTGTCCAAATCATTTTCCTTTTCGGAAAGACTTATTTCGGCTCTGCCGTAAAGGGCGGAAAAGTCCGAAATGTGCCTTTCCTTAATTTTATCATAATCTGAAAGCCCTTCAATGCGTGCTTTGCAAAGCGCAAAATGGTCCCTTCCTTTTTCGTGGGGCGGAACATCAAAGCCGTTGTAGCTTGTTTCAATGCAAATAAAAATAACCGCCTCGTCTGAGTTTTCAACCGTCAAATCCCCGTAGGAATAAACGCAGGAATCCGCAATGACACTAATTCCGGCGGTGAAGCTTATGCCACGCTCGTCAGGATTATCCCGGTAATCGAGAATGACTTTTCCGTCCTCCTCGAAGGTGGAAATCGGAGCTTCTCCGCTCATATATAATATCCCGTTTTCCTCCTTGAAGCCTCCCTTGAAAGCCGTTTCCGCCGAAAGAGTGAAGGAAACGGATTTTGGCTTGTCCGCCGTTATCCTTACCGCAATGCACGAATCGGGATAGCTCACAAAATATTCGCGCCGGAAGTTTACACCGCCTACGCTGTAGGTTAAATCTGCAACCGCAGTTTTAAGGTCGAGTGTTCTTTTGTAGTTCGAGTATTCACCGTCGGATTTTATGTAAATATTTCCCACGGGAAGGTAGCTTGCAACATTCCTGTTCAGAATATTTTTTGCGGTGTGTTCCTCGGCTTCTATAACCTTGCCCTCTCTCATAAGCTCCTGAAGCTTCTTTATTTCCTCGGTTTTATCCTCAATTTCATCTCCCGGAATGCCCGACCAGAATGTATCGCAATTAAGGGAAATGCGGTCGTTCGTCGGATTTGCGTAAACCGATGCCCCCAAAGAGCCGCCTCCCATTACAAAGCTTTCTTCAAAAATCCTTGCCGGTGATGAGTATTTAAGTGTATGCTCCATGTTCCTCTCCTCCTTGTTTTTAACCCTATTGTATCATATCATCAACTATTTGTAAATACATAATTTTGTAAATTTAATTTTGAGTTATCCACACTCTATCCACAAAGTTATCCACATTTTAAATTTCGTAATGCAACTGTGTCATGGGGGTGGTGACAATCGTGTCAGGGGGGTGGTGACACTGATGTCATAACCCTCATGACAAAAGGTTATTACTAATAAGATTTTAAAAGAATAAGATTAATTTTAATAATACTGTATTTAATAAATAATTATTTATTTACAAAATCAATTAAATTTTTTTCTTTTCAAACAACGCAAGTTTTTTTCACTTGCTTATGTTATAATATATACAGACAAATAAAAAAGCATTCACCTCGGAAGGTTAATATATTCGCTCTTTTCAAGTCTTCCGAAGCTGAAAAGACCGAAGCCGTAGCTTTTGTCCCAGCCCTTACGGCTTATATCCTCGGTGTACATATGAAGGCAAAACCTGATTTCATCGGGTGTTAAATGCCTTCTGTAGCGTCTTTGACCTTTTGCATCAATTATTGCCGCCGCCCCCGCAATAATCGGTGCCGCCATTGATGTTCCGCTGAGGCTTGCGTAGGAATTGCCCACATATGTGGAATAAACATTCACTCCTGCCGCGCATAGCTCCGATTCGTACCCGAAGGAGCTGAAGTCGGGAGTTCGTTTGTTAATATCAACCGCCGTTACGGTTATGGTCTGAGCGAACTTTCCCGGATACCCGATTGTGCTTCTTCCTTTTTTGCCGTCATTTCCGGCAGCACAAACAAGGGTTATTCCGCTGTCGTGCGCTCTTTGGAGTACCGACTCGTAGGAGGGTGAGCCGGTCTGGGATGAAAAAGACATATTTATAACATGAACACGCTTTTTGATAAGCCAGTCAATGCTTTTCATCACAGACTGAAAGTTGCTGTTTCCGTCCTTATCGAATGCCTTTGCAACATAAAGCTCACATTCGGGCGCAACTCCCACAACGCCCCGACCGTTTTTCCTTGCTCCTATAATTCCGCACACATGGGTTCCGTGACCGTTATCGTCCTGCGCAGAGGAAACCCCGGGAACAAAGCTGACTGCGTCCATGATGCCCTGCGACAGGTCGTCATGCCGAAGGTCAACCCCCGTATCTATTACGCCCACGCGCACACCCTCGCCCCGTGTTTCGCTCCATTCAAGAGGTGCACCGCTCATTATTACGCCGTAATCCAAAACCTCCTTGGGCTGCTCGGAGCGTATTCCTATAACCTTATAGTCCGAAAGCTTCATGACATTATCACCGGCTGAATTTGCCGTCCTTCACAGGCGAAAGATACCGTTTTGTCTATATAATCCATGTGAGCTACAAGGGATGCCGGCTTTTTCTCGGGAAGGTCCTGACCGAATGGCACGAAATATACATTTTCGGTGTTCAAAAGGGTTCCGATGTTCTTTGCGTTCGCCCCCAGACCGTCATTTGTGGAAACCGCAATAATAAGCGGATTTTGATTTCTTAAGGTCGCCTTTGCCGCCATGGTTACGGCGGTGTCGGTAATCCCGGAAGCTATTTTTGCAAGGGTATTTCCGGTGCAGGGCGCAATAACAAGCGCATCAAGTATATTCTTCGGGCCTACGGGCTCGCTTCCGGCTATGGTGTGAATTACGCTCTCGCCCGTTATTTTTTCAACTTCATCTATAAATTCACTTGCCTTGCCGAAGCGTGTGTCGGTTGTGTAGGCGTTTTCGGACATGAAGGGTATCACCTTTATCCCGTTGTCGCAAAGCTTTTTCAGCTCGGGAATTACTCTTTTGAATGTGCAGTATGACCCCGTTATAGCAAAGCCGAGAGTCATGGATTTATTGTTGTTCATTAAGTATATCTCCGTTTCTTTGTTGGTTTATTATATCTAGAATCGTTTCTGCGGTTATTTCCGCGGCTGTTTTCGGGAAGTGCTTACCGGGCAGAGCGAGGGCGTGAATTGCTTTTATCCCAAGGCTTTTTGCGGCATCAAAATCGCAGCCGCCGGGGGATGAGGCAAGGTCTATCACAAGCTTTGGTCGAAGCGCACGAAGCTCCTTTTCACAAATAACCCTATGCGGTACGGTGTTAAAAACGGTGTCGACATTCCCGATTTTGTCTGTTTCGTCAAAGGAAATGCTTGTTGCGCCCAAAGCCTTTGCCTGCTCTCTTGCCTGCTCGCTTCTTGCAACCGTATAAACCGTAGCTTCCAAAGCCAGAAGGCGAGGAAGCAGTGCTTTGCCTATCTTCCCGTACCCCGAAATTACGCAAACCGAGCGGTTTATCGTAAAAGGGTTTTCACCGAGGGCAAGCATTATCGCCGCCTCCGCTGTGGGAACGGCGTTTTTTGCGGCAAAGCTTTCTTGCTCTGTATAGTCAATTATGGTGTTGCTGTTTTTGTACGGTGCGAACTCTTTACCTATTTTTCCGCCTATATAAAGCTTTTTTCCGAAGCCGAAAATATCCGATATTTTAATTTCGCTGTCTGAAATAAAATTTCCGTCGTTTGCAGGAAGAGGCAAAATTACGGCATCGGAAATCTCGAGGGCATCCTTTGTAACGCTCCTTTTGAAGTGCATGACATTATGTGAACCCGAAAGCAGCTCGGAAAGTATCTTCTGCCTTTCCGAATTGCCGAGAATCAATATGTTTTTCATCGCATATCCTCCGATAAAATCATCTTCAATTATATACTATGTTATTTTTTCGACTGTGTGAAAAACAGATTGACAAAAGGGCTTATTCGGTGTATAATTACATAAAAAAAGCAATGGAGGAATTTGACTTTGAAAATAGGTGTTCAGCTTTATTCAATTCATGACATTACGGACGAAAAGGGTATTAAGACCGCACTTTGTGCAGCTTCGGTTTTGGGCTTTGACGGCGTTGAATTTGCGGGTTTTCGAGGACTTTCGGCGGAGGAAATGCTTTCGGAGCTTGAAAAGAACGGGCTTAAAGCATACGGTGCTCATCTTGGCTGTCAGGATTTTGAGGAAAAATATGATGAAACGCTTTCTTACTTAAACGCAATCGGCGCAAAGACGGTGCATATCCCTTGGGCAGATTTCGATGACGCCGAAGGTTGGGCAAATTTCGGAAAAAGGCTTGATAAAATAGGCAAAATGCTGAAGGCGGACGGGATTTGCTTCGGCTATCACAACCACCGCCAGGAGTTTAAAAAGCAGTTTGGCGGCAAGTGGGCTCTTGATATTTTACTCGAAAACACAGAGCCTCAAAATGTGTGCCTTGAGCTTGACACAGGTCACGCCGCAATCGCAGGCGTAAACCCCGTTGAGGTCGCAAAAAAGTATGCGGACAGAATTAAGGTCATCCATGTAAAGGATACCGATATGACGCGAGATGTAGCCGCAGGAGCGGGAGTTGTGGACTTTGAAAGCCTCATTAAGGCGGCGAAGGAAACCGAGTATCTCATCATAGAAAATGAGAATATAGGCAAAAATCTTGAGGAGCTCAGGCAAGGCTGCAGGTATCTTAAAGAAAACTTTATGTAATGTGAGGAATTTAAGGAAACGGAGATTATAATGAGTATATCCGACATAAAATTCGGGCCCGGCGGAAATCCTGATGATTTTTACGAAAACGGCGGAAAATCGTCACTCGAGATGCCCCGATGGCTTGCAGGGCTCGGGCTTGACGCATATGAATATGAGTGCGGACGAGGGGTTAAAATATCAACCGATGCCTGCGAAATCTTAAAAGGCGAGGCGGTAAAGTACGGAATTGCATTGAGCGTCCATTCTCCGTATTATGTTAACCTTGCAACGCCCGACCCGGAAAAGCAGGAAAAAAGTATAGGCTACATCATGTCCTCCGCCCGCGCCGCAAAGGCTATGGGAGCGGACAGGGTTGTGGTTCACATGGGTGCGGCCGGCAAGCTTACAAGGCGTGAGGGAGTGGAGCTTTCAAAGGCTCTCATATTGCGCACACTCGACCGCATGAGGGGCGAAGGGCTCGATTGTGTGCGGTTGTGCATTGAAACCATGGGTAAGCTCAATCAGCTCGGAGACGAGAGAGAAACCGCCGAGGTCTGCTCTGTTCACGAATCCCTTTTGCCGACGGTGGATTTCGGTCACCTTCACGCAAGGGGTATGGGCGCACTTTTTTGTTCTTCGGCTTTTGAAAGCGTAATAGATGTGTTCCAAAAGAAAATCGGTGCGGACAGAACGAATAATATGCATATCCATTTCAGCAAAATCGAGTACACTCACATGGGTGAAAAACGGCATTTGACCTTTGAAGATGAGCTTTTCGGCCCTGATTTTGAGCCTTTGGCAGAGGTTATTGCGAAACGGGGCATGACGCCCAGGGTGATTTGCGAGTCTGCCGGTACGCAAGGCAAGGATGCACTTTATATGAAGAAAATTATGGAGGATAAGCTATCATGAAAAAGGTGTTTTTGATTCACGGTGTTAATCTTAATATGACGGGTATTCGTGAAAAGGGTATTTACGGAACGGACACGCTTTCCGATATTGTCGGAAAAATTAAGGAATACGGTGAAAAAAAGGGCGTTGAGATAAAGTCCTTTCAGTCAAACTACGAGGGCAGGATTGTGGACATCATTCATTCGGCGTACAAAAACGCAGATGCGATTATTATAAATCCCGGTGCCTACACCCACTACAGTTACGCGATTCGGGACGCTGTTGCTTCGGTCGATGTTCCGACATATGAGGTTCACATTTCAAACATTTACGAGCGTGAGGATTTCAGAAAGATTTCGGTTATTGCCCCCGTTTGCAAAGGTCAAATCTACGGCAAGGGAATAAACGGGTACTTTGAAGCGATAGATATGGTGGCTGAAAATGGTTAATTTTGACAGAATTGACGCAATGCTTATAACATCAAGGGAGAATGTGCGTTACATCACAGGCTTTTCGGGAAGTGCGGGAATTTGCGTATGCTTTCCCGAAAAGAAATATCTGTTGACGGATTTTCGGTACAAAGAGCAGTCGGCACTTGAAGCAAAGGATTGCGAGATTATCATAATAACAAAAAAATACAGCGAGTATGTGAAGGATATTCTGACGGAAAAGGGCGCAAAAACACTCGGGTTTGAGCCGGACAGTCTTTCCTACGGTGAGTACATGGCATACTCGGAAATTGCCGAGAACTTTATCCCATACGGTGAGTTTACCAAGGATTTGAGGATAATAAAAAGCGAGGAAGAGCTTAAAAATATCGAAAAAGCGGCTGACATTGCAAGTGATGCACTGCTCGAAACCCTTCCTCTTATAGGCGAAGGAGTTTCGGAGAAGGACATAGCCGCAGAGCTTGACTACCGTATGAGAAAGCTGGGTGCGAGCGGCAACTCCTTTGACACCATTTCGATAGGCGGAAAAAATAGCTCCGTTGTGCACGGACAGCCCGGAGATTACAAGCTTCAGTACGGCGACTTTTTGCTCATTGATTTTGGCTGTGTTTACAACGGCTATTGCTCGGATATGACGCGCACCTTCGCTGTGGGTGAGATTTCAAAGCGTAAACAGGAGGTTTACGATGTGGTTCTTTCGGCGCAGAAAGCGGCACTTGCGGCTTTAAAGCCCGGGGCTTTGGCGTCCGAGGTTGACCGTGTTGCACGAGATATAATTTGCGATGCCGGCTTTGGCGACTGTTTCGGTCACGCATTGGGGCACGGAGTGGGACTGCTTATCCACGAGCCTCCCACCATGAACCCAAAATCGGAGGTTGTTTTGTCCCCCGGAATGACCGTTACGGTTGAGCCCGGGATTTACATTGAGGGCGAATTCGGTGTGAGAATTGAAGATTTAACTGTTATTACTGATAATTTTCACCAAAATTTAAGCCAAAAAATAGGAAAAGAAGTTATTTATATATGAAATTTATAAAATGTACTTGATATTTTTGCTTTTTTGTAGTAAAATATAAGTATATATTCGTGCGTATAATTTATTTGGAGGTTTTAGTAATGATTTCAGCAGGTGAATTCAGAAACGGTGTAACATTTGAACTCGACGGAAATGTTTTCCAGGTAGTTGAATTTCAGCATGTTAAGCCCGGTAAGGGTGCGGCTTTCGTAAGAACGAAGCTTAAAAACGTTATCACAGGCGGTGTTGTTGAAAAAACATTCCGTCCTACGGAAAAAATGCCTAAGGCTCATATCGACAGAAAGACAATGCAGTATCTTTATGAGGACGGCGGACTTTATTATTTCATGGATCTTGAAAGCTATGAGCAGATTCCGCTCAGCTCCGAGCAGGTGGGTGATTCTCTCAAGTTCGTTAAGGAAAACGAAGAAGTTCTTCTTCTTTTCTATAAGGGAAATGTTTTCGGCATTGAACCCCCGAACTTTGTAGAGCTTGAAATTACGGATACCGAGCCCGGCTTCAAGGGAGATACCGCAACGGGTGCTTCAAAGCCCGCAACGCTTGAAACAGGCGCTATTGTAAACGTTCCTCTCTTTGTGGGTCCGGGTGAAAAAATCAGAATTGATACTCGTACCGGCGAGTACATGGAAAGAGCATAAAAGGAGGATATTTTTATGGATTTGGGCGAAAAGATTTCATATATCGCAGGTCTTGCGGACGGTCTTGATATTGACACTTCCAAAAAGGAAGGCAAGCTTTTGAAGGCTGTTGTTGAAGCTCTCGGCGATATTGTTGAGGAAATTAAGAACATTAGCTCCGATATTACCGACCTTGAAGATTTGGTTGACGAGCTTGACGAGGATCTCGGTGCTGTTGAAGAGGATCTTTATATGGATGACGATGAAGACTTCGATGACGATGACGAGTATGATTTCGATGATGACGATTGCTACGAAATCACCTGCGAAAAGTGCGGAGATAAGATTTATATTGACGGTGATATGCTTATGGCAGATGAGCCGATTTCCTGCCCCAACTGCGGCGAACCCATTGAGTTCGAGTTTGAGGGCTGTGACGGCGACTGCGAAAGCTGCGAAGAATAGTAAGCACAATAATACCGAGTATCCGATTTTTTGGGTACTCGGTATTTTTTTATTGTTAATCAATTAAGCAAACCGCATATGCCGAAATTCCTTCGCCCCTGCCTTCAAAGCCGAGCCCTTCGGTTGTGGTTGCCTTAACGCTCACCCGGGATTTTTCAATTCCGAGAGCGTTTGCTATGTTTTCGGTCATTTTTTCTATGTGGGGCGACAGCTTCGGTCTTTGCGCCGCAACGATAGAGTCGATATTTTCTATACTGTAGCCCTTTTCCTTCAAAAGCCGAGCAACGCACTCCAAAAGATATATGCTCGAAATTCCTTTGTATTTGGGGTCGGTGTCGGGGAAGTGCTTTCCGATGTCCCCGAGGGCGGCGGCACCCAAAAGAGCGTCCATTATTGCGTGAACCAGAACATCCGCATCCGAATGTCCGAGCAGCCCCTTTTCGTACTCGATTTCCACACCGCCCAAAATCAAGGGACGGTTGTCCGTCAGCTTATGCACATCGTAGCCGTTTCCGATTCTCATATAGAGCTTCTCCTTTTAATGATAGCCTCTGCAATTTGCACATCCTCAGCCGTTGTGATTTTTATGTTTTCATAGGAGCAGGGTAGGATCTTAACCTTAACTCCGCAAATTTCCGCCGCCGAGCAATCGTCGGTAACAAAAATACCGTCAGCCTTTATTTTTTTGTACGCCGACCGAATTATATCGGTTCTGAAGCACTGTGGCGTTGCCGCTGCAAAAAGAGTGCTCCTGTTGGGCGTGGATTTTATGTAACCGTTATCATCGGTTATCTTTATCGTGTCCTTTACCGGAAACCCGAGGCACACTGCGTCATGCTTTTTAACCTCTGATATTGCGGCTTCAATCTCCTTTATGGTAACAAACGGCCTTGCCCCGTCATGAATAAGCACATAATCGCCCTTTGCAATTCTCAGCCCGGAAATAACCGAATCGCTCCGTTCTTTTCCTCCTGTAGCTATGGCACTCAGCTTTTTTATGCCGAATTCCTGTGCGATCTTTTGCATTTGCCCGATGTCCTCATCTGCTGTAACAAGAATGATTTCATCCGCCGCAGAATTTTCAAACACCCTTAAGGTGTAGGAAATAAGCGGAGCACCGAGAATATCCATAAACTGCTTTTTGCAGCCCATTCTGCTGCCCTTGCCTGCCGCAACTATTATCGCCGAAACCATAAGCCCACCTCAAAAATCAGCAAAACTCAATGATTTTATCAATTTCCTTCTCTATTGTGGCCTCCTCGGTCTTTGTCGCCAAAATAAGCTCGCTCACAAGTATCCTTTTTGCGGATATAAGCATTTTGCGCTCACCGGCGGAAAGCCCCTTGTCACGGTCCCTTATCATAAGAGACTTCACAACATGAGCCACCTCGTAAATATTACCGCTGCGAATTTTTTCCATATTCTCGCGGTATCTTTTGTTCCAGTTTTTGTTAAATTCAATGGTACATTCCTTGAAATCCCGCAGTACATCAACCGCCTGCTCGCTCGTGATAATATCACGCACTCCGATACGCTCAAGGCTTTCAACAGGAATTAAAACCTCCATATTCCCAACAGGCATTTTCATCACAAAATACTGCTTGATTTCGCCGAGAATCTCTCTTTCCTCCACAGAAGTGATAACTCCTGCGCCGTGCATGGGATATAAAACTTGATCCCCAATAGTGTACATAAAAAATCCTCCTTGCGGAGAACAAAAGTTCCCCACATACTAATTATACCAAATTAATTGTTACAATTCAACGGTTGCGAAATTAACAAAAGTGTTACACTTGACAATAATGTGACGATTATGTTATACTTTATATGAGGTGATTTCAGTGCCGTACAAGACAAAGCAAAGGGAACTGATTGCCGGTTTTTTTAAGGATAATACCGACAGACAGTTTTCAATCAACGATATTTCGGATATGTTTTCGGAAAGCATCGGCAAAAGCACGGTTTACCGCGAGGTTTCACGGCTTGTCGAGGAGGGGTTTGTGAGGAAGTACCCCGATTCTGACGGTTATTTTTGGTATCAGTATGCTGGGGAGCATTGCCATGAGCATTTTCACTTAAGGTGCATAAGCTGCGGCAGGATTGTCCATCTTGACTGCCATCTTATGAACGATGTTTGCCGTCACATAAATTCGGAGCATGATTTTGAAATTGATATGTCCCGTACGGTGCTTTACGGTGTGTGCGGAAAATGCAAAGCTAACATGGAGGATTAGTATGAAAAGAATAACCGCAATGCTTATTTGCTTAATTTTGCTGTTTTCGGGGAGTGTTTATGCTTACACCTTCCCGAGCGGATTTTTTGATATTAATTCAAAATATATTGCCGCAAAGGATTCGGGTGACCTTTACGGTATGATAAAATACGGAACGGAAATAATTAAAATGATGAAGGGCGAGCCCGACTGTGACGAGAAAAGAAATGTGCTTATTTCAAGATATGACGGAGTAGCTGGAGCGTATGAAAAGCTCGGCGATTATCCTGCGGCGGCGGAAGTTTATCAGGAGTTTTACGACTATGCCATAGCCTTCGGTGATAAGTATTATGATTACACCCGTCCGGCGCGCGAGAAGGCAATGCAGTACCGCCCCGCAGTCACGATAATGACAGACGGCGGAAGTGATGTTTATTTCGGCGCAAAGAACGAGCGAAAAGACGGTGTGCTTTACGGGCTTAGCTCCGACAGTGCGGTGCGTGAGGAGCTCGGGGACGAATCAATGATACTTTTGTATCTTGAATTGGGTGACGAAATAACGGGATATACAAGAAAAATCATGCAGGAGGCGAAGGACGGAGGAAAGGCGGTTGAATTTGCGCTTAACTGTAAGGACGAGGGAGCGGATATTGAGAAAATCTATTCCTTTGAGCCGTCGCTTGCGGAGCTGTCGGAGCTGTTTTCCGAATATTCGTCCGTGCCGGTATATTTAAGATTTGCCGCAGAATTTGATGTTTGGCAAGTGCCTTCTTCGCCCGATAGCTTCAAGGCGGCTTTTCGCTTTGTTTCAAGCTATTTTAAAAGCAAAAACCCCAATGTTGCAATGGTGCGGAGCATGACTCCCTCTGCCGCATGGGGCGTGAATATTGATGACTTTTATCCCGGGGACGAGTTTGTTGACTGGGTTGGCACGACGCTTTATTCTCAGAAGTATTTTAATGCAAACCCTTCCGCATCGGCGCTCGATTCCATTATTTTCAAAAGCGGTGACAGCTCTGACCCCGTTTTGGCAATTCGGGATATTGTAAAAAAATACGGCTCAAAAAAGCCTATAATGATTTCGGAGTCCGGAAGCGGACACAAGGTTATGTCAACCGGAGAGGACACTACCGATTTTGCCCTCAGGCGCATGGCTCAGATGATGTACTACATTCCCATGATGTACCCCGAGGTTAAGCTCATGGCTTACTTTGACAGGTATATCGAAGGCTCGGGGGAAAAATCGGATTACCGTATTTCGACAAACGAGGCTCTTAAAAGGGAGTACCTTAAGGCGAGCAAGAGATTTCGGTTTGTGCAGGGCGGCTTTGAGGGAAGCTCACCCTCGGGTGCGTTCAGAGAACTTAGCGGAGCAGAGGTTGACAGGGTGTTTCCTCTTTATTGCTACGCTCATAAATTCGGTGTGGAGGCAATGAAGGTAACTTATTTTGTTGACGGGGTTTACGCCGCAACCTCAAGCGAAATGCCCTTTGAGGCGTATATTGACGTATCCAAGCTTGCGGGGGCGACGCATAAGGTGAAGTCGGTTGTGCTGTTTTCGGACGGAACAACCCTTGAAAATGAAGTCCCGATTACGCTTTCGGGAGGGGTTTCTTCCGATATTAATGTGGAGATTTCGGGAAAATTCACACAGTTTGACAGCACTCCGCTCATTTGCAACGGCAGAACGATGGTTCCCATGAGAAAGATTTTCGAGGAGCTGGGTGCAAGCGTTTCCTGGGACGGGGAAACAAAAACGGTAGTCGGAACAAAGGGCTACAAAAAGGTTGTTATCACGGTAGGAAGCAAAACAATGCTCGTTGACGGGGAGAAGGTCACGCTTGATGCCGTTCCCATAGTGATTTCGGGACGGACTCTCGTACCTGTTCGCGCCATAGCGGAGGGGCTCGGAGCGACCGTTTCGTGGGATGATTCAGCAAAAACCGTAAAAATAGAATTAATATAGAAACAGAAAAAAACAAGGAGAGTAAGGCTATGATTTTTAAGGAGAAAGATAACATTTGTGTAACGGAAAAGCTTCAGACGGCGATTGATGAGGCGTCAAAAATGGGCGAGGAGCTGGTTGTTTCGAGGGGCGTGTATGTTGTGGGCACGCTGTTTTTGAGGAGCAACCTCAAATTGAAGCTGGAGAAGGGTGCAGTGATTTTGGGTAGCGGCGAGTTTTCGGACTACTCTGAGGATGTTGATTTGTTCACCGATGCCGTTGACCACAAAAGAGGCAGAAGCCTTGTTTATGCCGAGAACGCAGAAAATGTCGAGATATACGGCGAAGGCATAATTGACGGCAGAGGGGCACTGTTTTCTTCTTCCCACCCAAAGCACGATGAAAGACCTTTTTTGGTAAGGATATTAAATTCAAAAAATATCCGCATAAGGGGAATAACCCTTAAAAATCCGGCGGCGTGGACGCTTCATATGCTGGGCTGTGACGGAGCTTTAATTGAGGGCGTTTACATCCACAGCAGAGTTAACGCAAACAATGACGGAATTGATGTGGATTCGTCCTGCAATGTAAGTATAAAAGATTGCATAATTGACAGCGGCGATGATGCGATTTGTCTTAAATCCACATATAATAAGCCTTGCAGGAATATAAAAGTCAGCGGGTGCACCATAACCACAAATTGGGCAGGCTTTAAGGTGGGGACGGAATCCGTCGGGGACTATGAAAATATCTCCTTTGAGGACAGCTTTATTTACGATTGCAACGGCTGTGCAATTAAGCTTTGCCCGGTTGACGGCGCAAGCCTTAAGGGACTTACTGTAAGAAACATAAGGCTTGAAAATGCTACGGGGCCGATATTTATTGCAAACGGCAGTAGAATGAGGGTTTATCACGAAGGTCATAAGAAAAGTGAGCCGGGAAGCATTTCCGATGTGCTTATTGAGAATGTGCATGGCAGCTGCACAGATGCAATCGGAACGGTTTATAAGGGAGAAGCGTGGGGAAATGCCAAAACCTGCGTATGCATATCCGGCACAAAGGAGAATGCGGTAAGGAACATTACTCTTAAAAATATATCCCTCAGAATGGCGGGAGGGGTTACCGAGTACGAGGAAAGGGAAGTCCCCGAAATGGGGGACAGATACCCCGAATTTCACAATTTCGGTGTGCTCCCTGCCAGCGGACTTTATATAAGGCACGCCGAAAATGTAAAGTGTGAGAGCGTGAATTTCAAGTTTGAAAAGGAAGATATAAGACCGGAAATAGTCAAGGCTTAGAGCTTTCTTGTTTTTCTGTATACAAGAGGCGACATTCCGAATTGTCTTGAAAAGCATCTTGAAAAATAGAATTGATCGCAAAACCCCAGGCTGTCGCTTATTTCCTTTATTGAACGGCTCCCCGAGCGAACCGAGCTTTCGGCACGGGTCATAATTCGTTCGTCGATGTATTTACCCAAAGGCGTGCCGGTTTCGGTTTTGAAGGTTTTTCTCAGCTTTGCGGAGGAGGTAAAAAGCTCCTCCGCTATTTTTTTTGCCGTAAGATTTACGCTTAAATTTCGCTCGATGTATTCAATAACGCCTTTTGTGTATTCCGAATACCCGATGACCTTTTTGGGTTTCAGGCTTTGCATACACAAAAGTATAATTTTTGATATGACCGCCTTAATCCCGATTATTTTTTCTGCTGTATCGGGGGGAAGGAAGCCTTTTACAAGCTCAAAAAGCCCTTCGGTATCGTCAAATTCCAAGCATTTTTCACACGCCGAAAGAGCGTCGCTTTTATCGGGAAGTAGCGCACGGACATGAATGTATATTTTATCAAGATATTCGTCACATTCGTATGAAAAGCGAAGGCCCGATGGTATAATATATATTTTGTTAGGTAAAAGCTCGATTTTTCCGTGTTCTGTATATACTGTTCCTTTGCCCGAATTTACAATATAAATCCTTGTAAAGGGCGATGAATGCATATCGGATTTCCAGCTGCTGTCCAAATTAACCAGCCTTAAATCCTCTATGGAAATGTCTATGTTACTTAGCTCTTTGGAAAAATTGCGGTTGTAAATTCTTTTCATGGTAATCGCTCCAAAAAAAGTCCGAGAAAATTCCCGGACTTTTAAGTTTATTCCGTAGGCTGTGCTTCGTGATAAATAAACGGCTTCGTTGAGCCCAAAACAGTACCCTTTTTCTGCACGACGGTAATTTCCGAGCCGTCATGAATTTCAACATCCACCGCCGAAAGCTCATCACCGTTCTGCCTGGTGTAGTATTCTTTGCCGTCAACCACAATTTTACTGAAGGAATTGAAGTTTTTGCCGTAAACATAAATCTGCTCGTCGGCAACGATAACGCTGTTGATTGAAATTTCGTCAATTCCCATTTTCATTTCGGTCGGCTGCAGGCGGTTTTCACCCCAAAGGTATCTTCCGCCGTAAAGCATATCATACTCGATGCATCTGTACTTGTTGTCGAAGGCTTCATCGTACTGATTGGAGTTGTGAAGCTTGTTAATCCAGCCGTCATAGATTCCCAGGGAGTCCAGAATATAGGGCGTAAGCTGATAAGCACAAAGATCCCTGTCCTCCAACGAAAGCCCGAAATTCGACCAAATTACATACTCGGTTTGCATAATATCTCCGTTATCAAGCTGAGAACTGTTTATCGTAAATGTGGGCAAATGGTCGCCCCACATAACCAGAATAACATCCTCGTCAAAGCCTGACAGTGTGTCAACCAAGTCTTTTATGAAAATATCCATATCATGGATTTCGTTAACATAATATTCAAATCCCGCCTTTGTGCCGGGGTCGGAAATGCCCTCAACGGTAATGGTGTGGGTGGGATCTATTTTCTCGTTGGGATACCTTCCATGCCCCTGAACCGATACGGTGTGGATGAAATCCTGACCTTGCGTGGAATTAAGCGCCTTCATGATTTCGCCTATGAGAACCTTGTCTTTTGCCCAGCCGTTTGCGGTATATTCAAGGTTATACATATATTCAATCGGTGTAAAAGAGTCAAAACCGAGATTTTTGTAAACCTCATTACGGGAATAGAAGGTGCCGGTGTAATTGTGGATAGCATGGCTTGCATACCCGTGATTTTTAAGGTCATAGCAAATTGATTCGGCGGTTGTTTCCTTCATAATAGTTTTGTAAGGGTATTCGCCAACCCCGAAATAGTCCATATTAAGCCCTGTAAGTGCCTCAAATTCGGTATTCGATGTGCCTCCGCCTATGCTCGGAACCGTAAAAAATCCCGAAGGGAAGTCCTCTTTGAGCTGCCTGAAATTGGGCAACGGATTTTCGCTGTATGTGTAGTCCGTTATATGATTAACATCAAAAAACGATTCCAGCTGAAGATAAATGATATTGGGCTTTTTGGAAACCTCCCTGTCGGGGCACTTTTCCAAAAGCTCAGCCTTCAGCTGATTCATGTATTCCTCGCTGTAATTTTTCGGCTTATCGACACCCCCGTCAAAGGTGGTAATGGAAAAGCTGTAAGCAAAGCCGTAATCGTCAAACGCGCGTATAAGGGACGCAAAGGAGTCGCTGTCGGAATACACATAATTGTTGGCAAAAAATGTTGCCGAAGCCATTGCGGCAACGATAATCAGAATGCCTCCGATGTGCTTTTTCCGCTTGATCCCCGCAGGAGCGGGAGCCTTTATGAGAATAACCGCCAAAAGTCCCACAATCGCCAAAGCCGCAATCCCCACAAGAACCATCTGAAAGCTTGAAAGATACTTATCGAACATTCCCACAACCGACCTTGTTATAAGAAAATCGTTTGCGGTAAGCGGAGTTTGCCTGAAAACGAGGATAATCGCACTCGTAACTCCTAAGCCAACCCAGAATGCGCAGACAATGGAGTACCAGAAATATCTTTTCCTGAGCGCAAGCCCGGGGGACAATGTAAACAAAACAATGAGTGTGTTGTATAAAAACGAAAGCGGATGGTTGTGAATGTAAACAAGACATTCGTAAATGGACTGCCTGCAAAACATCTCAACCGCAAAGTTTACCGCAAGTGAAAGCAAAATGCAGTTGATAAATTCGCTGTATTTTGAAAAAAGCTCTGAAAAAAGCTTTCCTAAAGGCTTAACCTGATTTGATATATCCTTTAATATTTCCGAAGATTTTCTTTCGGATGAAGTTTCCTCCGTCACTTTTGTGTTTTTCATGAAGCTCACCTCCGTACAAAATAACATTATACAACAAATTTCGTCAAATTTCAACCCCCAAATTTATCTGACAGTTTGGCGAAGTCATCAATCGAAAGCGTTTCGCCCCGAACGGACGGTGAAATACCGCAATCCGATATTGCTCTTTCGATTTCCTCCTTCGGCAATGTAATGTACCCCGATTTGCTTATCGAGTTAAGAAGGGTTTTGCGTCTTTGAGCAAAGGACGCCTTTATTGTTTTAAAAAACATATCCTCGGATTTCGGTTTGCAAGTGGGGTGCTTCCTCGGAATAAGCTCGATTACCGCCGAATCGACATTCGGGGAGGGTATAAAGCAATCTCTTTTAACCTCGAAAAGGGTTTTAACATCGGCATAATAGCTGACCGCCGCCGTAATAACGCCGTAGTCCTTTGTGCCGGGCTTGGATGAAAGACGGTCCGCAACCTCCTTTTGAACCATTACAACTATCCTTTTGAAGGGTATTTTCGATTCAAGCAGATACATCAAAATCGGCGATGTTATATAATAAGGAAGATTTGCAATCACAAAGGGCGGCTCGCCTGCGAATTTGTCTTGTATCAGCTCGTTTAAGTCAAGCTTCAGAATATCGCTGTTTATTAGCTCGAAATTGTCAAATTCCGAAAGGGTTTCCGAAAGAACGGGAATAAGTCCCGAATCTATTTCGACCGAAACAACCTTATTTGCAAAGCTTAAAAGGCTGTAGGTAAGCGTACCGATGCCCGGCCCTATTTCAAGCACCGCATCGTTTTTTGAAACCCCCGACATTTCCGAAATCGAGTCGACAACAGCCTCGTCCGTCAGAAAATTCTGCCCGAACTTTTTGTTAAAAGCAATACCGTGACGCTTCATTATATGCTTAATAATATCTATGTTTGTAAGTGGATTCATATTTGCCTCCGTAAACTGATTTCGTATAGAATTCTACACCAAAATCCCAAAAAAGTCAAGCGGCATATTGACAAAACACAGTTTGTGGTATATTATATAAAAAAAGCAATGAAGGAGTTATTTTATGAGATATTTAGATGAAAAAGCCGAAAAAACCGCTTGGCAGCTTTTGGCGCTTACAAAGCGTGAAGCGGTTTCGCTTGATGATTTTTATATCAAGTTTTGTGACTACAAAAATGATAATGTAATTCCCGATATTGACCAAAGCTGGCAAAAGCTTGAGCCTTATATGCTTCTTGACGGAAAGGATTTGCACTGCTGGATAAGAGGAAGCTTTCGCACTCCAAAGGCGATTGATGGATGCTATTATGCCCTTGAATTTGAGCAGCAGAACAAGAATTCGAGAATTCAGGTGTTGCTTTACTTAAACGGCGAAATGACTCAGGGGCTTGATGTCAACCATACAAGAACCTTTTTGAAGCCCGATACCGAGTACGATGCGGCGTTCTACTGTTATTTTGACAGTATAAGTCCCTTTTCGGGGCTTACGCCGAAGCTTATAACGGTCTGCAGTGAAACGGAGCAGCTTTATTTTGACTTTTATGTTCCGCTTGACGCACTTTATTGCTTGGATAAGGCGTCGGATGACTATAGGGTGATACTGCATCATCTGGAGCTTGCCGCAAACCGTATTGATTTCAGAAAGCCTTATTCCGATGAGTATTATGAAGGCATACATAATGCAAGGGAATATCTTAAGCATGAGTTTTATGAAAAGGAATGTGGCAAAAATAAGGATGTAACGGTAAACTGTATGGGACACTCCCATATAGATGTGGCATGGCGCTGGCCTGTTCGGCAGACTGTGGAGAAGGTTCAGAGGAGCTATTCCACCGTTATTCATCTTATGGAGCGTTATCCCGAATATAGGTTTATGATGACCTCGCCGCAGATGTATGTTTTTCTTAAGGAAAATGCTCCCGAAATGTACGAAAAGGTCAAGGCTCGCATAAGAGAGGGCAGGTGGGAAGCGGACGGCGCAATGTGGCTTGAAGCGGACGGAAATCTGCCTTCGGGAGAAAGCTTTATCCGTCAGCTTGTGTTCGGAAAGAGATTTTTCAAAGAGGAGTTTGGCGTAAACAGCAGAACGCTTTGGATTCCCGATGTGTTCGGGTATTCCGCCGCCCTTCCTCAGATTCTTAAAAAGGCGGGGGTTGACCGCTTTGTTACAGGCAAAATAAGCTGGAACGATACCAACAGAATTCCAAACGATACATTTTATTGGAAGGGCATAGACGGCTCCGAAATATTCACGCAGTTTTTGACGACAAAGGATTTTGTCAATCCCGACAAATCCCGTGAATTTGTCATGATAAACGGTGCAATGGATTCAAGGGAGGTAAAAAGCAGCTGGGATATTTACAGGAATAAGGAATACAACAATCAGGTAATTCACACCTTCGGGTTCGGTGACGGAGGCGGAGGGCCGACCTTTGAAATGCTTGAACGCCAAAGACGCTTTGAAAAGGGCATACCCGGAATTCCCATGACAAAAATGAATACCCTTGATGATTTTCTCAATAAAGCCGAGCGTAATTTCAGGGAATCCTGCGAAAAATTCGGAAGAACTCCCAAATGGTCGGGCGAGCTTTATCTTGAATATCACCGCGGAACATACACTTCAATGGCGAAAACAAAGAAATTCAACCGTGATTGCGAATTTGCTTTGATGAAGGCAGAAGGGCTTGCGGTACTCGATTCCGTTGTGAACGGTAAGACATATCCGTCCGAAAAATTCTCGGATATGTGGAAGCTTATGCTGCTTAATCAGTTCCACGACATAATCCCCGGAAGCTCCATAAAGGAGGTTTACGATTTGTCGGACGAGCAGTACGGCAATGTGCTTGATTTTTGCAACGAAGCTTCAAAGCACGCAACGGAGGACTTGCTTGGCAAAATAACAACCCCCGAGGGCTATACGGTTTTCAATCCCCATTCCCATGAGTGCTCCGATGTTGTGGAGGCGGAGGGAAGCTTTGCGTATGCCGAGTCCGTTCCATCCTTCGGATATAAGGGATTTTCCGAATTGAGCTTTGAAAACTCGGCAGAAATCGAAAAAAATCATATCAGTAATAAATATTTCGATATAAGGCTTGATGAAAACGGCAATATCACCTCGATTTTCGATAAAATAAATATGCGTGAAACCGTTTCGGGCACTGCCAACAGGTTCTGCGTTTATGAGGATATGCCGAAGTTCTACGATGCCTGGGAGCTTACATATTATTATAAGCAAAAATGCTACGAGGTTAACGAGGTTGCGGAAATTTTTGAATACCGAAACGGCGCAAAGGCAGGTCTTACGGTGGTAAAACGCTTTATGGATTCTGTTATAAAGCAAAATATAGTCGTGTATGACAATATACCGAGGGTTGATTTTGAAACGGAGATTGACTGGAAGCAGTCCCACCTTATTATGAAATCGCTTTTCCCCGTCAATGTGTTCTCAAATAAGGTCACTGCCGAAATTCAGTTCGGTCATGTGGAGCGTGCAACCCACGAAAATACGGGCTGGGATCAGGCAAAATTTGAAATGTGTATGCATAAGTGGGTGGATATTTCCGATAACAGCTACGGCGTGAGCCTGCTTAATGACTGTAAATACGGCTTTTCGGCGGACGAAAATGTGCTTGGAATAACAATCCTTAAATCTTCAACCGATCCTAACCCCGAGGCGGATAAATGCATACATCATCTTACATATTCGTGGTATCCCCATAAGTTTAACGCCGCGGCAGGCGGAACGGTTCAGCAAGCTTATAATCTTAATCAAAAAATGACTGCGGTGAAAACAAGGGAGAAAAACGGCGAGCTTCCTTCCGAGTATTCGTTTGTGAAGTGCAATGAGGATAACATTGTCATCGAAACGCTTAAGCAAAGCGAGGACGGAAAAGGATATGTTTTAAGGCTGTACGATGCCTATAATATCGTAAGCAAGCCCGAAATTTCGTTTGGGTTTGATGTAAAGAGTGTGTGGATCTGCGATTTGCTTGAAAATAAGCTTGAAAAACTTGAGGTTAAGGATAATAAGGTTAAGCTTTCTGTGGGCAATTTTGAAATTGTAACGCTGTATATAGAAAGGTAATGAAAAAGCGGTCCTTCGGGGCGGCACGCATAAAACAGCATAAGAATGTTTTCAGGAAACGGCGTAGCTTCGGCTATGCCGTTTCTCCGTTTTGCAGGTCAATCAGTAAAGACGCGGGGAGTATTCCTACAAGGTCATAGGAAATGTCAATCTGTTGTTCCCGATAACCCTTCGACTTGTCCGGCGCGTGAACATATACCGCCTTTACCATGTCGTTTAGGATAGTGGGTGTCAGCTCGTTCAAGTCGAGATACTTCCGCACCTTGCAGATAAACCTGTCGATATTCTCTGCCTGTTCCTCTTGTTCTGTAATTTCTTCATTCAACCGCAACAGCTTTTCCCGCAGTTCTTTCTGCTCCTGCTCGTAGTCGTCAGAGAGCATTTGAAATCTGCTGTCAGATAGTTTTCCGCCTACGTTGTCCTCATAAATACGCTTGAATAGTCGGTCAAGTTCTTCTATCCGTCGTTCTGCCTGCGTCAGTTGCCGACGCTTCGCCGCGAGTTCTCTTTTTGCTTCGGCTTTCTGCTTCGCACCCATAGCCTTGCGGAATTGTTCTTCATGGTTCGCAACACAGGCAATCGTCATTCTCATGTGGGCGAGTACGCCCCGTTCCAAGACAACGGCGCGGATAAAATGCGTCGCGCAAACCTCTTTCCCTTTGAGCCTTGAAGTAGAGCAGACAAAGTGGTCTTGCCTTGCTTCAAAGTTCCTGCTTGTGCAGTAATACAGCTTTTCACCGCAATCGGCGCAGCGCACAATGCCGGAAAACATATTTGTCTTTCCTGTCCTCGTCGGGCGGCGTTTGTTCTTCCGCAATTCCTGCACCCGCGCCCATGTGTCAGCGTCAATGATTGCTTCGTGGGTATTTTCAAACACAAGCCATTTTTCTTCGGGATTATTGCAGGTCTTTTTGCTCTTGTAGGACTGCTTGTAGGTTTTGAAGTTTACTGTATGCCCTTGATATTCCGGACGCTCCAAAATGTC
>CABUMF010000028.1 GCA_902492655.1 uncultured Eubacteriales bacterium | reverse complement strand
TTTGTTCCGGGATGCTCGGCAAGAATTTTCTTTCCTACCTCGGTAAGGTTAGACGGCGAAGGGGTAACAGAAGCACCGTAGGTTCTCATAACCTCGCGTCTGAAGGGCTTTTGTTCATAAGAAACCTTAACCATGAACACCTTGCAGTCGAGGTCAAAATAGGAACACGCCATAGAAAGTGCCGTACCCCACTGCCCTGCTCCGGTTTCGGTGGTTACACCCTTAAGACCTTGCTTCTTTGCATAATAAGCCTGTGCGATTGCCGAATTAAGCTTATGACTGCCGCTTGTGTTATTGCCTTCAAACTTATAATAAATCTTTGCGGGAGTACCCAGCTTCTTTTCAAGGCAATAAGCCCTTACAAGAGGCGACGGACGATACATCTTATAAAACTCAATAATCTCATCGGGGATGTCAATGTAACGATCCGTTTCGTTAAGCTCCTGTTCTGCGAGCTCACGGCAGAAAACCTGAGAAAGCTCGTCAACAGTCATCGGTTTGAGCGTTCCGGGGTTAAGAAGCGGAGCGGGCTTGTTTTTCATATCTGCCCGAACATTATACCATTTCTTCGGAAGCTCATTTTCTTCAAGATAAATTTTGTAGGGGATTTTTTCCATTTTGGTTCACTCCTTAAATTCTATTCTTGAGAAAAATAAAAATCCCGGACGACAGATGGTCTGAGATTTAAATACAAAACAAATACATACGCCTTTGCATCTCAGCTCGTCTATCTCTTCAATTCTCATCTGTTCTCATCTAATCTACTAACATTATAACATAAACCATTCGGTTTGTCAACTATATATTTTTTACTAATTCAGCCCGTCTGTAGCCTCTTTCTGTATTTATGTTGCATACCAAAAAGCCGTGTGTCTTATAGAGCCTGACAAGATTTTTGGCACTCAGGGATGTATGAAGAACTATTTTTTTGCAACCGTTTTTAACCGCTTCCTCATCCGCCGCAAGCAGCAGGGCGTTGCCGATTCCTGCCCTGTGCAAGGAAGGATCGACCGCAAATCGGCTGAGGTAAGCTTCCTCATCTTTGAATTCAAGACGGAGAGAACCCGAAACTCTTCCTTTGTGTTCCGCCACCATCACGCACTTTTTTTGAATATCCTCCATAACCTCATCCTCGGTTTCAAAAAGAGCGGAAGGCGGACAAGGAAGACTGCCGTTTTCCATATAAATAATAAATGCATCATGGATTATACGCATTATTTCCGGAATATCTTCTTCCCTTGCGTGCCTAACAATCAAGCCTTTCATTTTTATAACCTCAATCACCCATTGTAAGGGCCATAACAGCCTTTTGCACATGCAAACGGTTTTCCGCCTCGTCAAATATAACGGAATTGGGTCCGTCAATGACATCCTCTGTCACCTCAAAGCCCCTGTAAGCAGGAAGGCAATGCATAAACAAAGCCGCAGGATTTGCCAAAGAAAACAGCTTTTTATCTATTGTATAGCCCTCAAAATCCTTAATTCTCTTAGCTTTTTCCTCTTCCTGTCCCATACTTACCCATGTATCCGTGTAAACAACATCCGCATCCGCTATTGCCCTTTCCGGATCGTTTGAAACATCAATAACCGCACCGGTAAGCTTTGCGTCAGCTTTTGCGTTCTCGATAATTTCGGCATTGCACTCATAGCCCTTGGGCGATGCAACAGAAACATTCATGCCCACCTTTGCACCTGCATACATAAGGGAATGAGCCATGTTATTTCCGTCACCTATATACGCAAGCTTAAGCCCTTCAAGCCTGCCCTTGTGCTCAAATGCCGTAAAAACATCTGTAAGAGCCTGGCAAGGATGCAAAAGGTCGGTAAGACCGTTGATTATCGAGATTGAACCGTATTTTGCCAGATCCTCAACATCGCTCTGCTTGAATGTTCTTATCATTATTCCGTCAAGATACCTTGAAAGAACATTGGCGGTATCGTAGATAGACTCGCCTCTCCCGAGCTGAATATCATTTGACGAAAGGAAAAGGGCGTGCCCTCCCAGCTGATACATACCGGTTTCAAAGGAAACCCTTGTCCTTGTGGAGGATTTTGAAAAAATCATACCCATTGATTTTCCCGAAAGAATTTTGTGTTCGATACCGGCCTTAAGCTTTGCTTTGAGGTCATAGGCGGTATCAAGAATTTTTTTGACCTCGTCAACGCTCAAATCGTGAATAGAAAGTAAATGTTTCATTTTTTTGATTCCTCTAATATTTCAGTAAATTTTTTAATAAACAAATCCGCATCTTCTTTGGTAATAATAAGCGGCGGAACAAGCCTTATTACAGAGCCGCCCGCGCTTCCGGCAACAATGCCCGACTCCAAAAGGCGAGCAATGAATTCTTTAAACATAGGCGTTTCAATGCCAATCATAAGCCCGTAGCCTCTGACATCGGTTATTATCGGATACCTCTCCTTAAGCTTTATAAGCTCCTCTTTGAGATATGCCCCGACAGCCCTTGAATTTTCAACAAGCCCCTGTTTTTCAATGATTTCAAAAACCGTCAGTCCTGCCTTGCAGGCAAAAGCATTTCCGCCGAAGGTTCCGCCGTGATCTCCGGGCTCAAAAGCCTTTGCGACAAAATCCTTAGCACAGCAAGCGCTTATGGGGATTCCTCCGCCGAGAGCCTTTGCAACCGTAAACACATCCGGTGTAACCCCTATGGTTTCATAAGCAAAAAGATTTCCCGTTCTGCCCATGCCGGTCTGAACCTCGTCAAAAATAAGAATTGCATCATTTTCCGAGCAAAGCCTTCTCATCTCCGAGGCAAACTCAGAGCTCAACGGATGAATTCCGCTTTCGCCCTGAATAGGCTCTGCGATTACGGCACACACATCGCCGCTTGCAAATTCCTTTTTGAGAGCTTCGGTATCGTTAATATCTATATGTACAAAGCCGGGCGTGAGCGGCTTATACGGCTTTTGATATTTTTCCTGACCGGTTGCGGCAACCGTTGCAAGCGTCCTGCCGTGAAAGGAGTTTTTAAGCGTTATTATCTTTGTTTTTCCGCTTCCCTTTTTGTACTGATAGATTTTAGCAAGCTTAATTGCACATTCGTTCGCCTCCGCTCCGCTGTTTGCAAAATACACCTTGTCCGCACAGGAGCAGCTGCATATTTTTTCAGCCAGCAGGCTTTGGGGCTCAACATAATAAAGGTTTGAAGTGTGAAGAACATGATTTTGCATAAAATCACACATCGTATCCGCAAAATACTTATTGCCGTAGCCAACCGCATTTACGGCAATTCCGGCAAAAAGGTCAAGATACCTTTTCCCTTCCGTATCAATCAAATACGCGTCTTCGCCGCTTTCAAAGCATATGTTTGTGCGTTCTCCGAACACATTCATAAAAAATTTCTTATCAAGTTCTTTTATTTTCTGAATTTCCACATTCGTCACCCTGTTAATTATTATAATACTTTTTGCATAAAAATGCAACTGTCTTTTTGCTGTAACTTTACAGCATAACCGTTGAGCATTTAGGAATTTTGACTACTTTTCCGTCCTTTTTTATCCATACATCAACGGAGGTCGGGTTTTCGACCATATCCTCATCAAGAGTAATCCTGAGGCTTCTCTGTGCCGTTAAATAGTCGTAAATCTCAATATTTGTTGCAAACCAAACGCTGTCCACCTCTTTAATTCCTATGAACAGCTTCTCGATATTTGCCCAGTCCTCCTCTGTTTTGAACTCATAGCTGTGCCCCCAGACATAGAAGCAACAACCGCTTCTCCAGGAAGGCTTAACATACTCGCTGAATTTTTCAAGCATCTCGAGAGCATCTCTGTGGTGGCAGGTTGATTTAAGCCTCAAAAAATCACTCGGAATGTTAAAGTCATCGCGGGAAGTCGTTCTTGAATAAACAATACCGGCATTTTTAGCAACCTCAACAATCCTGTCATCGCATAAGCCGAACGGATAAGCCATTCCCCGCACCGGATAGCCCACAAGGCGTTCAAGGGCTCGTCTGTCCTCGGCAATTTCCTTGTAAAGCGTATCTGCAGAGCAGCGATTCAGCCACGGATGTGTTACCGTATGAACCGCAACCTCGTGTCCTCGGTACAGATCCTTAACCTCATCGGGGCGGACAAATTCATCACCGCTTCCAAGTCTTCCGCTGTTGAGATTGAATGTACCCTTGATACCGTATTTGTTCATAAGTGCAACCAGACGGCGGTCCTCTGTTTTGCCGTCATCATAGCTCATTGTAAAAACGCTTTTGCACCCGCCGCTGAAAACATCATAAGTAATCATTTTGTTTTTCTCCTTTTATTGAAAATATGCATCCGCAATAATTTTGCCTGTATATTCCGTACTCCTCCGACAGCTCGCAGGAGCGTTTATAGCCGCCTCGCTTTTTAAAATCCGCCCAAAGGTTCGGCACGCCGAATTTTTCGGACGCCTCTTTGCAAACAGAATTTAAAACCTCCGCATTTTTGTGAGGACTTATAGATAGCGTTGTGGTAAAAAAGTCAAAACCGTTATTTTTTGCATACTCGGCGGTTTTGAAAAGCCTCAACCTGAAGCATTCAAGACATCTTGCTCCACCCTCAGACTCCTTTTCCAAGCCTCGAACCGCCTTGTAAAACTCATTTTCATCGTACCCTATGAATACCTCGCCGATGCCCAGAGCTTCACAAAGTCTTTTTTGTTCCTTTTCTCTTAAGTAAAACTCATCGGGAGGATAGATATTTGGGTTATAATATAAAACCGTTATATCGAAATACTCCTTAAGATACTCCAAAACATATGTGGAGCAAGGAGCACAGCAGGAATGAAGCAGCAGCTTTTTTCTGCCGTCAAGCTTTTTCAGCTGTTCATCAAGCAGCAGTTGATAATTTGTTTTCATACCATCTCACCGTTTATTTGTAACTCTCTTTTGAACCGCCTGCAACACACAAGAAACATACAAACAAGCACGCACGCCGTAATAAACCATGTTGCGGGGTAAATCGACATAAGCGTTATGTAATCCCTGTGGGTTCTGAAATATGTAAATATATATATAAGTCGCAAAATGCAAACTCCGAAAATGCTTTGCAGCATTGGCAAAAGAGATTTTCCCATACTACGAAGTGCCCCGACTGTAATATTCATGACCGCCGCAAAAATGTGGGTTGAGCACATTATTACATATCTTTTGGACGCAAACGCAACGGCTTTGGCATCATCCGGAATAAAAAGAGCTATTGCCTTAAATCTCAGCGGAATCATAACGCAAACAAAAACAATTTCCGCAATCACCGAGCATAAAAGGCACAACCCCCAAACCCTCATAATTCTTGACGGCTTTTTTGCTCCGAAATTCTGACCGACAAAGGTAGTACAGCTTTGCGTGAATCCGTCAAGTGCGACCATCTGAAAACCTTCAAGACTTTGAGCAGCCGTATTTCCTGCGATTGCGGCGGCACCAAAGCTGTTTATGGACGATTGCATAATAATATTTGAAATCGAAAACATTGCGGACTGTATGCAAGCCGGAAACCCTATTGCAAAGATATTTTTAAGCTCTTCCGCTTTAAATCCGAGCTCCTTTATGTTAATCCGACAACAGGTTCCGCTCGTCATCAAATCTCGCATAACCAAAACGGCGGAAACAATATTTGAAATAACCGTTGCAATCGCAACACCGGCAACCGAAAGCTTAAACACGATTACGAACAAAAGATTTAAAAACACATTGACAATTCCGCCTACGCCAAGGTACAGCATAGGTCTTTTGGTATCGCCGACGGTTCTCATTATTGCACTGCCGAAGTTATATAGCAGGCTTACCGGAGTACCGATAAAATAAATTCTGAGATACATCCTCGAAAGAGGAAGAACCTCCGCCGGAACGCCCATAAGCTTTAATGCGGTGCCGGAAACGAAAAAACCGCAAATGCCCATGATTACGCCCAACATAAGAGAAACCGTGATTGAGGCATGAGCGTACTCGCTCGCCCTTTTGTAGTCTTTGGCACCCATAGACTGGGAAATTACAACCGTTGCGCCTACGGACAGCCCAATAAACCCGTTTACCAAAAGATTGATAATGGTTGTGGTTGCACCAACGGAAGCAAGAGCACGGCTGCCGTCAAATCTGCCGACCACCATCGAGTCAACCATATTAAAGCCAAGCTGGAGTATCCCTGCCGCCATAAGCGGTAGGGAAAACCTGAATATTTTCAAAAGAAGAGGTCCTTTAGTTACATCGAACCTTCCCGAATCAGCCATTTTTACATCTCCGTTTTTTATAATTATGATTAAATTTCAGGTGCATTTTTTCGTAAAACGCAATGTTGATAATTATATTATGTTAACCGATTTTGACCAAAATAAGCCGTTTTTCGAGCATCCATAAAATGTGGATAAAGTGCATAACTTTGTGAATAACCCATATTTCAAGTCTTTTTTGACATACAAAAATGTGGATAACTCAATTTATGTAATGATTATGTAAACAGTATGAAAACCAATGTTTACTTTTGTCATTTAACTGTAAATTTTCCCTGAAATTACCGTGCGTCCCTTCCTTGTTAGACCGCCGATTTCCGTAACAACAGCCTTACCGCAGCGCCTTACCGTAATTTTATCCCCCTGAGAAATTTCAAGGGATTGTTTTTGAACCTCACGCCCGTTTACAAATACAAGCCCGGTTTTCACAGCTTCAGAGCCGGCTGTTCTTGACAAATTGAATATTGCCGAAACAACGCAGTCAACTCTCGGCGAAGCAACGGTTTTTGAAAACTCCTTAAATTTGATTTCGCCTATATTTAGCGAGGACAGAGGAAGCACCTCACAGTCAAGCGTGGTATGTCCTGCCCTCACAAGATTTGAAAGCAAAAAATTGCAAATCTCGTCCCTTACTATAATCTGAGCTCCGCAATCGTTTACGATTATATCGCCGATATTCTCCCTTTTTATTCCCAGGGACATAAGTGCACCGAGATAATCCCTGTGAGAAAGCGGAGATTTAGAAGAAATTTTAATGCCGAGCACCGAAATCCCGTAATCGTCTTGCGATACCTCATAGGCAGGAAGAAACAGAAGCATTTTTCTTTCCGCATCATCGTAGCCGCCGAAAAGCAAGAAAGGGCAATCGTAGCGTTCCGAAAGCACAAGGGACTGCTCATGAAGATCCAAAAAGCCCGTTTGCGTCAGCATATTTTTATTTATACATTCTCTGCATTTATCATGGGTGTGAGATATAAAGAATTTTTCCTCGTTGTTCATTGCCGCTCCCCTGAAATAAGCTCTTCCTTTTGCTTCTTTGTCATATGTTTGATTTGATATTCAAGCCTTGATGCCGCCCTGCGGTCAGATGCTTCAAAAACCGCTTCAACGGAGCGGACACCTTTTGAACGGGTATATTTTGCACCGCCCGAAATCTCCCCCGTATGCATTTTGAGTCTTCTTTCAATATCCGTTGTAATGCCGGTATAAAGCGAACCGTCACCGCAACGAAGAATATATACATAATACATAATAAAATTACCGATTTTCTTTCATGAGTTTTCGGAACATAATCCTTTTGTATTAAAACACTTCCTGTTTATTATACTATATCTTAAAGAATAAATCAACCCGAATATGTAAAAACAATAATTTTTAAAAAAACACCCTCTCTGATTTCTCAAAGAGGGTGTGAAATTTTCAAATCAGTTCAGCTGAACATTTTGCTCTGCGCCACGAATTATTTCACCGTCGCTAAGCTTTACATAAGACTGAATCGTATATGTGCCGGCAACGAGAGCGGGACCTACCATTCTGATACCGTAGGAAAGACCTGCAGGAACTGCCGTTGCGGGCAGTGTAATCGTAACACCGTCAGCGTTTGTTATATAATAACCGCATTCGGAAACCGTATGACCGTACCCTAAATCAATTGTTGCGTAAGCAATTATTGATTTTGAAGGTGCAGCTCCGGGAACAAACACTGAATAATCATAAGAATTATTAATCTGGAATTCGCCTGTTGTAACGGAAGGCTTTGTGACAGTCTTTTCAGCAAATTCAACATCAAGTGCAGATGCATCATCTATTGCAAGAACAGTTTCAAAGCCGTCGACATTCGTTACCGGGATTGAAGCGCCGTTTAACGAAACGGACTTAATCTTATATCCTTCATCGGGAGTAAACTTAAAGGTTCTGTCGCCGATTTCAACGGCATTTTCTCCTGCCGTCATATCATGTGACACATCGTCAATTTCAGTAAACGAAACAACACCGTTTCCGCTCTTTGTAAGTGTTACGGGAAGGGTATATTTTATTTCGGTTATCTTAAGCTCATTGAAAGTACGAATATCGGTCACAAAGCTACAAAGAGCCAATCTGTCAACGGGCTTCGATGTAGCCGTCCATGTTACACCGTTGTCCGAGCTAAGAGACTCAATATTAAGAGTCTTGCTTGTTGTCTGGAAACCGTCATGGTTGACATTCATAGTGATAGTTGAACCGCTAACTCCCGTTTTGCCGTTAACATTTGGAGCATTTTCCAAATAAATATACTGACCTATAGCATATGTGTTTACATTTATATCGTATCTGTACGAACGGCCTATATAATAATCGAAAAAGCTCGTGCCGTCATTATTCTGAATAGTGAAATACGGTACTGCCGCGCCTTCGCCGTCAGCCTTTGAAAATGAAACATAGCCATTATCCGCATCGTAAGCCGTATTTGCGGCATTTGTAAATGAAAGCTTTCTGTTTCTATTTGTTATTGCAAAGGAGCTTCCTTCCTGTGCTGTACCCTTAAAGTCTTCATAGAAAACTTCTTTTTCAACGGGAGTGCCGATCTTCTCAAGCGTCACCTTGTAAACAGCATCGTTGCTTGTATCGGTAATTGTATAGCTCTTTGCATTAACTGTATAGGATGCTCTATTAAAGCCGGTGGGGTCAACCTTTTCTATAGTTGCAATCCTTTCTGTTTTGTTTTTAGCCCTGAATACAATATCCTGACCTGCGGAAACAGTAACAACGCTGTTATTTGAAACTGCCGTACCGTTTACGGAAACATTGGCACCGCCGGAAAGCTGAACCGTAATATCATATTCGGTCTTCGGCATAGCAAAGTCTGCGATATAGAGTTCGTCAAACTTACTTGTAACACCCTTAACCTTCGACGCTCTCAATTCAAAATAGTTTGAGTAATCTGTATCTGCGCTTTCGGAAAATGTCGGCATTACTTCTCTTCTTACAAGAATACCGTCAACATAAGAATTTACATAACCGCTGTTGTCAATAAATATTACAACCTGATGCCAGCCCTTTGTAGCTGTGGTTCCCGTACCGTAATTTGTTGCGGTATTGGAAGACTTACCTATAGCATAATTTGAGTCAAATGCAACGCCTTCATTTCTTGCATCAATACGCTTATTCTTAAAGTATGCCGTGAAATTAGCCTTGTTTACGCCATCGTCATAGAACCAGCCCGATGCCAAACGAGCTGAGTTTGTTTTCCAGTTAAGACCTGCGGTTGTGTTTGTGGGATCACTGTTATTTGAACCCAAATAAGCTCTGAGAGCCCAACCGCCGGTATCAGAAGACGGCCATGTGAAACAAGAGGTGCTGCCCTCGGCATGACCGGGCTCCTGGAGCGTGTAATTCGCCTGATTAAATTTGTTTAAAACCTTGCTTGTTTTCTGGAATATTACAGAAGTCTTAACCTCCGTACCGTCAGCGTTTTTATATGTTGCACCAACTATGGAAATACCTTCCTGGGTACCTGTTGAGATAAAGCGGTTTACGATGTTAAATGCCGTACCTTTAATTGTGTAGGAAAGGTACTTGCTTCCGGTAATAACGGTTTCGTTTCCTTCGCTGTCATAGCCCTTTACAATGATTGGTTCAAATAAACAGCTTTCGTTATTATATAAAGTTTTGTTTGAGGAAAGCGAAATATACTCAAAATTCTGTGCAACCTCGTCGCTTTTTTTAAATGTAACCGTAAAGTCGCCCACACCGGCAATTTTGTCCATTGTGTATGTATATGAAGTCTCGTCTGTTGCTCCCTCAACAGCAGTTCCGTTATACGAAAGAGTATCAATCACATATCCCGCATCTGCCAAAACCATAACGGAAGGAGTAGTATTCTTTTCAAAAGCCTTGACTGAACCGTTTGCAACGGAAACATTGCTTAATGCGTTCTCTCCGTCAAGATCGGCATATGAAGCAATGTAAACGCTACCGTTACTGCCGATGTTGAACTTAGTATCATAACGGGTGATTGTTTCTTCCAAATCCATGTCATAGAATGTAAGAGCCGCATGGCTGCCCTTGTTTACCCAGAGCTGCAAGTTGCTAAATGTCTCATACAATCCGCCGTTAATATCCGACGGAACCGAAACTACCTCATACTTATCTGTAGTGAAGGTTGTTCTTTCAGCCGGAATTGAGGTGGTGTTCCATGTGAGCTGAGTGTACAAGCCGGCATATCCGTTGGTTCTAAGGTTTTTAAGTTTGGCGTAACCGCCGTTTGCATCACTTCTGCCGGTTGTTTTCAAACCGAACTGGTGATTCATCATCGTGGGAAGCGAGGTTCCGCCTTCAAGAACGGACGCACTCAAATCAACGCTCCACTGATAAATTCTGCCAACATAAATATTGATTGGCGTTACAGGAGTTATAGCGGTTCTTTGTTCGCTAGTGGAATCTTTACTTTCCCAATAGAAAGAACCGTTTACGCCGTCGTAAACGCCGTTGTAACCTGTGGGCTTCTTAATATTGCCACCGGTTTTTAAATCTCCGTCAAATATTTTTACAGTTTCAGTATGTACCGTCGGTGTAACTTCTTCAGCGCCTGCGGAAACAACCGCAAGACATGAGATCGCTAACACCATAGCTAACAATAATGATAAATAACGCTTCATTTTTACTCTCCTCTCGGGACCGAAGTCCGAAAAATACTACTAATATTATGTATCTATTATACATTTTGAGCCTTTCATTTGTCAACGATTTGTTACAAAGCTGTTTTAATTTTGGCGATTTGCATATTTTTGTGATAATTCATTTGTGAAAAATCACGAAAATACGAAGCGGATATACTCCCCGTCGCAACAAAGAAGATTATATATTCCGTCACGGTTTGAAAAAGACTTGTTTACCCTAAAAAATTCATTGCCGGAAATTTTCAGCTTGAAACCCTTATAATCAACGCAAACAAGGCTTTTGGTCACACTGACAGACGAAGCATCGTTACCGTCGGTTTCTATTACGGGAATGTATCTTATAAGCCTTGCATTCTCGGAAAGATCCGCCGATGCCCTTATTTCAACCCCCGAATTTGACAGCACATAGCTTTCCTTAATTTCAGAAAAGCCTTTGAACTCGGGTGATTTCCAAATTAAATCAAATGACACATTGTTTTCCGACTGTTGCAGAATATCCAATTTACATTCTACATTGCCCGATAAATCGGCAATTCGCATTTCGGTACCGTCCGAAAAGGCGACAACGGGAGAAAGAGAAAGAAAAGAAGGATTCTCGTCTTCCGCATGAATTCTCTTAAAAAGCCCTGTTGACAGGCAGTTAACAATGGAATATGAAGGCTTTTTAGGAAAAGGCTCCGACAAAATCATCTCGGAAGGTGCGCCTGAAAACTGTATTCTGCCAAGTCCGGTTGCATCATAATGCAAATCCGCATTTGTATCAATTTCTATCGAATAACCGCAGGCAGACGCCGCTATTTTGTGAAAGCTTTCCGATGTTCTCAAAACAAATCCCCCACGCACCGCAGGGCAAGGTTCCTCTTTAATATCATCCTCCGCAAAAAGATATGCAATATAAATAAATGATGCAAGAGATACCATGTATTTATCAAAATAAGCGTAGTCCTCAAGCCCGAATATGCTGTTTTGAGGAAAAGAATTTCTAACATGCTTTACAACGGGCTTGCAAAGTCTTTTCTCAATAGACTCCGTGGCAAGACGGGCGGCGGATTTAAATTCTCCCGCAAGCTTCAAATTGCCTTCCCTTTTGTATCTTGCCGCCTCAAACTCACAGCAAGCCGCAAGATATGCCTCGTTGAACAAAAAACGGTTTGACCTTCCGCCAAAGGGTATTTCACCGTTTACAGACTGCAAAGAGAGCATAAGTCCTCCCGCTTTTCTGAGTGCATCATCCAGAGCATTTTTCCACTTTCCGCTGTATCCGAAATGAAGCATTACGGCAAACTGCGTACGGGAAGCAAGGTCGTAAAGCATGGGACAGCCGGGGTCACGATACATCCCGTTTTCGTCCACCGCCAAAAGCTGTGAAGCCAGCTGAACATCAAGGTATCCTTCTGCGTTTGCCGCACCGATATATTCCCTCATATACTCACCGGCGGCATTATACATTCCCCAATTGTTCACAGGGTCGGTTTCGCTCTTTGCAACGGAGGAATAATTTTTTCGCCAATCAATCCTTTTTATCCCGTCAAACCACTTTTCGAGGCGTTCCCGCTTTACAATGCCCGATTTTTCAATCTCAATATACGCAAAAACTATTTCCTTTACGGCAAAATCAATCCCGACAGATTTGTTTTCTTCTATCGTCATATCCGTTTTCCAAAGTGCTTCGCAGGAAACATCCATTGCCCTCAAAAACAGCGGCATAAGTTCTTTACGGCGTCCCTTTGAAATCAATATCCCCATAACCGAGGTAATTCTGAAAAATCCATGCTCGCAAACTCCGTTTTTCTCAGCATTGTCTACGATTTCGGAAAGTCTTTTTTCGGGATATGCACCCAACGCCTTTTCCATAATGTCTATATATCTATCGCACATAAATCAATCACCGTTATTCCACTTCAAAGTCAAATAATCTGAATTCTCCGCAATCGGATTTTTTCGGCACAAACCGTATTTTTTCAGCCAAACGGTTTACATCGTGAATTACAAAACGCTGGTGATTGTCATTTACGCTTACAACCTCCCTTTCCCCGCCGCAGATGATTTCTATATCATAAGCTTTTATTATCGTTTTTATCTGCCTGTCAATAGGATTTAACGGGTAATTGCAGGGCATATTATGAGTTTTTCTGTTGAGATCGCTGTCAAAAATCAGCCTTATCCGACTTATCATCCGAGGCTCATTCCATGAATATTCAAGCACATCTCCCGTATTTCCTCTCCACAGGTTTTCTTCGCCCCGGTCAAAGCCGTTTCGTATCACTTCGCTGTTAACGGAAGCGCTTTTCGTCAAATCCGATGTTCTTCTTTTCACGCCCGGGATATAGCAATCGTCCCAAAGCAGTCCTTGCTGAAGCTCATCAATATTCACATCGGAAACCATGCAATTATTCTTAACCGCCAAAGCCACTGCACTTCCCAATGCCTGCCCCATAACAGCACAGGTTGCCATTACTCGGCTTGAGCTGAGGGCGGCGTGGGTAACGCTTATATTCCTTCCGGCAAAGCAGAGATTATCTATATTTTTTGAGATAAGGCTCCTAAGAGGAATACCCCACGGAGAAGGCGCAGGATGATAAATTGTGGGATGCCCGTCCCTGTAGTAAAAGCCTTCGGGGAAATGATCGTCCATCGACCAGCCGGCATAGGCAACGGTATCCTCAAATTTTCCTCCCGCCTCAACATCGTTTTGCGTAATGATATGCTTGCCCACATATCTTCTGCTTTCACGCTTCCCGGGCAAAAATCCTATCCACTCAATCTCCCAGTTGTCCACATCGTGGTCGCCCTTATTTTTCATGTGATCCCACACACCGAAAACGATTTTCAAAAGCTCGTCACGGCACCTGTCGGTATCGTGAATACAATCCCATTCTCCCCCGAGCTCAATCCACCAAAAGTTATTGTTCTTGTCATGGTCTTTGTATGGCAAATCGTCATCGGTTTCATAGACATATGCCCACTTCGGCGGAATAAACTCGCATTTGTGATCCGTTTCTCTTATCTGGAAAAGACAGCTCATACCCATTGTTTTCCTGTCAGAAACATCGGGCGGTATAGTTTCCGAAAACTCAGATTTTGCCTCTCTGCCGTACATGAACTCCGCTCCGCTAAGTGTTGAAAGAATAGAATCTCCCGAACAATCCGCAAAAATCTTTGCCTCCACAACATGAAAGGTCTCGGCGTTGGACTGCCAAGCCTTAACGGATTTTATTTTCGTTCCGTCCATATCGGCATCAAGGCATGAAGAATTGAGAAGAAGCGTCAAATTCTCCTCGCAAACCGCCTTTTCATAAAGAATTGCGCTCCAAACGGAATAGTTCGAGCTTGGATTTCGATAAAAATTCTCAAGCGTAATTTCCTCGATTATTCCGGTTTCTCGGTTGTCCTTTCCGTGAGCACCGCATACCCACATTCTTATTTCCTCGGAGGCGTTTCCCCCAAGCACCGCCCTGTCATGAATAAGAACGGTTTTAATTCCGCTTCTTGCCGCCGAAATCGCACAGCACAGCCCCGAAAGTCCTCCGCCTATAACGCATAAATCGGTTTTGTAGTTTAGTGTTCTCATTTTGCTTCTCTCCTTGACAAATTTTATTAACTATATTATAATACAAATACATATATTATCCTTAAAATTTTCACTGATTTTCTTTAATTTTGTGCACGGATGTGATTATATGAGTATTCTTTCGGATATAAGGGACTACATTCTTTTCATAAACAAAGAGCATGGTTTAAGCGTGAGTATGCATACCCAAAGCTTTGATTCTGTCATACTGTCAAAGGAATTGTCGGCATTTAACATTCACGGCAATTCCTATTGCTCATACATAAAATCATGTCCAAGAGCGGCAGAGCATTGCTTGAAAATGCAAAGCGTTGTGTCATCCCGTGCCGCATCGGGGGCATTTGAAGGCGTTTGCTTTGCCGGCGTAAGGGAATTTGTATACCCCATAAAGGAATGCAACGGCTTCATAAGCGTAAGCGGATGGAAATGTGAAAACAGCAAAAGCTATCTGTCGAAAATCTCAAAGGAATACAGAATTTCCGTTTCGCCCCTTACCGAAGCATACGAAAGCCTAAAAGACAACCCCGATAAAAAAATGATAAACACTCTTATAAATCCCCTGATTGCAATGCTTTCCGAGGCTTACAGAGAATCAGGAAGCAATTATACATATGAAAATGATTTCATCAGTCGAGTAAAAGAATACATAAGGTTAAACCGCACTCAAAACATAACGACCGAGGATGTTTGCAAAAGCTTCTCATGCAGCCGCTCATATTTCAGCAGAAGCTTTAATAAATCGGAAAACATGACATTCAGAGAATATCTTACAAACCTACGATTATCGGACGCAAAGTTTCTGCTCAAAAATACCGATATGAGCATAACTGAGATTGCGTTTTCGGTCGGCTTTTCGGATGCGGATTACTTTTCAACGGTTTTCAAAAACAAAGAAGGTATGCCGCCGTCGGCATACCGAAAATTGTAGCATGGGTTTACCACCATACTCTGTATTTGAAATTCTTTTTAATGAATATCAGCAGGAACATCCCCAGCACAAAGCAGGACACAAATTCACCTGCTCCGACTCTTATCATGTAAATCGGAATTCTTGACACCCTGAACATTGACGGCTGGCAGAACGGTAGAAGTATCGGAACAACTATTGTATTCAAAATCATAGCCGGAAACGGAGCAAACCACGGAGATTTTTTCCGCAAGCAAGCCGTGATGATTGCCGCAACCAATGTTGTAAGGCTACCGAATATCACATCGAGCATAGCGCATCCGCCAAAATAATTGCCCAGTATGCATCCGAAAAACAATCCCGGAATTGCAGAAGGCATAAAGTAAGGCAAAACGCACATAGCTTCCGAAATTCTGAGCTGATAATCGGGATTTGCGAGGTCAAGATAGCTCATCGCAACGGTAATTGCGGCGTAAATTACGGCAATTACAAACGCCTGTCTTGCAAACCGCGGCTTATCCAAATTGTTATAGAATCGAATTAAATTCTTTTTCATAATCACCTATTCCTATTCTGAAAGGATTTTGGTTAATGCTCGGTTTTTACGAATCGCCCAAAAAAGAAGCGCTCCGAAAATGCCGCAAGATATAACTTCGCCTGCGCAAACGGTAAATGCAAACCACAAAATAGAACCCGGGAACTTATACACATACGACAAAATGAACGGTACAATAACCGTATTTGCCGCAATAGGCGGTATAAACGGCAACAGCCTGTGCTTCCTCAAAAAGTATGTACCCAAAGCCCCGAGAAGCGTTGCAAGCGTCCCGAATACAATGTCCCACACCGCGCCGCCGACAATAATATTGGATATTAAGCACCCAATCGTGACGCCCGGTACAGCCGCAAAAGTAAATATGGGCAAAATGCAAAGTGCCTCTGACAGCCTGCACTGAATAGGCCCTGACGAAAAGCCTGCATTCAGCACCGTCAAAATGACATAAAGCCCCGCAATTACGGCGGTTTTTGTGATAAACCTTGTTTCTTTCATATTAATCTACTCCTTAGTTTTTATTATAGTGAGGATGGTTTCGAACTCACTTATTACCAATTATAGCACATTGTGCTCTGTCTGTCAACCCAATGATGTGTACATGGAATAAAGCTTTGCGTATTCTCCGCCGAGCTCCATAAGCTCTCTGTGCGTTCCGCTTTCTTTTATGCCGTCTTTTGTAAGAACGATTATTCTGTCGGCATTTTTTATGGTTGTAAGGCGGTGAGCGATTGTAAAGGTAGTCCTTCCCTTGGCAAGCTTTTCAAGAGATTTTTGAACAATGAGCTCGCTTTCGTTATCAAGAGAGCTTGTTGCCTCGTCCAAAATAAGTATCGGGGGATTCTTAAGAAACAGCCTTGCAATTGAAATTCTTTGCTTTTGTCCTCCCGAAAGCTTAACACCACGTTCTCCCACATATGTATCATAGCCGTTCGGCAAAGCTGAAATAAACTCGTCCGCCCCTGCCATTTTGGCGGCGTTTACAATCTCGTCATCAGAGGCATCCTGTCTGCCGTATGCGATATTTTCCTTAACGCTTCCGCTGAAAAGATACACATCCTGCTGAACCATACCGATATTGCTGCGAAGCGATGCAAGCGTTATATCCTTAATGTTTTTGCCGTCAATCGTAATCTCACCGTCATTTTTTTCATAAAACCTCGGAATAAGATTGCAAAGAGTGGTTTTTCCGCTTCCCGACGGCCCGACAACAGCGATATTTTCACCCGGCTTTATATAGAGAGTGATTTTCTCAAGAACATTATCGTTTTCGTCCGAATAACTGAAGGTGACATTATCGAATTTTACTTCGCCGAGAACATTCCCGATAGGCTTTGCGTTTTCGCTGTCTTTTATATCTATGGGGTGATACATAATCTCCGAAAATCTTTCAATTCCGGTAATGCCTCTTTGGAACTGCTCCATGAAATCCACAATTTTACGCATTGAAGCGATAAGCGTCTGGATATAAAGAAGGTACGCAATAAGGTCTGCCGAATTAATATACTTTTTAATCATAAATACAGAACCTATTACGATGACCGAAACATACATAACACCGTCAAAAAACCTTGTGCACGCCTGAAATCCCGCGAGATATTTGTACGCATACTTTTTTGCATTGTAAAAACGCATATTTCCCGCTTCAAATTTTTTCTTTTCAAGTTCCTCGTTTGCAAAGCTTTTTACGACTCTTATCCCCAGAAGGCTGTCCTCGAGCGCCGCATTAAGCTCTCCGACCTCAACTCTCTGTTGTTTAAATGCCTGCTTCATTTTCTTTCTGAAAAGCGCAACGGAAACAAGCATGATCGGCAATATACAGAAAATAATCAGCGTCAGGGGAACATTTATCCTTATAAGAATGATAAACGAGCCTATTATTTTAATTGCGGCAATAAATATTTCTTCGGGAAAATGATGAGAAAATTCCGTAACATCAAAAAGGTCGTTGGTAACACGGGACATAATCTGCCCGACCTTTGTGTTATCGAAATAAGAAAACGGAAGCTTAAGCAAATGCGCAAACAAATCGCGGCGCATATCCGTTTCGAGGCGAGTACCCGTTATATGCCCGATGTATGCCATATAGTAATTTGCGAGGGTATCAATTATTCTCAAAGCAAGATAACCCAGCCCTATTTTGATTACGGATGACAAAACAAGATTTTCTGGTGAGCTGAGAGCTGTGTTCGTAATATATCTTACAATGAGAGGAAAAATAAGCTCGCAACCCGTTGAAAGCACCGCACACAAAAGGTCAAGTACAATAAACCCTACATACGGCTTGTAGTAAGGCAAAAACTTCCTAAAATTGCTCTGATTCTTCATTTGTTATCTCCAATAAAGTTTTCCAAAATCTCAACGGCATCCTCAATACATCCGTCGCAAGAACGAAGCTTGGGCCGGCCGTTCCCTCCCAGAAGCTCTGCGCATATCATTGAGCTGTTCTTGTCCACAAACTGCATCGCAAGAAGCTTTGTGCGAACATAGCTCTGCTGCTTTGTTGCCTTTGGATCCTCCGGATCTGCCTTTCCCAAAATAAGGTCTGCCGCCATAAGCATTCCCGTAACAGCACCGCAAACGCTGTGCATTCCGCCTATTCCGCCGCCGAAGCCCTCCGAAAGATTGAGTGCCGTTTTTTCATCAAGCCCCGTAAGATCCCCGAAAGCACAAAGCACCGCCGCTGCACAGCAATACCCGTCCTTATGTTTTTTTAATGCAAGCTCTTTTCTATTCATATGTTCCACCTTTATAACCTTTTCAAAGTAATATTTCTTCGTAAAATCGCAGTCTTTAATATGAATTATACAACAAACAAATTGCAATGTCAAGCAATCAAAGCACCATAAAAAGCGTCCCTACAGCTATCAAAACAGAGCCGATTGCGGACTTGTATGTAAATTTTTCGTGAAGGAACACAAATGCTAAAATCAATGTAATAACAATGCTGAGCTTATCAATCGGAACAACCTTTGAGGCTTCTCCGAGCTGAAGCGCCTTGTAATAGCAAAGCCACGAAATACCCGTTGAAAGTCCCGATAAAATAAGAAAGATCCAGCTTTTCTTTTCTATTGAAAATATTCCGCCCGCTCCTCCGGTTATAAACACCATTATCCATGAAAAAGCAAGCACCACAACCGTTCTTATGGCAGTTGCAAGATTGGAGTTGACATTTTCAATCCCGATCTTGGCAAGAATTGATGTAATCGCCGCAAAAACCGAAGAAAGAATTGCAAATAAAAGCCACATAAAATCACATCCTCAAATCTCAATTATATTTGCTCCCGTATCTTTTGCAAGCTCTGCGTCACGCCTTCGACAAGTAAAAAGAAGCACTTGTCTGCCGCAGGAATTAAGATATTCTATAGTGTTTTTCGCTCTTTTGTCGTCATATGTCATAAGGGCATCATCCAAAAACACAGGGCTCGGGCAATCCATAAGTGAAAGAATTGCCAGTCTGAAGGACAGATAAATCTGTTCAAAAAGACCGTTGCTGAACTCCTGTGCGTCGTGCATTTCCGAGCCTTCGGAAAGCTTAACGCCGTAATTGCGATTCATTCGGACAGAGGAATAATCCGTTGTAATATCTTTCAGAATTTCCCCTGCCTTGTCGTTAAGCTTTGCGCCGAACTCGCCCTCCATTACCTCATAGGCGTCGTTCAGCGTTTCTTTCACGATTTCAAGGCATGAATAGTCCGACCGAAGCTTTAAAAGCTTTTCGGAAAGCTCATCTCTCCTGCGTTCAAGCTCGCAAGGCTCGGGGGAGCCTTCGTATGAACCGGCTCTGCGTTCAAGTGCGGAAATATTGTCATTTACTTCACGCAGTTCCCGTTCCGAATGCGCAAGTCGAAGGGAACTGTCGGGCTTTGGCTCAATTCCTCCGTACAGCTTTTCAAGCTCATTGTAATCATTATCTTTTATAAGTGCGGAATACGACTTTTCGTAAGCAGCCTTCTCAGCCTTGTCTTTTTCCGCTTTTTCGTACATTTTTTGAAGCTCATCATCTGCCGAGGTGTTGAAAAGAGCTTCTGCACGGTTTTTTTCTGCTTCAAGCCTTGATACGGCATCATCAAACGCCTTTTGCGCCTGTTTTCTTTCATTTTCAAGCTTCTCTGAAACCTGTTTTTCCGCTTCCTGCTTAAGATAGCCCGCCTTAAAGGATTCAAAGTCCGAAAAACCGTATTTCTCAAGAATTTCCGATTTTCCGGCACTCCTCGGGCGTTTTACAACTGCCAAAGCCGACATCAGAGCAGTGCCGATAAAAAAGTAGGGGTTAAAAAAACCAAGCACCGCAAAGCCGACAGCAAGAATAACAGATAGTATAAACACAGGATTTCTGCTTTTTCTTTTATAAAAGCTTTCTGCGGCGGCATTAAAATCCTCCTCCGAAATGGGTATACCTTCAAAGTAATCGCATTTCATGCCGTCAAGCGACGCTTTCAGGCTTTGAACCTCCGACTTAATTTGTCTTATATTCTTCGCCAAAGCGTAAGCCTCGGATAAATCGGGAATATCCCCTATTCGGTCAATGGCATCCTTTATGCTTTTAAGCTGAAAAAATTTTTCCGCTTCCACGGATGATTTGTAAAAATCAATGTTTTTTTCAAGCTCCGCCTTACGCTTATACGCATCATCAAGATTTCTCTTTGTGCTTTCCGCACCCTCAAGCTTCAAATAAGCCGAGCTTATTTCTGCTTTAATCTCCTCTATGGATGCTTCAAGCTGTTGAATTCTACCGTTTTGCCCTCTCTTTGCAATCAGCTTTGCCAAAAAGGAGTCAATATCCGAATCCGCGGCGGCAAACGAAACCGCTTCATCTCCGGTTGTTTTGAGATTTGACAGTTTTTCCGCAATTTCGTCATCACCCTTTGAATCAATGGCACTGCCCGACGAAATAAATGCTGTCTTGGAAAAAGAAACACCGCCCATATCGAAAACGCTTCTGCCGACAAAATCGGTTGATATTTCGTCACCGTTTAGATTATCTATCGTGGTTACAGAGTCTCCCCGAGCGGTTTTTCCGAATTTACAGGAGGTCATAAGTTCCTTGCCGTCAGCATCATATGTTACAAATCCTGACAATCCGCCTCCGTCCCAAGGGATAGCCGACGAGCGTTCTTTGCGGTCAAAGCCATAAAATACCGCTTTTATAAACTGCATAAGCGTAGACTTCCCCGAACCGTTTTCTCCGTAAATTACATTAAGCCCGGGCTTTAAATCGACAGCTTTGTCCTTAAGCTTTCCGAACGCACCTATATACAGCTTTTTCAGCATCATAAACAATCACCGACCTTTTTCCCGTCAAGAACCCTGACGCCAATCTCAAGCGCACGCAAAAGCTCGGGATTATCCGGTTCTTTGCGGATTTTTTCAAGCATTTTTGAAACAAATATTCCCTTTAAGGTGTATTCCTTTGCCATATCCTCATAGGAAATGTGAACGGAGGTTTCGTTGTTTATCTTTACAAAAAAGTATTTGTCCTTAATCTTTTCACGAAAAACATCCGGTCTTAAAATAAAATCCTCGGAAACCGTACCCTTGAGCGTAATTTTGTAAAGATCCTGTCCGCTTTGCTCGGAAAGCACTATATCATCATAGCTTTCCGCATTTGAGAGCGTTATAATTTCTTCCTTAAATCTCCTTTTGCCGCATGGAATAAACTCTGATTTAAAGGAATTTTTGGTAATGTCAAGGGAAATTACGCCCGTTTCTCCAAGCTCGTCGAAGCCTCCTCCGACAGGGCAGCCCGAATATGCAAATCGTGTTCCGTTAGCCTCGTCCACCCCCGAAAAAGCATGAACGTGCCCCAAAGCCGCATAGTCAAACCCATGAGAGCAAAGCTCTTTTTTGGAAATGCTGTTGTATTCTCCGCTTCCGTCAAGCTGGGTGTGAATACAAAGAATATTGACCTTTGAGTTATCAAGATCCACACTGCCTATTTCCCGTCCGCAATTACCCCATACGGAAAAATCTCCGCAGTCGCAGCACTCGGTGCTGCCCGAAAACACATGGACATTGTCGGGAAACGATATTTTCCCGTACACCGATTCATCGTGATTGCCCGGGGCGATAAACACCCTCGGCAAAAGCTTCAAGCAATCCGAAATACGCTCGCAAAGCCTGCGGTCTACCCTATCGGAATCAAACAAATCACCGGCTATTAAAAGCGCATCCGCATCCTTTGCCATATCGCAAATTGTTTTAAAGGCTTCAAACATTTCTTCTCTTATAATTGCGGCGGCTTTTTCATCGTCAAGGGATGAAAGCGGTCTGTTAAAATGGAAATCCGCGCAGTGAATAAATTTCAATTAAATTACCCCCTGTCAAGCATTTTTTTAAGATACTTTCCGGTATATGAATTCTTGCATTTTGCAATTTGTTCGGGAGTTCCGGTTGCAATAACGGTACCTCCGCCGCCTCCGCCTTCCGGTCCCAAATCAATAATATAATCCGCTGTTTTTATAACATCAAGGTTATGCTCTATAACAACAACGCTGTTGCCTGCGTCCACAAGCTTTTGAAGCACCCCGACAAGCCTGTGCACATCCGCAAAATGAAGCCCTGTTGTGGGTTCATCAAGCACATATATGGTTTTTCCGGTGCTTCTCTTTGAAAGCTCCGTTGCAAGCTTGACTCTTTGAGCCTCTCCGCCGGAGAGAGTGGTGGAGGGCTGTCCTATTTTGATGTAACCAAGCCCAACATCCGACAAGGTCTTAAGCTTATTGCTGATTTTTGGGATGTTTTCAAAAAACTCCGCACCTTCTTCAACCGTCATATCAAGCACATCGCTTATGCTTTTATCCTTATACTTTACCTCCAGGGTTTCTCGGTTGTATCTCTTTCCTCCGCACACCTCACAGGGAACATAAACATCGGGCAGAAAATGCATTTCGATTTTGATTATCCCGTCGCCCGAGCAAGCCTCGCACCTTCCGCCCTTCACATTAAAGCTGAAACGACTGGAGGAAAAGCCCCTGATTTTAGCCTCATTTGTGGATGCAAAAAGCTCTCTTATATCGCCGAACACGCCGGTATATGTCGCAGGATTTGAACGGGGAGTTCTGCCGATGGGAGATTGGTCGATATTGATTATTTTATCAAGATTTTCATAGCCCAAAAGCTCGTCAAAATCACCTGCTTTGGTTCTTGCGCCGTTAAGCTTTGAAGCAAGCGATTTATAAAGGATTTCGTTCACAAGAGAAGATTTTCCCGAGCCCGAAACTCCCGTAACGCAGGTAAATGTACCAAGGGGAAAATCCACGGTAATGTTTTTGAGATTGTTCTGCCTTGCACCGCGGACGGTGACACGAAAGCCGTTTCCCTCTCTTCTTTTTTCGGGAATTTCGATTTTCTTTTTACCGCTTAAATACTGTCCGGTAACGGATTCCGGAATTTTCATGATTTCCTCAGCCGTACCTTGGGCGACAAGATGTCCGCCGTGAACCCCGGCTCCGGGACCTATATCAATAATTTCATCCGCTTCAAGCATTGTGTCCTCGTCATGCTCTACCACAATAAGCGTATTGCCCATATCACGAAGCCTTTTCAGAGTTGCAAGCAATTTATCGTTATCACGCTGATGAAGTCCGATGCTGGGCTCGTCAAGAATATAAATAACCCCCATAAGAGCCGCGCCGATCTGCGTGGCAAGGCGAATCCTTTGCGCCTCGCCGCCCGACAGCGTTGCCGCCGACCTCCAAAGTGTCAGGTAATCCAATCCGACATTTTTCAAAAATCCCAGTCTTCCGCTTATTTCCTTTATAACGGACGATGCGATTTTGGCGTTATTGCCGGAAAGATTTAAATTCTCTATAAAATCATACGCCTCCGTAATCGAAAGGTTGCAAAAATCATAAATATTCATACCGTCAACCGTAACCGCAAGAGACTCCTTTTTAAGCCTTGCGCCGCGGCACTCGGGACATTCGCAGTTGCTCATATACCCTTCAAGCTCAATTCTCATCCAAAGGGAGGTTGTTTCGGTATATCTTCTTTCAATATTATTCGCAATGCCCTCAAAAGATGTTACATAATCAACCTTTCTGCCGTTCGGTCTTCTCTGAATAACCCGAATTTTATCTGTTCCCGTACCGTAAAGAATCTTATCCACAGCGGATTTTGGCAAATCCCGAACGGGCGTGTCAAGATCGAAATCGTACTTATTTGAAAGAGCCTCAAAAACAGCAGCCGCCGTGGTACCGTTTTTGTCGCTGTTCCAGCCCGAAACGGTGATTGCGCCGTCGTTTAAGCTCTTGGAAGGATCTTTTATTATTCTGTCCGGATCAACCTTAAGGAGGTATCCGAGCCCCGAGCAAGCCGGGCAGGCACCGAAAGGATTATTGAAGGAAAACATTCTCGGTACAAGCTCGTCAATGCTGATTCCGCAGTCGACACAGGCATAGTTTTGAGAAAAAACCAAATCCTTCCCGCCAATAACGCTTATGCCCACAATTCCGTCCGTACAGTTAAGAGCCGTTTCAACGGAATCGGCAAGTCTTTTACGAATTTCGGGCTTTACAACAAGGCGGTCGATAACATATTCAATGGTATGTTTTTTATTCTTATCAAGGGTTATTTCCTCCGAAACCTCATACAAATTGCCGTCAACACGCACTCTCACATACCCTGCCCGCTTTGCATCCAGCAGGATTTTCTGATGTTCACCCTTTTTCCCTCTGATAATCGGTGCCATAACCATAATTTTTGTACCCTGCGGCATGGAAAGCACCTTGTCGGTAATCTGGTCAACCGTCTGCTGAGAAATAACCTTACCGCACTTGGGGCAGTGGGGAATGCCCACTCTTGCATAGAGAAGTCTTAAATAATCATATATTTCCGTAACGGTTCCGACAGTCGAACGAGGATTTTTACTTGAGGTTTTTTGGTCAATGGAAATAGCCGGAGAAAGCCCGTCAATACTGTCGACATCGGGCTTATCCATTTGTCCCATAAACTGACGGACATACGAAGACAGCGACTCGATATATCGCCTTTGACCTTCCGCAAAAACGGTATCAAATGCAAGGGAGGATTTTCCCGAACCGCTGAGCCCCGTAACAACCACCAGCTTGTCACGGGGAATTTTAACATCTATATTTTTGAGATTATGCTCTCTTGCACCCTTAATATAAATACAATCCTTCATTATTTTTCTCCCAACATAATAATCTTGTCACGAAGCTCTGCTGCCTTTTCAAAATCAAGAAGCGAAGCCGCCTCCTTCATTTCAGCCGTCAATTTCTTTTTCAGCTTGTATTTTTCTTCCTTGGTCATTTGCTTTTCAAACTTGGCAGGCTTTAGGGTTTCGATAACCTCGTGAATATTCTTAACAATGGTTTTCGGTGTTATACCGTGCTTTTTGTTGTATGCATCCTGAATTGAACGCCTGCGGTTTGTTTCGGTTATTGCATAATTCATGGAGGCGGTTACGGTATCTGCATACATAATAACCGTCCCGTTTGCGTTTCTTGCCGCCCTGCCTATCGTCTGGATAAGCTAGGTTT
>CABUMF010000027.1 GCA_902492655.1 uncultured Eubacteriales bacterium | reverse complement strand
ATCATGGGCGCAGACTTCTATAATGTTTTGGACATGATGAAGGATCGTCTTAAATGTAACGCAGTTCCGCTTCAGCTTCCTATAGGAGCTGAGGACACATTCAAAGGTATTATTGACCTTATCACCATGAGAGCCGAGGTTTACTACGACGACATGGGTAAGGATATCAGAGATGAGGATATCCCCGCTGATATGATGGATAAGGCTCAGGAATATCACGATAAGCTTTTGGAATCGGTTGCAGAGCTTGATGAAGAGCTTATGGAAAAGTATTTCTCGGGTGAAGAAATTTCAATCGACGAAATCAAAAAGGTAATCAGAAAGGCTACCTGCGAAGTAAAAATGATTCCGGTACTTTGCGGTACAGCATATCGTAACAAGGGTGTTCAGATGCTTCTTGACGCTATTGTTGATTATATGCCTTCTCCGCTTGATGTACCTGCAATCAAGGGCGTCAACCCCGATACAGAAGAAGAGGATGTTAGACATTCTTCCGATGAAGAACCGTTCTCCGCTCTCGCATTCAAAATCATGGCTGACCCGTTTGTCGGTAAGCTTTGCTTCTTCAGAGTTTATTCCGGTACACTCAATAAGGGTTCCGGAGTTCTTAACTCAACAAAGGATGTTAAAGAGCGTGTTGGCCGTCTGGTTCAGATGCACTCCAACGAGCGTAAGGATATAGACACGGTTTATTCCGGCGATATTGCCGCTGCGGTTGGTCTTAAGTCCACCACAACCGGTGATACACTCTGTGATGAAGGTCATCCTATCATCCTTGAATCAATGGAATTCCCTGACCCGGTTATCCGTGTTGCCATTGAGCCTAAAACCAAGGCAGGTCAGGAAAAAATGGGTATTGCGCTTTCTAAGCTCGCAGAAGAAGACCCGACATTTAAAACTTATACAGATGAAGAAACAGGTCAGACAATTATTGCAGGTATGGGCGAGCTCCATCTTGAAATCATCGTTGACCGTCTCCTTCGTGAGTATAAGGTAGAGGCAAATGTTGGTAAGCCTCAGGTTTCTTACAAAGAAACAATCAGAAAGCCTGTTAAGATTGAACATAAGTATGCAAGACAGTCCGGTGGTAAAGGTCAGTACGGTCATGTTCTTCTGGAACTTGAACCTCAGGAAGCCGGAAAAGGCTACGAGTTCGTCAACAACATCGTCGGCGGTGCTATTCCCAAGGAATACATCCCCGCAGTTGATGCCGGTATTCAGGGCGCAATGGAAAGCGGTGTTCTCGCAGGCTATAATGTAGTTGATATTAAGGCAACTTTGTATGACGGTTCATATCATGAAGTCGATTCTTCCGAAATGGCGTTCAAGATTGCCGCTTCAATGGCATTCAAGGAAGGCTGCAAGAAGGCAGATCCGGTTCTTCTTGAACCTATCATGAAGGTTGATATTACCGTTCCCGAAGAATACATGGGCGATGTTATGGGTGATATTAACTCAAGACGCGGTCAGATTCAGGGTATGGAAGCACGCAACGGAACACAGGCTATTTCCGCAATGGTTCCGCTGTCCGAAATGTTCGGTTACGCAACCGACCTTCGTTCCAGAACTCAGGGACGAGGCAACTACACAATGTTCCCCTCACACTACGAGGAAGTTCCGAGAAGTATCGCTGAGGAGATCATTAAAAAACGTTCAAAATCAGAAGACTGATTTTAGGTATTGATTTTTCTGCTGATTTATGGTAGAATATAATTATAAAATTTTTAAGAATTAAGGAGGATTTCCTAATGGCTAAGGAAAAATTCGAAAGAACCAAACCCCATGTTAACATTGGTACAATCGGTCACGTTGACCATGGTAAGACAACTTTGACTGCTGCAATCACAAAGGTACTCTCATTCTCTGGTAAGGCTGACTTTAAAGCTTATGATCAGATCGACGGTGCTCCCGAAGAAAGAGAAAGAGGTATCACAATCTCTACAGCTCATGTTGAGTATGAAACAGAAAAACGTCACTACGCTCACGTTGACTGCCCCGGACATGCCGATTATGTTAAGAACATGATCACCGGTGCTGCTCAGATGGACGGCGCTATCCTCGTTGTTTCCGCTGCTGACGGTCCTATGCCTCAGACTCGTGAACACATTCTTCTTTCCAGACAGGTTGGCGTACCTTACATCGTAGTATTCATGAACAAGGCTGACCAGGTTGACGATCCCGAACTTCTCGAGCTCGTTGAAATGGAAATCAGAGACCTTCTCAACGAATACGAATTCCCGGGTGATGAAATCCCGATCATCACAGGTTCTGCACTTGCAGCACTTGAATCTACCGCTACAACTCAGGATGCTCCCGAGTATCAGCCTATCCTCAAGCTTATGGAAGCTGTAGATGAATACATTCCTACACCTGAAAGAAAGACTGATCTTCCTTTCCTTATGCCTGTCGAGGACGTATTCTCGATCTCCGGTCGTGGTACTGTTGCTACAGGTAGAGTTGAAAGAGGTCAGCTCAACCTCAACGATGAAGTTGAAATCGTTGGTCTTACAGATGAAAAGCGTAAGGTTGTTGTTACCGGTATCGAAATGTTCAGAAAGACAATGGACTATGCTGAAGCCGGCGATAACATCGGTGCTCTTCTCCGTGGTGTTGCAAGAGACGAAATCGAAAGAGGTCAGGTTCTTGCTAAGCCCGGTTCCATTCATCCTCACACAAAGTTTAAGGGCGAAATCTACGTTCTTACTAAGGATGAAGGTGGCCGTCATACACCTTTCTTCAACAACTACAGACCTCAGTTCTATTTCAGAACAACTGACGTTACAGGCGTAATTTCTCTTCCTGACGGCGTTGAAATGTGCATGCCCGGAGATAACGTTTCTATCTCTGTTGAGCTCATCACACCTATCGCTATTGAAGAAGGTTTGAGATTCGCTATCCGTGAAGGCGGACGTACAGTAGGTTCCGGCGTTGTTGCTTCCGTAGCTGACTGATAATCGTTTGTACGGATTATAATATCAAACAAAAGAGCAGGCTGCAATTTGCAGTCTGCTTTTTATGTTTGTCTAAGCATTATTGTTCAAAAACCGTGTTTCAAAATCCTCGGTGATAATCAAAAGCCTTTCATCAAGATAGGAAAGAGCGGTTTCCTTCAAATCTTCAGGGATACCGTAGTAGCTTTCGGCAACAGCGCCGGTAATTGCCGCCATGGTGTCACTGTCACCTCCCAATGAAATTGCATTTCGTATTGCATCCTCAAAGCTTTTTGACTCGAAAAACGCCTGCATAGCCTGCGGAACCGTGCCCTGACAGGTCACATCATAATCATACACGGGACGAATATCGTCAAGTGTAAAATCAATTTTATAATATCTTGAAATGTATTCTTTGATTGCATCCATCGAAGCACCTGTTATTGCAAGATAAACCGCACCCGCCGTTGCAACGGCACCCTTTATGCCCTCCGGGTGATTGTGAGTAATCTCGGCTGTTGCCCTTGCAATAAACTCTGCATCCTCAAGCGTTTTTGCGTGCCACCCCACAGACGATACACGCATTGCGGAGCCGTTTCCGAAGCTGTTGTACGGTTCGGTGTGATTATTCATAATCCATCTGCAAAAATTACCTCCGTATCCGCAATCGGGGTACTTCCTCCCTACTTCATGCATAACATGAATCAAGGTTTTCTTGAAGTCCTCCACATTATTTTTATCAATATGCTCATATTCCATGAGAGCTTTTGCAACCGCAATCGTCATAACGGAATCATCGGTAAAATAACAATTCTTGTCAAACAATTCGAAATTCTTCGTCTTGATATTGTTAAACTCAAATCTTGAACCTACTATATCGCCTAAAATCGCACCTATCATTTTTTTGCACCTCTTTTTTCAAAATCATCATTAATCTTTTCGCTCCATTCCTTGCCTATGGACTTGTTTTCCCGAATACATCCTACCGCATCCGACACAGATTCATACAAAATTTTAGTTCCCTTCTTGTCGGCGTTGTAGTTTACGGCTCTGTCATCGTCTATACCAATGCGAGCCGCAGTTTCAACGGCATCTATGTTTGCACCGATAAACAAAAACTCCCATCCGTACCGTTCCTTTTGCCTTTCAATCATTCGTTTGACATCATGAGCGCTGTAGTTATGACTTGCGTTTTCCAAACCGTCAGTTGTTATCACAAATACCGTGTGCTCGGGCACATCCTCTTTGCGGGCATACTTATGGACATTTCCGATGTGATGAATCGCTCCGCCTATAGCATCAATAAGTGCCGTGCATCCGCCGACAATATAGTCATCCGCCCTCATTGGCTTAATGTCAGAAAGTCTTGCTCTGTCATGCAGGACAAAAGACTCACCGCTGAATAATACTGTTGAAACATAACATTCTCCGTCTTGCATTTTCTGCTTTTCAATCATTGCATTAAAGCCTCCCACGGTGTCGCCTTCAAGGCCTGCCATAGAGCCGCTGCGATCCAAAATAAACACGAGTTCGGTTACATTGTTTTTCATTTCTATATCTCCTTTTGAGTTTATAATTTTTTCTGCATAGTCGATCCAGCTTTGATAGATTTCACCTGCGGATTTGCACTTGCCGATAAGCTTTTTAAATGAAGGATATACCTCAGACTTAACAATCAGGCTATTTCCCATTCCGAGATCTACATAGTTCCAGCCTTTAGGGACCTTGCTATTCATTCCGAACATACCAAATTCACATTCGCCCAATGTGGGGAACACCGCAAGAATTTCTTCATATTTGAAATCACCAAATACATAGTTCAAGTGATACAGATTGCCGTCTGTCTTCACAAAATTAACAGCACCGGGCCCGCCCATAGCACCGCCTTCGGCAATCATGAAGAATAAGATGTTTTCAAAAAATTCCTTATTGAGATTTTCTCTGCCCAATTCAATGGTTTTCATTTCGTTACCTCCAAAAAAATAAGATCCTAAGGCGTTCATCACCTTATGATCTTATTATAAATCATTCGGATTTACTTTTGGTCGCTTGACGGGTGACCTTTTTAACAACCGAGCAAAACCTGGTCAAACTCAAAAAGTGCCTCGTTTATTTCAAAAACATCATAGATTCCATTTTGAATGAAGTACATGATTATCTTATCAAAAGTAAAGCTTCGGGACAAAGTGAGCCCGGCTGAGGCAAGCAAGCCTTGGGTTTCGTCAAAATTCAGATGCAGAGCTATTGCAAAGGCGACCGCAGTTTGCTTTGACGGTCTGTATGTATCGGGATTACACTTGATTTTTGAAAAGGTCTTTTTGTCCACATTTGCCTTTTTGTAGCACTCAACATCGCTCATTCCACGATCGTCAATTAAATCAAAAAGCTTTCTTGCAAAGGTTTTGTCCATATCTTTCATGTATTTGTAGAATGATTTGCTTTTTCCGTCGGAATAGTTATTAGATGCCAGATCGGTATCGCAATTAGACAAAATCGTGCTTTTTAAGCACGCTTCTTCGGCTTTTATTGCGTACTTGTCATCAATATACTCTTTAATTTCCGAAAATAAAGTCTTGCTGAACTCATAAGATGTACGGTCAAAAACGCAGATATACACCGTCATTTCATGTTCAAACAGAAATTCGGTTATTACCGAAACGGCAAATTTCAGCACACGATCCTTCGGGTATCCGTAAACCCCGGAAGAAATAAGCGGGAATGCGACAGTTTTACAGTTATAACTAAGCGCAAGCTTTAACGATTCAAGATAACAGGATTTTAGTATAATGCTTTCACCGTCAAGTCCACCTTGCCACACAGGACCCGATGTATGAATAATATATTTAGCATCAAGGTTATAACCCTTTGTTATTTTTGCCGTTCCGAGCCCTAACGGCGCGATTTTGGCGCACTCCCTGTCAAGCTCGGCGCCCGCTCCCTCGTGCACCGCTAAATCCACGCCGCTGTAGCCGATCATTTTCTCATTGGTTGTATTTACAATTGCGTCAACCTTCATTTTGGTTATGTCCTGCCTGATAATCTGCAAAGGCATAAGCTCACCTTCTGTATAAATTATTATCTTTTCTTAAAAACCGCCTGCACATAGTTTATATGTTCAAATGCCTTCATGTCGGCAGAAGACGGCTTTATAAATCTTTTTTGAATATCCCTCGGCTTCAGGATTTCATAAACCATAAAGCCGTAGTCTGAAAGCATCATATCAAGAGATAGCAAATCAAAGCTTGATTTCATTTTTTCTCCGCCCGCCGCCGCCATTTCTATCATATTCCTCACTCTTTTAATGTCCGAAAGAAAAAGCGTTTCATCTGCATAATCAAACAGAAGCGTACTGCCGTTGGATGCAAAACGGGACAGCGAGTATAGCATTTTCTCAATATCGTCACGGTCGAGATAGTAGCTGACGCCAAGCCAGGAAAAGAATGTTTTTTTATTCTTGTCGAAGCCTTCCAAAATGAGCTTTTCCATAAGACTGTCCTTCGTAAAATCAACAGAGGCAAAATGAAGATTTGAAGGTATTTCCAATCCGCTTTGCTTTATTCTTTTTAGCTTATCCTCTTGAGTTTTCGGATGGTCAACCTCAAATACCGCATAATCACGCAATATTTCCGGCTCTCTGAAAGCAAACGAATCCAATCCCGCACCCAAAATTACATATTGCTGTGTTCCTGTTTTGAAGGCAGTCTTAAGTGCCTCCTCACAATATGCGCTTCTGCATAGGGGAGTTGGTGCAATGTAATTATTCACAAGATATAAAAGCAGCTCGCGTTCAGAGGGAAATCTGTCCTTTACGCCCGGCTCAAAAAAATCCGCACCGCCCAATATATATCCCTTTACAGCCTCGAACTCCTCGTCCGTCATAAAACGCATTGCAATATTATCGGTAAAAATCGGAACAACTTCATTTTCCGCATGATATGCCCTTCCGAACGCCGACATAAGCGCAGTTATACTTGCTTTATCATTCATAAAAATCCCTCCGTTTGCCTAATATTCTGCAAAGCGAAGGGATTTTCCTCTTTTTAGTTATACTTTTCTGCCGACAAATCTAAGCCGACATCCCAAACCTCACCGTAAAAGCCGTTCCAGCAGGTGGTGTAGTAGGTTTCGCGGTCAATAAGAATTTCGTTGCCGCTTTTTGTAATATAGCTTTGGTCGGTAACCTCCCCGACAGCCCTGACATAAATATAAACATCAAACCTCTCGGGCACATCCGAAAGCACCCTCTCGCCGTTATCCTTTGTAACATAATCCCGAGCAGGCACCACCTCATAAGCATAAACATTGCCCACAGCGTTTTTACGAACATCATCGGTAATCTGCGCATTTTCCTCAGCGGCTTTTTTTATGGCATCAACCGAGCACTGCCTTAAGCTTCCCACTTTGATGACATAATCAAAAGAGCTGTTCTTTGAGCGAAGCTTTGAAGAGCTGCCCAAAAACCTGAAGCCGGCTCCGACAACACATACCAAGATAACCAGAATAATAAATATATCAAGAAGATTGAATTTTCTGTTTTTCATCGCCCCGCACCCCCTACTCTATCGACATATCGAGAACAAATCCGTTTATAAGATATGCCTTTGAATCGTCGCTTGCGCCCTTGGCTTTGCCTTCAAACTCATCGCCCGTTTTGATTGCCGTTGAACCGATTTTTATATCGTCATCGGTACGGGTTGCTTTGCCCTTAAGCGTAATAATCGCGTCGCATAAGTTTTCGGTTTCGCTTAAAACAAAGGTTCCGTCAACGGTGTTCTTTTCAAGCTTCCTTGCCGGTTTGAACTCAAAATCAATAACCTCTGCTTCATCGGAGCTTGAGGTTCCGAAAATTACACGGTCGCCCTTTGAAACCGAATCCATGTAATTACTATCAACCTCCGTCACCTCCACGGAAAATACCAAATCGCCGGATGAACCGTGGTTTTTCTTTGAAGTTTTGGAATTATACATTACGCATACCGCAACGATTGCCAAAACTACAACCGCAACAATAAGAATATCTATAAAATTAAATCTCTTTTTAGCCATATCCTTACTCCTTCTCGCACAATGCGGAATATACATTCTCTATGTTTTCGGTGTAAATATCCGCAGTGAATTTTTCATTAAATCTCCTTACAGAGCCCTCGCAAAGGGATTTATAAAGCTCATCATTTCCTAAAATATCGCAAAATCTTTCAGCCATTTCCGAAGAATTTTTCGCTTCAAACAAAAATCCGTTAACTCCGTTTTCGATAACCCCCGGATTTCCGCCGAAATCACTTACAACCGCAGGCTTACCGAGACACATTCCTTCCAAAAGGGCAATGCTTGTAGCCTCTGTGCCGTAGGATGCGTTTGCTGAAATGTCCGTAATGTTCACGATTTCTCTTACATCGCTTACAAATCCGGTGAACAAAACCGTATCCGAAAGCCCCATTTCGTCGGAAAGCTGTTTAAGCTCGTTCTCCACAGAGCCCGTTCCGGCAATGATAAACTTAACATCAAAGCCCTTTTCCTTCACCGTCTTTGCCGCTTGGAGCAAAAATTCGTGTCCCTTAACCGGCTCAAGCCTTGCAAGAATTGATACAACTTTTTGATTTTCGCCTATCCCGTATTTTTTCTTTATAGCAGACTTTTCATCATCGGTCAAAGGCTCAATAGGCTTTATTCCGTTAAGTATAACCTTGATTTTCCGTTCGTCCACGCCGCTGTCGGTCAGATTTTTCTTGGCAGCCTCCGCAACGGCAATTATTTCGTCCGTAAAGTAGTTGTTGACAAAGCCGTTTATTTTCTTGCCTATCCCCTTTGATATTCGGGGAGAAGGCTCATACACGCAGTGCCTCGTGTAAACGATTTTAATTCCTTTGCAAAGCCTTGCAGCAATCCTTGCAGACATACTGGCATGAGTGTGAATAACATCGGGTTTTTCTTGCTTGAATATTTTTTTGAGGCTTTTTATACCCTCAAATCCCAAGGATTTGTCCGCAATACCGTCCGCCTCGATTATTCTTACTCCGAGAGCCTCAATGTGTGGCTTTAAAAGACTGTTCTTAGGCAAAACCACAGCCATATCAAAACGGCTTCTGTCATAATTTTCGAGAAAAGTAAGAATACATTTTCCGGCTCCTCCGATATTCGTATCGCTCGAAACCTGTAATACCTTAATCACGAAGACACCTCCTCCGAATTATGCAGAGCAGCGCCAATTCCCAAAACCGCCCAGAACAAGCACATTACTCTGTAGTTATAGAAAACATAATCAAAAAGACCTTCAACGAGATATGCCGCCATTGCAGAGCCAATGGCAATGGCTGTCAGGCTGAGCATACGGTTGCTTAGCTTATGCTTTCTGAAAACTGTCGCAACACGCCTGAACCAGCTTACGCATATTGCTAAAAAAGCCGTAATTGCCGCAATGCCGGACTCCGCAAAAATTTGCAGGTACAAATTGTGAGCATGAGGCGCATTTATAGCGCTGTACGAATAGTATGCATACACCGCATTGAAAGCCTGGCTTCCCTGCCCTACGCCGCTAAGCCAAAAGCTTTTAAGCATTTTTATTGTACCCAGCCAGATAAACATTCTGTAGGATGACGATGTGTCGTTTAGGTCGCCTATACTTCCGAACCTCGCAATGATAGACTGCGGCAGAACAAGCGGAGCAAACAGCAGCGCAAGAGGCAAAAAGCCCCAAAGTTTTCCGTGGGTAAAGGTTATGAAAATTGCAACTCCGATTATAAAGCCAATCCAGCAGCCTCTCGATTGAGTCAGAACAAGACAAACAAGCATAGCCGCAAAAAACACGCCGTAAAGAGCCTTTGAATACCACCTGTCCGATTTGAACATGAAAATCATGCACGGGAAAAGCGTAAGCAAAAGATACTCACCGAGAACATTCGGATTTTCAAGCGTTGAATAAACACGCACCGTCGCATCTTCAAACATTTCCTCGTCAATCCATGCGTTTTTGACATCAAGCCCCCAACCGAGCAGGTATTGCAAAATTCCGTAAACCGCAACAATCGCACCCGAAACCATAAATACACGAAGGATTGCATAAAGCATCTTCTTGTCCCTTACGGTACCCGAAATGACGAAGTAAACAAGCATCATTGACGCAGTAACCGCAAATACCTGCAAGCTGTTTACCATTTTGAACGAGGTTACCGCACTTATTGCGTTGACAACGATAAACAGACAAATTATAATGCTCAGCGTGCTTAATTTCTTCGGCAGCCTTCCGTAATAAACGCTGTTGACAACAAAGCATACAAAGCTGAACAGCACGATTGCCACAAGAAGCATTGTGGGAACAAACGGAGCCGCAAATACAGCCGCGAAAGCTCCAATACAGGGGTATTTCAGCAAAAGGCAGGCTCCGAAAATGCCTGCAATGAGAATGAGTGCCAAAATAACGGACTTATAAAGAAGAACGCCCGATATACCGCCTACCAAAAGCGAAACAACATATGCTCCTCCGAAAAATTCCTTAACCCCAAGCTTATATGAAAATCCAAAGCCGAAAAGGGAATCAAATGCACGAATGATTTTTGAATTTTCGGCAAAGGATGAAATGTTCACATTATAAACACTTAAAATTACGCCGAAAGCCAAAATCAGTATTGAATAAAGCTTAACACTGCCGCCAAATGCGATAATTGAAACGCAGCTGCCTATCGAAATTCCGCAAAGCAGTATTCCGACAGCCCTTGAATTGAGTGCAATAATCCCGTACATGAACCCAAAAATGCTTTTAAGTATCACAGAGCCGGAATAAGCATTTCTTAGAAAACCGCCCACCGAAAGATATAAATTCTTAATTTTCAATGCACATTCTTCGGCAAATGATTTAGATTCGGCTTTGGAGAAAAAAGCACCGACAATTCTGCTGTCATTCCATTTGCGGCTGAAAAAACCATATATTTTCTCAACGATAACACTTAAGAAGCTGTTTTTATAAAGACGCAAAATATATGCGCCGAAAGTGCATATCAAAGACACAAAAAAGCTATCTTTCAACATTATCACCCTTCTTTTTAAATATACCGATCAGTATCGAAAGCTCATCAACACGCAAAACCACACAGCTGATTACATATGCAACGGCGCCGCATACCGCAGGAATCAAAAATGCCGCATATTTATTCATATCGGGCAAAAGCCTCATAACAAAATATGTAACTGCCGCCATGACTGCGGCACTCGCAATGATTTTTACTATATCTAATATATTGCTCTTTGAAAGGACGCCCTTTCCGCCGAAGCCGTTCTTTTTATAATGACGGCAAAGGAAAAAGTACAAAAGCGCCGCATTTACAACCGATGAAAGAGCGGCGGCAAGAGCAAGCCCCTTAAGCCCCATGTCAAATCCGCTGAAAAACAGCACACAAAGCACAATGTTGACAACGATGCTCGAAACCGAAGTAATCATCGGGGTTTTTGAGTTGTGCATTGCAAAAAACGACTTGTTCATAATCTCACAAAATGCATAAGTAAGCATTCCGAGAGAATAGTATTTGAGCGCACCGGCAGTAAGCATTACCGATTTGCCGTTAAATTCTCCTCGCTCATAAATAATGCTTGTGATGTTCCCCGACATCAAAAAGAAAATTACCATAATCGGCAGAATTATTGCGGCAATGGATTTAAGGGACGTAACCGTCATTTCCTTAACCTCATCCTTTTTTCCCGCAACGGACGCTCTTGACATCATGGGGAAAATAAGATTCGTTACAACAAACGAAAAAACACCTGTCACGATAAGGTAAAGCTTGTTTGCATAATTAAGAGCGGAAACCGAGGCATAGGATGCCAAAACCGTATTAATCAGCGTACAAAGAGGCTGAACCCAGGTGCTGACGAGCATCGGAAGTGCAAGACGGGCGGCAGATCTTATCCCATCATCACGAAAAGAGAGCATGGGGCGATAGCTAAAGCCGAATTTTTTAAGCCACGGAACCTGCACAAGAGCCTGAAGCCCCCAACCGATAAGCATTGCAACCGCAAGACCGTAAACGCCGAATTTGTCCGAAAAAACAATAAAATAAGCAATAATTGCACCGTTTGATACAAGACTTATTACAGAAGGGATGTTATATTCCCCGAAGGACTGCAAAATTCCAACAAAGGAGTATGCAAGTCCCGTAAAAATAAGCATCGGGAATAAAATCATTGAAAGCGATACCGCAAGCGCATTTGCCTCCCCCTCAAGCCCGGGTGCCAAAACGGATATAAGCTGCTTTGAAAACACAACTCCCAATACCGTAATCACAAATGTGATTAGGAGAATTGTGTTTACATAAAGATTTGCAAAGCGCATTGCTCTTGCTTTCGGCTCGTCTTTGTCCTTATCTTTTTCGAGATACTCGTTAAAAATCGGTATAAATGTTGATGAAATCACTCCGCCGATAATCATATCGAACAGCGTGAGCGGAACATTGCTTGCCGCAACGAACGAATCGGCAATATAGTTTGTGCCGAATGTTGAGGCAAGAAACATTTCACGAAGAAGTCCGAAAACCTTTGCAAGCAAGGTTGCAACAACCATAAAGCTTGCGGTTTTCAATATCTTTTTAGAATCAGCCACGACAAAACCTCCGAGGAGTGGATTTTAGTTCATAAGTGAGTAGTTAGGCGCTTCCTTTGTTATCTGAATATCATGAGGATGATTTTCACGAAGACCGGCGCTTGTGATTCTGACAAACTTTCCGTTTTCCTTAAGAAGCTGAATTGAAGCTGTTCCGCAATAACCCATACCCGAACGAAGGCCGCCGAGAAGCTGATAAATGGTTTCGGAAGCATGTCCCTTGTAGGGCACACGACCTTCAACGCCTTCGGGAACAAACTTTTTGGAATCCGACTGGAAGTATCTGTCCTTACTGCCGACTGCCATAGCCGCCAAAGAACCCATACCCCTGTAAACCTTGTAATTTCTACCCTGGTAAATTTCGATTGCTCCGGGGCTTTCCTCGCAGCCCGCAAAAATACTACCCATCATAACAACATCCGCACCTGCGGCGATAGCCTTTGTAATATCACCGGAATACTTTATGCCACCGTCTGCAATAACTGGAATACCATATTCCTTTGCAACCTCATAGACATTGGAAACAGCCGTAATCTGCGGAACTCCGATACCTGCAACAACTCGGGTGGTGCAGATAGATCCGGGGCCCATACCGACCTTAACCGCATCGGCTCCGGCTTCTATAAGGTCACGGGCAGCCTCACCAGTTGCGATATTTCCTGCAATGACCTGAAGCTCCGGAAATGCCGACTTCACCTTTCTTACAGCCGCAGAAATTCTTGAGGAATGACCGTGAGCGGAATCAAGACACACAACATCAACTCCGGCTTCAACCAAAGCACTTACTCTGTCCAGAACATCAGCAGTATCCCCTATTGCGGCGCCGACAAGAAGTCTGCCCCTTGCATCTCTTGCAGAATTGGGGTATCTGCTCGATTTTTCAATATCCTTTATAGTTATAAGCCCCTTAAGCTTTCCGTTTTCGTCCACAATGGGAAGCTTTTCGACCTTATGATTTCTGAGAATTTCCTGAGCCTGTTCGAGAGTTGTTCCGACAGGAGCTGTAATCAGGTTTTCTTTTGTCATAACCTTGCCGATTTTTTTGGAGAAGTCAACCTCAAACCTGAGGTCACGATTTGTCAGAATACCCACCAAGGTTCCGGTTTCGTCCACAATCGGAACACCTGAAATCTTATAGTTGCCCATAAGAGCATCGGCTTCCGCAAGAGTATTGTCCGGCGAAAGAAAGAAAGGATCAACAATTACGCCGTTTTCTGAACGCTTAACCTTATCAACCTCATTCTTCTGATCTTCAATGCTCATATTCTTATGTATAATACCTATTCCGCCCTCTCTTGCGATTGCTATTGCAAACTTCGCCTCGGTTACGGTATCCATAGCCGCACTCATAAGCGGAATATTAAGTTTTATCTTCTTTGTCAGCCTTGTGCTGATGTCAACATCCTTCGGAAGCACATCCGATTTCTGCGGAATAAGCAGAACATCGTCAAATGTAAGTCCCTCGTACAAAATCTTGTCATTAAGCATAAAAAATACAGCTCCTCTCGTATAAGTTATTAATAATTAATTATACCAAATTTTGCGTGTATCTGTCAAGGGTTTGAGCGGTGTTTTTTGTTTTTTGAGGAAAACGCTTGCCAAAAATGCCGATTTCGTGCTATAATGTATGAAGGAAGGTGACTTACATGGCAGAAATCACGCTAAAAGAGCTTGAAGCTTTGGACAAATCCGAAGCAATTATTATAGATGTCAGAAGCAGAGAGTCTTTTGAATACGGCTCTATCGAAAATTCAATAAATATTCCCCTTGATGAAATTCCAAGGAGCGAGCTTGACAAAGATAAAAAAATCATCCTTTGCTGTAAATCAGGGGTGCTTACACGCGATTTGGCAGAGGATTTATGCGAACAGGGTTATGACGCGGTAAGTCTCAAGGAGGGCTATGTAGGGTGGCTGAGGGCAAGGATTGAAGCCGAGGATGAAGCCTTTGCCCGTGATAAAATCGAAAAAAGCATACAGAAAAAATTCAAAAAGCAGCTGTTTTCAAAATTCGCAGCGGCAATAAAAAGATATGAGCTTTTATCCCCCGGCGACCGGGTTGCGGTGTGTATATCGGGAGGAAAAGATTCGATGCTCATGGCAAAGCTTTTTCAGGAGCTTAAAAGGCACGGGAAATTTCCGTTTGAGCTTGTTTTTTTGGTTATGGATCCCGGTTACAGCCCCGAAAACCGTGATATAATCGAGCACAACGCAAAGCTCATGGGAATACCCATAACCATATTTGAAAGCAATATTTTTGACGCTGTTTACAACATTGAAAAGTCGCCCTGCTATATCTGCGCAAGGATGAGAAGGGGCTATCTTTATGCCAAAGCCAAGGAGCTGGGATGCAACAAAATTGCACTCGGGCATCACTATGATGATGTGATAGAAACAATCCTTATGGGTATGCTTTACAGCGGACAAATTCAGACAATGATGCCCAAGCTCAAAAGCACCAATTTTGAAGGAATGGAGCTTATCCGTCCCATGTACCTCATAAGAGAGGACGACATCAAGGCGTGGCGTGATTATAACGCTCTCGGATTTATACAATGCGCCTGCAAATTCACCGATACCTGCACATCGGAGGCGTGTCTGACTTCAAGCAGAACCGGCTCGAAAAGGCTTGAAACCAAAAATCTGATTAAAAAGCTTAAAGAAACCAATCCGTTTGTGGAAGGAAATATATTCAAAAGTGTTGAAAATGTCAATATCGAAACCGTAATTTCATATAAAGACGAAAATGGCAGTCACAGCTTTTTGGAGGAATACTGATATGAGAAAAAAAGACTTTGTATTAAAACTCAAAGAGATTTTTGATAAGGAATACCCTACCGCTTGCTGCTCTCTTGATTTCAAAAAGCCCTATGAGCTTCTTATTGCAACACAGCTTGCCGCACAATGCACGGACGCGAGGGTGAATATTGTAACCAAAGATTTATTTAAGAAATATACATCCGTAGAGGACTTTGCCAATGCGGATTTATCCGAGCTTGAAAATGACATCCGCTCAACCGGGTTTTACAGAAACAAGGCTAAGAACATAATCGGTTGCTGCAAAATGCTTCTTTCCGATTTCGGAGGTGAAGTTCCCGATACCATGGAGGAGCTGACACGCCTTCCGGGTACAGGCAGAAAAACCGCAAACATAATTCTCGGTGATATATACGAAAAGCCTTCGGTTGTGGTGGATACCCATTGCATAAGGCTGTCGAACCGTTTTGGTCTCACAAAAAACAGTGACCCGTACAAAATCGAGCTTGACCTCAAAAAAATAGTTCCCGAGGATTATCAGACAAGATTTTGCCACACGCTTGTGTTTCACGGAAGGGCATACTGCAATGCAAGAAGCCCGAAATGCGAAACCTGTCCCGTAAAAGAAATCTGCCCGAAAATTGGAGTGAAATAATCGCCGGACATTAATTGTCCGACGATTTTTTCAATGTTTTTTCCAGGAAAAACTTTCTTGTTATAAAATTGTAAACCATTACGATAAATGACGATACCACCTTTGCAAACAGCTTCCACACATCGGTCGGTGCAATTTGGAGACAATAATCTATTACACCGTGGATAATGAGGCTGTAAATCAATTCCGTAAGCAAAAGCCCTATTGCACTTAAAACAGAAAACACAAATAACGTGGAGCTGCTGTTCTTCTTTTTGGAATCAAATACCCACTCAATGCTGAAAATGTAGTTGTATATGAGGGTTATTATAAAAGCCAACGCCAGAGCAACATTTTGATTTATTCCGCATTTTATGAACAACCAGAAAAGAGCCGTATCTATAAAGAATGCGCTGATTCCTATAATGCTGAACCTCAGCATTTGCCTAATAAGCTTATGATTGTCCAAAAATCCCGATAATTTATTCTTCAATGTTTTCATTTTTTTCATCACCGTCTGCAAACAATGCATCCGCAAACTCTTTCGGGTTAAAATACTGCAAATCGTCAATACCCTCTCCGACACCTATGAGCTTTACGGGTATGCTTTGCTCATTATTGATTGCAATAACCGCTCCGCCCTTTGCGGTTCCGTCAAGCTTTGTGAGAACAACTCCTGTTATCGCCGCAGTTTCACCAAACATTTTTGCCTGAGAAAGTGCATTCTGTCCCGTTGTGGCGTCAAGTACCAGAAGAACCTCCTTTGAGGCACCGGGCAGCTCTCTCTCTATCACTCGGAAAATCTTGTTAAGCTCATTCATGAGGTTAACCTTGTTGTGAAGTCTGCCTGCGGTATCGCAAATCAACACATCGACATTTCTTGTTTTTGCGGCATTTACGGCATCGAAAATAACCGCAGCCGGGTCGGAGCCTTCGCTGTGCTTGATAATATCAACCCCGGCTCTGTCCGCCCATACCTCAAGCTGCTCAATCGCCGCGGCTCTGAATGTATCGGCAGCGGCAAGCAGGACGCTTTTTCCGTCACGCTTTAAAAGAGATGCAATCTTACCTATTGATGTAGTCTTACCAACACCGTTTACGCCGATTACCAAAATGACAGACGGTTTTGAAGACAGATTAAGCTCCGGATTTTCCGAGCTTAACATATCGTAAATTATCGACTTAAGCTCTCCTTTAACCTCGTCCGCCTCCTGAATATTCTTTGTTTTAACGGTATCTCTTAATCTTTCGATTATCTCCATGGATGTATTCACACCCACATCGGCAGTGATAAGCGCTTCTTCAAGCTCCTCAAAAAGCTCCTCGTCAACGGTTCTGAAAACCTTGAATACCTCGTTCACCTTTTGAGAAAAATTCTCTCTGGTTTTGGAAAGTCCGTTTTTCAATTTATCAAAAAAGCCCATAGTTTACCCCTTTAATTAAGTTTGATTTTTTTATCGAGCTCGGAAACATTAAGCTCCAGCATCTCCGAAATGCCCTTTTTCGGCATTGTCACACCGTAAAGCTTGTCCGCCGCCTCCATAGTGCCTCGTCTGTGAGTTACAACCATAAACTGCGATTTTTCGTTCATAATCTTAAGATACTCCGCAAAACGATACACATTAACATCATCAAGTGCCGCTTCTATTTCATCAAATATACAAAACGGCGCGGGACGCGTTTTAAGTATTGCAAAAATAATTGCTATTGCGCAAAGCGCTTTTTCTCCTCCGGAAAGAAGCATAAGATTTTGCAGTCTTTTCCCCGGTGGCTGAACATCAATATCAATACCGCTTTCCAGAACATCAGAAGGGTCGGAAAGCTTAAGTTCTGCCCTTCCGCCTCCGAAAAGCTGTTTGAAGGTTTCGGAAAAATGGGCATTTATTATCTTAAACTGCTCGGAAAAAACTTTTTTCATAAGCTCCTGCATATCGGCAATGGTTTTTTCAAGAGATGTCTTTGCCTCGATAAGGTCATTTCTCTGACCTGACAGAAACTCATAGCGTTCTTTTACGGTCTTGTACTCCTCTATGGCGTCAACATTGATTGAACCCAGTGCGGAAATCTGCCGTTTAAGCCCGGAAATCTCATTTTTTGCAGTCGATAGACTTTCAATCTCGCACTTAAATTCCGCCGCCGTAACATAAGTAAGCCCGTAATCATCCCAAAGCTTATTTATTATTGCATCCGTTTCCATTTCGCACTTGTTTTTGCGTGTTTCAAGCTTTGAAATTTCGGTCTGCAGCGATGCAAAGCGTTCTCTTTCGTTCTTTACCGATGCCTGCTTTGAATTAATTTCATCGGCTCTTGCCGCCTTTCTCTGCTCTATCTCGTTCATCCTTAACCGTTTTTGCTCGATAGAATCGTTCAAGCCCTCGATTTTCTTTTGGTTAATCTCAATATCAGCAAAAAGAGTTGTGTTCTTAAAAAGCAAAGCCTCTCGCTTTTCCTTTGCGGCAGAAGCGGAGCTTACCGCCGCCGAATGTGTAATTTTCAAGGAATTAATTCTTTCTTTTTCTATCGCCGCAGTTTTTTCTGCGCTCAGAACCTCGGTTTTTGCTTCTGAAACCTCGGAGGAAGCCTTTCTTTCGGCTTCAACTGCTTTTTCATACAGATTTTTAAGCTCTTCGCAATCCTCACCGAACTTTCTGTTTTGTTCGGAAAGCTCCGATAGCCTGTTTCTTTTGTCCTTCGTCTGTGTTTCTATATCCGAAATTCTTTCGCTTGACCTTGACGCAAGCTCAATATTTTTCTCTTTTTCCTTGGTTTCACGGCTTATTTCAAAACACAATCTGTTATCCTCGCCTGCCAAAGACAGAATTTCGGCATCCGCTTCTGATATTCTTGCCTCAACATCGGATAGCTGTTCGTTTTTATCCGACAGCTCTTCTGCCGTGGACTTATTCTTTTCCTTAAGCTTGTTAACAGCCTCAGAAAGCTTTTCGCACTCCTCGGTAAGCCTGTTTTTATCTCCGGCACGAGTCAGAATTCCATTTGATTTACCGGAATTACCGCCTGTAATCGAGCCTCCCGGCGAAATAATTTCACCGTCTAAGGTTACTATTTTGAAGCGATACGAGCACTTTTTTGCCATATTTACGGCATTTGCAATGTTATCCGTCACGGCAACAGAACCCAAAAGACTTGAAATAATACCTCTATACTCCTCGTCAAAGCCGCAAAGCTCCGATGCAAGACCGATAAATCCGTCAAATCCGCTTAATTTTTCGTCAAATTTCCTTGCACGAACAGATGTAAGCGGCAAAAATGTCACCCTGCCGCCCCTTGTATTTTTCAGGTACGAAATCGCCGCCTTGGCGTCCTCTTCGCTTCCCGTCACAATATTCTGGAGAGCACCGCCCAAAGCCGCTTCAATCGCAGTGGTGTAATCGTTTTCAATAGTAATAAGCCTCGAAAGAGGCGCGCGAATATCCGCATTTTTAAGCTCGGAGGAAACCGCCTGCATTACAGACTTTACGCCCTTGTGATAGCCTTCATATTCATTTTCAAGCTCTGTCAGCATTCTTATTCTGTCACGCTTCATATTTAAAAGCGACTCTTTATCCGAAAGCATCTGCCCGTCCGAACCGTACTTTTTCTCCAAAACAAGAATTTCTGCTTTAATTTTGTCCTTTTCTCTCAAGAGGTCACGCTTTTTGCCCTCTGCGGTATTTGCCCGGGCTCTTATTTCTTCAGCGGATTTTCTCAAAAACTCCAGCTTTTCCTCAGCCTCGGAGGCGTTGTTTTCAGCATCAACAAGCTGTGCCTTATAGCTTTCACGAAGTGCATCCGCACCCGAAAGCGCCGCACGAATTTCAGAGGCTTCGGCAGTGGAAGCCGCAAGATTTTCATTTGCATTATTAAGCCTCTCCAAAGCCGCTTCGCAGTTTTCACGGCACTTTGAATGGCTGTTCTCAAGCTCCAAAAGAGCTTCTTTCAGCGTATTTACCTCATTTTCAAGCTTTTCTACCTCTTTTTCCTTGCTGTCTATTTCCAAAAGCTTGCCTTCAGCATCATTTTCGGATAAAGCAATATCTGCTTCAAGCTGCAAGATTTCATTCTTATTTTCTTCTATAGTTGACTTATTCATCCCAATTTCGTTCAAATGCAGATTTATACTGCCTTCAAACGAGGTTATATCCTCACGGACGCCGGCTATTTCAGCCTCGGTTGTTCCTATGGATTCGTAAAGGCTTCCGATTTCTTTTTCCAAAGTATCAAGCGCATCTGCGCAGTCCTTTGCGCTCTGATTAAGCCCTCTTAGGCTAACATCAAGCTCGCCCGAGGAATGCTTCAACAAATCTATGTTCATTACGGAAACCGTGGCTTCAAGAGTTTTTAGCCTTTCTGAAAGCTCCAAAAACTTTTTCGCCTTTTCCGATTGTCTCTTAAGCGGCGTAAGCCTGTCTTCAAGCTCGGACACAATATCGCTTATTCTTTCAAGATTTGCCGTTGTGCCGTCAAGCTTTCTCTGCGCTTCGATTTTTCTGTATTTATACTTTGAGATACCTGCCGCTTCTTCAAAAACACGGCGTCTGTCCTCCGATTTATTACTTAAAATCTCATCAATTTTACCTTGACCGATAAGCGAATAACCGTCCCTTCCAAGGCCTGTGTCCATAAACAGCTCATGAACATCCCTAAGCCTTACCGAGGCACGGTTTATAAAATATTCTCCGTCACCCGAACGGTAAACCCGTCTTGTAACGGTAACTTCGTCATACTCAATATTAAGCCGTTTGTCCGAATTGTCAAATGTTACCGAGACCTCCGCAAATCCGAGAGGCTTTCTCGCATCGGTGCCGCTGAAAATAACATCCTCCATTTTGGCACCTCTGAGCATTTTTGCGCTTTGCTCGCCCAGTACCCATCTGACCGCATCGGTAATGTTGCTCTTTCCGCTCCCGTTAGGCCCGACAATCGCCGTAAGCCCGGGAGTGAAATCCAGCCTTACCTTATCGGGAAACGACTTAAACCCTTGCATCTCCAGTTTTTTAAGATACATGTTATCTTTCCATTTCTATCCAATCGTTAAGATTGTCGATAAACTCATTAATATTCATTACGGTTTCCCCTGCCTGCCGCAATGTGTATCCCGATGGATTTTCCGCCTCACGGCACAGGCTTTCATACTCATTCCGATAATTCTCGAGCATGGCAGAATCGCCTTCTACGCCGTTTTCGTCAATCCATTCTTCGGCATTTTTCCACGCAATGTCCATTTCATTTTTGGCATCCGACAAAGATTTAAGCATATCGCTGTCGGCAGGCTGTTCCTCGTGCTGTTTTTCTTCGGATTCTATAGGTGTTTCCTTTTGCGAAGAAAGGTCAATATCCGCATGGGTTGCAGGATTTGGTGCTGTGTAAAAAGTGTTGAACAAAACAGCCAATGCAATCACCGACACAATTATTGCAATAAGTAAAAATTTTAATAATGAGCCTTTTTCGGCTTTTTGAGCCATAATCTCACCTTCCCGAAGTTAGTAAAAAAGCCGTATTTACGGTGCTTAACCGAAATACGACCTTATTTGTTGCCCGTAATTTGAGTACATATATCCCCAAGGTTATATTGCGCGGGTGATTTTACCGGAACGAATACATCTTGTGCAAACATGCTTTGTTTTAACCGCACCGTTCTCGATTACGCGAATTTTTCTTACATTGGGAGCCCAAGTTCTGTTGGATCTTCTGTGAGAATGAGAAACCTTAATACCAAACGACAGACCCTTGCCGCATACATCACATTTAGCCATCTATATTACACCTCCTAAACATACAACTCCGATTATTCTATAATAACAGATTTTAATCTATTTTGCAAGTGTTTTTTGAAAAAAAGTTGATTTTTTTCAAAAAACACCGCCTATACGCATATATTATACATCATTTTGTTTAATCTGTCAATACAATTACATTAAATCCCGCCGCCTGAGCCTTGGATGCGACATTGTTTGCTTCGGCTTCGGTGGAATATGTGCCTATAGTCACATGATATAATCCTCCCGATGCACTTATGCTAGCGGAAAAGCCTGCCGCATTTGCTTTTGCAACCTTGTTTTCGGCGTTCTGCTTTTCTGAATAAGCACCGATCTGAACGGTGTAATTTGCTTTTTGAGGTGCAGGCTGTGCCGTCTGAGGCGCAGGCTGAGCCGTCTGAGGCGCAGGGGACGCAGGCTTTGTCTGCTGCTGTGTATTCTGCGTCGGAGCCGAAGGGCTTGTCTGAGAAGGAGCTTTGGAAGTTTCGCTCTTCTGTTCTTCCTTTTGCTCTTCTTCTTTCTCTTCCTTCTGTTCTTCCTTCTTTGGTGCTTCTTCGGCAGTATCACCTATAGCCTTTATCATGTTGGCAGCATCCTCGTTTTCGGGATCAAGCTCCAGAACCTTTTCGTAATACTCCTTTGCAGAAGCTTTTTCGCCGCTCGTATATGCCTTGCTTCCGAGCGTATAAAGATATGACGAAACATTTTCTGAAATGTCCTTACTACCCGTCTTTTCCTCGCCTTCGGAAACCGTTTTGATTGCCTTATCAACCTGATCCATATGCAAATAGCACATTGCCTTGGTTTCATAAATAGAAGGCTCGTCATCCTTACATTCCAAAACCGCCTCACAGCAATAAAGAACCGTCTGATAATCTTCCTTACTTGCCGCAATTTTATAAAGGTCATCGGTAATCTTTATCATCTTATCCGTAAGCTCGTCGGATTTTGTTGCATTGTAGCCCTCGGAAAGGTTATCGACAGCGGCTTCATATTCGCCCTCACCGATATATGCATCGGCAAGACCTATATACAGCGAAACCTTTTTCGGGTCAGACTTGATTTCCTCCGAAAAAGCGTCCGCCGCCGCAGAATATTTCCCTTGTGCAAGCAACTCGCTGCCGGATGTGGTTTTGCTCGAACCGCAACCTGTGAGCACAAGCGCAGCCACCGCTCCTATCGCAATAATCTCTTTATATTTCATTATTATAAGCCTCTTTTCGCAAAATAATCTCTTATAATAATATATGTTTTTGAGATGTTTGTCAACGGATGTAACGCAAATGTAACTAAAAAGCCTTATTTGAAATATTCAACCGCAGACCTGAACAGCTGCATATCAAAATTGCCCTCAACATTCTTGTAGAGATTATCTCCTATTCTCTCGGAATGTCCCATTTTACCTATAATTCTGCCGTCAGGCGACATAATGCCCTCAACCGCTTCAAAGGAGCCGTTGGGATTATACGAAATATCATAGGTCGGGTTGCCGTCAAGGTCAACATAACGGGTTAAAATCTGACCGTTTTGAACCAAATTTTCCATAAGCTCGGGACTGCACACAAATCTACCCTCACCGTGAGAAATCGGAACGGTATAAACATCGCCCGGAGAAACGAACGAAAGCCAGGGTGATTTGTTTGAAACCACTTTAGTCCTTACAAGCTTTGATTGATGCCTTGCAATAGTATTAAATGTAAGGGTAGGAGAATCGGGCTTCGCATCTCTTATTTCACCGTAGGGAACAAGTCCGAGCTTAATAAGAGCCTGGAAGCCGTTGCATATTCCTGCCATAAGACCGTCACGGCAGGAAAGAAGCTTGTTAACCTTTTCGGAAATCATGGGATTTCTGAAAAATGCGGTTATAAACTTGCCCGAGCCCTCGGGTTCGTCACCGCCGGAAAAGCCTCCCGGGATAAATATGATCTGCGAATTGTCCACAAGCTCCGCAAATTTCTCAACGGATTCCGAAATACCCGCCGGTGTAAGATTGTTTATTACAACGATTTCTGCCTTTGCACCTGCTTTTTCAAACTGCCTTGCACTGTCATACTCGCAATTTGTGCCGGGAAATACCGGTATTACCACTCTCGGCTTTGCGATTTTGGTCTTTGCGGAGAATTTTTCCGAACATTTGAAGCTATCCATCCTAATCGGCTGAATATCCGATTTTACATTAAGCGGAAAAACAGGCTCAAGCTTGCCTTCGTAAATTTTTGAAAGCTCATCTATGCTAACCTTTTCCGAAGCGTATGCTATAGTCGGCTCGGATACGGTTCTTCCGAGTTTTTCTCCGCTTACCGTACCGTCTGTTTCAACGACAAACGAGCCGTATGCGTAAGAGAAAATATCAGCATCGCCGCTGAATTCAAAGCCGATTTTATTTCCGAAGCTCATCTTCATAACAGCCTCGGCAACTCCGCCGTAGGTAGGAGTAAAGCACGAAAGCACATGACCGTCCGAAATAAGCTCGCAAACCTTTTTGCAAAGAGCCTTGAAGCTTTCAGGCTTCGGTATGCCGTTTTCACCGTATTCGGGCTTTAACAGCAAAACATCGGAATTTGCCTTTTTGAACTCGGGAGATATGATTTTTTCGGTATCACCCACCGTTATGGCAAAAGAAACGAGTGTAGGCGGAACATCAATGCTTTCAAAGCTTCCGCTCATGGAATCCTTACCGCCTATTGCGGCAAAGCCCAGGTCAATCTGCGCCCTCATTGCGCCGAGAAGTGCCGCCATGGGCTTTCCCCAACGCTCAGGAGAGGTGCCGGGTTTTTCAAAGTATTCCTGGAATGTAAGATAGCAATCATCCAGAGGTGCACCGGATGCGGCAAGCTTTGCAACGGATTCGATTACCGCAAGATACGCTCCATGATAAGGGCTTTTCTCCGAAATAAACGGATTATAGCCGTATGCCATAACAGAACAGGTTTTTGTTTCCTTGCCCAAAACAGGGATTTTTGCCGCCATGAACTGCGTCGGAGTAAGCTGATGCTTTCCGCCGAAGGGCATTACAACCGTTCCCGAGCCTATCGTGGAATCAAAGCGTTCCGAAAGCCCTCTCTTTGAGCAAATATTAAGATCCCCCGCCAAAGCCTTTATGCGGTCGGCAAACCCTGTGTTTTCTTTCTTCTTTTCAAAAGGAAGAGGCTTAGATATTTTAATATTAATGTGCTTTTCGGCACCGTTAGAATTCAAAAACTCCCTTGACAGGTCTACAATTTTGTTGCCGTTCCATGTCATTGTCAGGCGATTTTTGTCTGTTACAGCGGCAACAACCGTTGCCTCGAGGTTCTCGCTCTTTGCAAGCTCAAAGAATTTGTCCTTATCCTTTTCCTCTACAACAACAGCCATTCTCTCCTGGGATTCACTTATAGCAAGCTCCGTTCCGTCAAGTCCTTCATACTTTTTGGGAACCGCATTAAGGTCGATTTCAAGCCCGTCTGCAAGCTCACCCACGGCAACCGAAACACCGCCTGCGCCAAAGTCGTTACAACGCTTGATAAGCCTTGAAGCCTCGGGATTTCTGAATAACCTCTGAAGCTTTCTCTCCTCGGGAGCGTTGCCCTTCTGCACCTCGGCACCGCATTCTGTAAGGGAAGAAAGCTTATGTGATTTGGAAGAACCCGTTGCACCGCCGCAACCGTCCCTTCCGGTTCTTCCGCCCAAAAGAATGACAATATCTCCGGGCTTCGGAACCTCACGGCGTACATTTTCCGCCGGAACAGCACCGACAACTGCACCTATTTCCATTCTTTTTGAAATATATCATGACGGATACATTGCAAAAAGAATGGA
>CABUMF010000026.1 GCA_902492655.1 uncultured Eubacteriales bacterium | reverse complement strand
AGGCGCTCACATGCCTGCGGATTCTCTTTAATCTTTTCAAAAAGCATTTTTGCCGTGACGGAACCGATAAATCCCGCAGCGCCCGTGAGCAAAATGCACGAATTGTTCAAATCAACATTTGGGTTTATCATAATAACACTCCTCACAGTAATTATAAAAGTACGACCTCTGCGTTACGCCGGTTGATTTCGGCTCTCATTTCATCCTGTTCTGCTTTGAGACATCTCGCAATAGTTTCTCTTGAAACGCCTGTCAGCCTTGAGATTGCACTTTTTGTCAGCCCGTATGACAAGAGCTTATTGACAGCATCTGCTCTTTCAATATTTGAAAGCGACAAAAATGGCTTTCCACCTAAGGCTTCATTGACTTTTTCGTTAATTTCGGCGGTGTTTAGCGGAGAGTCCGCACCGTATGTATAAGGCTCCGGCTTATCTAAAAACTCAAATAAGTCATCCCGGGAATCAAATTTTGACAAAAGGTATCGGGAATCCGCAAATTTGCCTTCTCCTTTATATTCGGCTGCCGAATTATACTTTCCGCGTTGGATAATATACCTTGAAACCCCCGGTGTAAATTCGTCCTTAATCGGTTCGCTTTTGTATCTTGAACCGAAAAGCGTTCCGCTTCTTTTATACTTTCTGTTAAACCACATTGCATAGTCGGTCATCAGCTTCTTCATGACATCCGACAAAGAAAAAGTTTTTACAAACAAATGACCGAATCGGCTGTCAAAACCGTATGCTATTATTGTCATTTTGTCCTCGTATTTTTTGGTAAAAAGCAAGAATTTTTCAAAATCATCCTTACATCTGAAAATTTCCTCATTTCCGTTTCCTTTAAAATAAATGTGATACAGTCCGCTTTCTCCGATTTTCCTTGTCCTTCTTGCCATGATAAATCATCCTTTGCAGAAATAATACAAAATTTACTTCGTCCCCAAAGTGCAACATATGTGGTTAAAACATAGGTCGGCGACAGATTGAATACGCCGACCTTTTAGTATCTTATTCTACCGGTTCTGACGGTTCAACAGTTACGGAGTTGTTCGGAAGTGCTTCTACAGACGGTTCGGACGAACCTTCCTCAGGTTCTCCCGCGCCTGCGTTGTCAGACCCTTCCGGGATTTCCGGAGGAGCTTCAGTATCAGTTCCGATAGCGCCTCCTTCGGTTCTGTCGGTTTCGCCGTCAACGCTTACATTTTCTTCTTCTTCGTTATTCTCCTCTTCCTTGTCTTTCTCATCATTGCCGACATAGAATTGGCTTTGTCCGTTCATGGGTACGTTTGAATAGTAGTTGATATGAGAATATGTTGAGAAATCCTCATACGGAAGTCCGTCATGAATTGTGTCCATAACCTTCCTCCAAAGGTTTGCGCTTATAGCGCCGGATGTAAAGCCGGATAAATCCTTAGGCTCGTCAAAGCCGTACCATACAACACCGCAGTAATACGGAGTATATCCGCAGAACCAGAGGTCATTGGTATGCTCCGAAGTACCCGTTTTTCCTGCTGCCGGAATTCCGCAGTACAGCCCTGCCGCAGTACCCGTACCGCTCGTAACAACCGACCTTAACATACTTGTCATCACGCTGGCAGTTTCTTTTGAGAAAGCGGCATTAGTGTGAATCTTCTTTTCAAGCAGAACATTTCCGTTATGGTCAAGCACTTTGGTGTAGGTATGCGGCGTTGTGTATATACCGTCGTTTGCGAATGTGCAGTAAGCCGCACACATTTCTTTAACGGTTACACCGTCAGTAAGTCCTCCGAGTGCAAGGGACGGAAGCGTCTTATCCGTTTGAATCCCGTCGGTTCCTTCTCTTGAGTCTACCAAAGTTGAGAAATGGAGTTTTTTGGTCATGTATTCAAACGACTTGTTTATACCGAGATTCTGAAGCGTCAAAACCGCAGGAATGTTATACGACTGCGCCAATGCGTATTTAATAGTCATCGAACCGTGGTAACGGTTGTCCCAGTTATGAGGAGTCCAGCCGTTAATGGTAATCTTTTTATCGTTAACATTTGTGGAAGGTCCGACTATTCCTTCTTCCACCGCGGGCCCGTAAACCGCAATGGGTTTTATGCTTGATCCCGGTTGACGAAGGGTTTGAGTTGCTCGGTTAAGGGTTAAATTGGCGGTCTTTTCGCCTCGTCCGCCGTACAGCCCTTTAATTTCGCCATTGTAAGGGTCCATAATAACAATGGAGCTTTGCGGCTGCTCGTCATAAGAAGAGGAGGATGAAAAATTATCGTCATTTGTATAGACAGTGTCTATTGCGTTTTGAATATCCGGGTCAAGCGTACTGTAAATCTTCAATCCGCCGCTGTAAACAAGCTTTGCGGCATAGTTTTCATTGTAGCCCTTTTCAGTCTGCAAATCTTCCAACACTTCGCTGATAACTGCTTCTTCGTAATATGAGCTTATTCTGTCAAAAGAATCATCATCGGTTTTGCCTTGCGAAAACTCAAGCTCAAAATCAACGGCTTCGTTGTACTCGTCTTCCGTTATATCGCCGAGCTCCAGCATTTTTTTGAGAACGGTTTCCTGCTTTTTTTTATTCTTTTCCGGATTAACAAGCGGGTCATATTCGGCAGGATTTTGCGTAATACCGGCAATACAAGCCGATTCCGGCAGATTAAGCTCAGACGCCGGCTTGTTGAAATACACATGGGACGCCGCCTGGATTCCGTAGCATCCTTCGCCGAGATATATGGTATTGAGGTAAAGCTCAAGGATTTCCTGCTTTGAAAGCTCGTCCTCAACCTTAATTGCACGGATAATTTCACGAATTTTTCTTGCGGGAGTTGCCTTTGTGTCCCCTGTTACATTTTTAACCCACTGCTGTGTAATTGTACTTCCGCCGAAGGACTTGTCCCCTTTAATGACATAGTTGAAGGTCGCCGCAACAAGTCTTTTGAAGTCAAAACCGTGGTGCTGATAGAAACGCTCGTCCTCAATCGCAACTATGGCTTTAACAACATAATCGGAAATATCATCGTAATTAGCCCATATACGGTTGACATTCCCCTGAATTTGAGAATATTCAACTTCATTTCCGTCTTTGTCCGTATAGTAAATGAAGGAATTTCGGTCAAGCGTGAAATCGGCTATATTGAATTGATCCAGAAAGCCGAGCTTTTCGTTGTAAAATGCGATTCCGCCGGCAAAAACTCCGAGAATACTTATTATTAAAATAAGGGAAAGAACAACGGTCAGTATTTTTTTCATAACGTTTTATCTCCCGATTCTTCAAAAATAATATTTATCATTCTATATTATATCACATATTTTTATAAATGCAATTAAATTTTGTTTACAATTTGAATAGAATTCATAAAAATGGAAAAAATACAGGTAATTTGAGGAGGCTGATGTATGTGAAAACCTATCTGAAAGCTTTGATTTTTGCCGCTGCGGCGGCATTCGCGTGGTATCTTTCGGTTTTTGCGTCCGAGGGGATAGCAAACATCAAAGTAACGGACGCCACAATGGTAACAGAAACGGTCAGATACAGCGATTGCACCCATATCGAAACAAAAACAATCCCTGCTGACAAAAGCATTGTGGGATTATCGGCGGAAGACGCCGCAAAGCAGCTCGGATATGACCTTGAATCCTTTGATAAAGGCAAACTCAGAGTTACAAAAACCGTTCCCGGATTTTGCGACAGGCATTATATCGTGCGCCTTGAAAAAGACAACATTATTACAGTCCGTATCGCAAAAAGCGGAAAGGAAAAGCTGAGCTATGAGGTTTCTGAGGCTCAGTTTTCGGAAAACGACCTGAAACGCTTAAAAAAAGGCATTTTTGCAAATTCGGAGGCAGAGCTTTCTTCGATTATTGAGGATTACACAAGTTAGACTCTAATTTTTCAACTCTTTTTTCCAGCTCACTGATTTTGCTTTCAAGAGCAATGGTCTGCTTTGTAAACTCAATTCTCGTTTTTTCGCCGAAGGTCATTTTTTCAGGGCTCGGATTGCCTATCACAAAAAGCCTCGGTTTGTTTTGCCTTATGCTACCGGGGCAAGTTTCGCATATTTTGCATTCCCCTCCGAAAGGCAGGCGAACATGAAAATAAACAGAGCTGCCGCATGATATTATTGCGGTGGCTTTATCTTTGGAGGTATAAACCGTTCTGCCGTTGCTTTCCGAAAAAACTATGTATTCCCTGTCTGTTTTTGCTATGGAAGGATTGCTCCCGGAAACGATAAAATTTTCGTTACCGTTTTCAAAAATCAATTCTCCGTCCATACTCTTTACCATACAGAACTGTTTGTAAGCGGTGCACAAAATGTCTTCTATTTCGCAGTTTTCGCAAAGTTCCTCGGAAGCACTCCAGCCGCCGCTTCTGTAGGTAAAAAAATGCCATAAATTGCTTGAAATATCGCATATCACATAAATGCATCCGGTTTCGTCAAGCCTCACAAAAAACTTTTCGCTGTCGACCTTTGTTATCACACGGGGCTTTCCGTCCGGAAGCAGCTGATGTACAATAAGCATATCTCCTCCGTGCCTAAGTCCGTATATAAAATGCAAATCGTCTTCGGTTTCGATTATTCTCATACCGAAAGCCGCCGCATTACGGTTTTTGCTTCTCAGTATCATTGATTTAATCCATTCATTACCGTCTTTGGTAAATTTGAATATATCTCCCTCGTCATTTTGACATACAACATTTATTCCCTTTCCCGAGCAAACATCAAATTCATCAAGACAGTTTTCAAAAAGCAATGATTTTTTTCCGTTTTTGCGGGTGTAAAACAATCCGCCGTCTGTGTAAAAATGATAATCCTCAGAATCTGCTTTGACATATATGTTCATAATTTCACCCCTAATATTTTATGCAATAAAGTCATGAAAATAATCTTAATTTTGTTACTTTTATATAAAAAGTCGATTGAGTTAAAATGAAAAATGTTGAAATATGATATTGATAAAACGGCGATTTTATATTATAATGTATATTATTCGCAAATTGGAGGTATTCTTATGAAAAAAATCAGTATAGTTATTATTTTTTCTATGATATTTATGCTGTTGCCTACATCGGCATTTGCACAAGGAGCAAATGTTTGTTATGTTGCCACCGACGGGTCTGACAGCGGATTGGGAACGATTTCATCTCCATTTGCGACAATTCGGAAGGCTGTTTCTTTCATGCGCGGAAAAAGCGGAGAAAAATACATATTCTTAAGAGGCGGAGAATACAACATCAATACCACGGTTTATATGTATGCTAACGACAGTAATGTTACTATTTGTGCATACGGAGATGAAGAGGTTAGGATAAGCTCTTCAAAATCCATTCCATATTCCGCTTTTAAAAAGGTTACCGACGAAAATATATTAAACAGAATAATAGAAAAAGAAGGCAGAGATGCCGTTATGCAGGTGTATTTGCCTGATTTGGGTATCACCAATTACGGTAGAATGTATGCAGCAGGATTTGCGTCAGGGCAGGGAAATGGCACCGTCCCCGAATTGACACATAACGGCAGACTTATGAGCTATTCAGCCTATCCGAATCCGGGATCGAGTGATAACGGCGGATATATATACACCGATGATGTCAAGAATAATAATTCGTTTTCGTGCAATGACGAAAGAGTAAAAAAATATGCAGAGAATGAGGATTTGTGGGTTCTCGGTTGGTTTATATACGATTGGGCAGAAAACTCAACTTCAGTTTCATATGAAGACGGTTACTTTACACTCGATACTATGCCCACCGCTTCGGGATTTAACTACCTTCTTAAAGGTCGCCGTATAAGGTTTTTTAATGTGCTGGAAGAACTCGATGTTCCGGGTGAGTTTTATCTTGACAGAAGCACCGGATATTTATATATCATTCCTCCGGAAGGTATTGAGAAAGGCGACGAGCTGAGGTTTTCTCCGGAAGGAATAAAAATGTTTTACGGAAGAAATGCCTCCAATGTTACTTTTAAAAATCTGATATTTGAAGGAACACGCTCGGTGGCTGTTGATTTTATGGACAGTACCGGAATAAGGATAGAGGGCTGTGAGTTTTACGGAATAGGCGAGGTTGCCGCTCGATTTACAAGATGTTCATATAGTGGTGCCGAAAGGTCGTACTTTCACGATATTGACGCTACCTGTATTGAATTCGGTGCCTGCGGCGACAGAGAGAATTTGATTTCATCCGGGTGTTATGTAAAAAACTGCCGTTTGGAAAGGTTTTCTCAATACAGAAAATCCAAGTATCCCGGCATTTCAATCGGAAGAAGCACGGGAGCCTGCGGAGTTGTTATCAGCCATAATTATTTTGAGGATTCTCCGTATATAGCAATTTGGTACGAAACAAACGATTGCATAATTGAGTATAACGAGTTTAACAATGTTTGTAACGATACATCTGATTCGGGAGCTGTTTATGCCGGCCGTAACTGGTCTACGCAAGGCAATGTGATAAGATATAACTATTTTCATGATATAACACAAATAAATTCCGCTTCCGGTATGGAGATTCAGGCGGTTTATCTCGATGATTGCCATTCTTCCACACAGGTTTACAAAAATGTGATTTATAAATGTCCTTCACCCGGTCTCTACGGAGGAGGAAGATACAACACCTTTGAAAACAATATGATTCTTGAATGTAAACGACCTTTTGTAATGGATGCAAGGGGTGAAGTTTGGGATGATTCGTGGATAATTAATGAAAGTGACCCAACCTCGCTTTACGCAAAGCTGAAAGCATTTGATTACAAAAACGGCGTTTGGGCGGAAAGATACCCTTACCTTACAGACATTCTTGAGGATGAACCGAAGGTTCCCAAGCATAATACGATAAAGAATAACATTGAATATAAATCTGCAGGCTTTGCTATACACGAAGATGTGAAAAAATACGGAGATGTTGCATATAACACTACAATGTCTTCGACCAGTTTTTTGGAAAACTACGATGAAGGTGATTTTTCAATAAAAGATATAGGAACAATTCGAAGGAGAGTTCCCGATTTTGAAGATATTCCCTTTGCCGACATGGGCATCGAGGCGTATGCTCAGCCTGAAGCTCCTACAGTTACCGTAAAAACGCTCAATACCGAATACGATTGTTCCGATACAATTAACCTTGGATACAATGCTTCGTCAGTTTCTGCCGAGATTGTAGACAATATAGTGAAATGGTATGTTGTGGAAAACGGATCCCGTGTGGAAATACTAAATGAGAATGATGATTCTCTTGTGCTTGGAGAGGAATATGCCGGCAAAACCATTACGGCTTCCGTAACGCCGATAGACTCAAACGGAAATGTGGGTTATACAACATGGTTCGGAAATGCAAAGGTACGGCAGATTGATTATTCTTCGGTTTTAAGCGCCGAGAAAAGCGACAAAACCATTAAAGTGACAAATACTTCGGGGGTTGATATTGCGCTAAAGGTATTCGGAGTAGGGTACGCATACGACGGAGACAGAAAAATAATGAACGCATTGGAACTGATTGCCCTGACGGTTGGCGAACAGGAAGAATTCGATATCGAAGCCGACAATGTAATAGCGGTCAGCGGTAAAACCCTGGAGCCGATAAAAATTGATTAGTATAATAAAGTGAATTTCTTAAACAGAGATATTAATTCCGAAAGGAATTTAAATCTCTGTTTTTGATATAAAACTTTAATAATTAAATATTCGATTTTAATTGACAAAAAGAACTGTCTGTGATAGAATTACCCTTAGTATTGTTTTAGAGAAGGAGAGATTATTATGAAAGGGATAAGAGCAAAAAATATAGCCATTTTTATTGCGGCAGCAGTGCTCAGTGTTTCGTTTGCTTGCGTTGCAAGAGCGGCTGAAACAAAAACGGTTTATGTTTCCAAAAACGGTTCTGATTTGGGCGACGGCAGCTTTTACAATCCATATGCAACAATTCAAAAAGCGATTGATTCCACGAGGTCATTTTCGGGAGAAAGGTGTATATTTATCCGCGGAGGAGAGTATAAAATTAATTCTCAGATTAATCTTACCGCAAACGACAACAATCTTGTGATTTCCGCTTATGGCGGCGAAAGCGTAATATTGAGCGGAAGCAACGAGATACCGTATAACAAATTTGTTAAGGTTACGGACGAGGATATACTGGACAGAATAATTGAGGAAAGTGGTAAAAATTCAGTTTTACAGGTGCATCTTCCCGATTTGGGAATAACATCTTACGGCAAGATTACGACAAATAGTGCACCGTCCCTGATTTGCAACAAAAAACTTATGCGTCTTGCAGAATACCCTAACAAGGGAACATCTGACAACGGTGGTTACATTTATACTGCAGATGTTTCGGGAGGCAATTCCTTTACTTGCGGTACAAGGGTAAATAAATATTCAAAGGCAAGCGATATTTGTATTTTGGGATTCTTTCAGCATGACTGGGACGAAACGATTTCATCTGCAACTATAAACGGAAACAGGGTTACGATTTCAAACGGCAGTAAGTACGGTATGTCAAATAACCGCCGTGTAAGATTTTTCAATATGCTTGAGGAACTTGATGTTCCGGGAGAATACTATATTGACAGAAGCTCGGGGAACCTTTATATAATTCCTCCCGAGGATTTCAAAAGCGGTGATTATTTAGAGTTTTCGACTCAAAACAACATATTTATTAATTGCAGTCAATCCAAAAATGTTACGATAAAAGGCATTGTTTTTGAAGGAACGCTTTCAAATGCCGTTAACATTTCTTCGGCTAACAATGTTGTTATCAACGGCTGTGAGTTTTATGCCACGGGAGATTCCGCGGTGAAGATATCAAACAGTGTTAACTGCGGTGTTATAAATTCGTCAATTCATGATGTGCCGGCAAGAGGCGTGAGTATTTACGGCGGAAACAGATATAATTTAACATCGTCGGAATGTTATGTTGAGAATTGTTATTTTGAGAGATTTTCGCAATACAGGATTACCTATCGCCCTGCAGTTGCAGTTGGCGGCTGCGGAGTATTGGTCAAAAACAACTATTTTGGGGACTGTCCCCATTTTGCAATATCCTATTCCGGAAACAATATGACAATTGAGTATAACGAGTTCGACAAAATATGTAATGAAACCTCTGATGCCGGTGCAATTTATTGCGGTCGTGACTGGTCTACGCAAGGAAATATAATAAGATACAATTATTTTCATGATATGCCGAAGATTTATTCAACCGCCGGTTATGAAATTCAGGCTGTTTACCTTGATGACTGTCATTCATCCACAAGCGTATATAAAAACATTTTTTATAAATGCCATTCCCCCGGTCTTTTCGGTGGAGGACGGTACAATACATTTACAAACAATATGATTTTTGAGTGCACAAAGCCCTTTGTTATGGATGCGAGGGGCGAAACCTGGACAACATCGTGGCTTCAAGAAAATTCCGGTGACTCGATTTACAGAAAACTGAAGGCGTTTGATTACAAAAACGGTATTTGGGCAGAGTCGTATCCTTACCTTGTAAATATTCTTGAGGACGAGCCGAAGGTGCCAAAACACAATACCATAAAAAATAATATTGAATATAAGTCCGGCGGCTTTAATATCCATGAGGATGTTTATAGGTACGGAGATGTAAAGCGTAATATTTCGGTTCCATCGACCGCTTTTCTTAAAGATTATGCCGGCGGAGATTTTGAAATTACGGATCTTGATATGATCAAAAAGAGCGTTCCGGAGTTTGAGGATATACCCTTTGACAAGATGGGCAATTATGCTGTGGAAAAACAGGAGGCGCCCAAAACTTCAATAACGCCGCTGAAATCTACTGCTGACGTAGGGGACAGTATCACTCTTTCATACGAGAGCACGGCTGCGTCCGGCAGCATTGCTGATAACATTATCAGATGGTACGAAAAATCAGGTGGAGTTTGGGTTGAAATTCCCAATCAAAATACGGATACTCTTGTTTTGGACGAAAGCTATTCAGGCAAGACGATTTCGGCATCGGTGACCGCAGTTGATTCAAGGGGAAATATCAGCTCGACTTGGTTCGGAAGCATGAAAATTTCAGAAATTGATTATTCAAAAGGTATTTCGCTGACAAAAGAAGGAAATACTTTGAAATTCAATAACACCTTGGGTGTCAATGTCGGATTGACCGTGTTCGGGCCTGAGTATTCTGTGGTAAACGGATATAAGAATATGACGGCGCTGGAGTTTTTGAGTATTACCGTTAACGGAACCGAGGATATTGAATTCAGTGTTGATGATGCTATAGTCGTAAGTTCAAAAACGCTTGAACCTATAATTTAGCGCAATAATTGTTGAGGAGTTAATTTTATGAAAAGATTATCTGTATTTATTTTGATTTTGGCGGTTCTTGCAATGATGCCGCTTAATTCTTTTGCACAAGACGGTGTAATATATGTCGCTACGACAGGATCGGACACATTGGGCGACGGCAGCATTTCGGCTCCATACGCAACCCTTTCAAAGGCGGTGACTGCATCGAGGAGCATCACGGGCAAAAAAAGAATTAGAATAAGAGGGGGACAGTACCCCGTCAATTCAACCGTTAATCTCGGCAGCCGTGACAATAATCTTATTATCGAGAATTATCCGGGGGAATATGTTGAATTCAGTGGAGGTATATCCATTCCGTTTTCGGCGTTTACAAAGGTGACGGACAAAAATATACTTGACAGAATAATCGAACAGAGCGGCAAGGATTCTGTCATGCAGGTATATCTTCCGGATTTGGGCATAACAGATTACGGTGAGCTTATGACTATAGGGTTTGTTTGGTCGGGCGGAAGCGGATATTCGCCGATGCTGACTTATAAGGACAAATATATGGATTACGCGCGCTATCCCAATGACGGTTATCTTATGACAGAAACGGTTATAAGAGACGGCAGTCAAAATATCGTGAATAACAAATCCGAAGTTGAAGTTACCGTTTCCACAGACAGATTTAAGCTTTGGAAAAATGCCGAAGATCCGTGGGCATTGGGATTTTTAAAATACGATTGGGCTGATTATTCCGCTGAAGCAAAGTTTTTGGATGAGTCCATTGTTACATATGTGGCGGGAGGCTCTTCCTATGGTGCGGTACCTAACAGGAGAATCAAATTCTTTAATCTTTTAGAGGAACTTGATGTTCCGGGTGAGTATTATCTCAATCGTTCAACCGGGTATCTTTATATAATCCCTCCCGAAGGAATAACAAAGTCTGATGAGTTTGTGTTCACTGTAAATGACAAAAATATAATATATATGAACGGATGCAACGGTATTACCATACAGGGGATTTCATTCAAAAACACCCGAGGCATGGGATTCTATGCGTATAATTGTAAGAATATAACTGTAGATTATTGCGAATTTGCGGCAATGGGCGACTGGGCAATTAATTTTTATTCCATATCGGATTCTACAATAAAAAACTGCTACCTGCATGACCTTTCAAGTGGCGGAATACTGCTTAACGGAGGCGACAGAAACAATCTTACTCCCGCAAACTGCCTTGTCGAAAATTGCAAAATTGAACGATTCATGAATTACAGAAGAACATATTCACCTGCAATAATGCTGGGCACAAGCTATTATAAAAGTGTGGGAATGAAGATTTCACATTGCGAAATAAGCGATGCTCCTCATGAAGCTATTGAGTTCAGGGGCAACGATATGGTTATTGAGTACACCGAAATATATAATGTTTGCAACGATACCGCAGATTGCGGTGCAATTTATTCCGGGCGTGACTGGACTATGCGCGGCAATAAAATAATGTACAACTATATACATGATATAAAAAGCATTAACACAACAACAGGCATGAATGTTCAGGCGGTATATCTTGATGATGCGTTTTCGTCAGCCGAGGTTTACGGCAACATAATTTCAAAATGTTCTTCGGTTGCACTCTACGGTGGCGGAAGATATAACACATTTGAAAATAATATTGTTCTCGATTGCAAAAAACCGTTTGTGTTCGATGCTCGCTGTACAACATGGTTGAACTGCGGAGAAGGCAGCGAGATTATGAAGAATCTTAAAGGAGTGCCGTACAACACAAGTGAGGCTTGGACAAGTGCATACCCGGAGCTTGCGGGAATATTGGATGACGAGCCGCAGTATCCCAAGCATAATACTATTATGGGGAATGTAATATATAATACTCCCGATTATGACATTAATCCTTTGGTGTTCCAATACGGAACGGTTAAAGACAATGCTCAGCTCCGAAAATCGTTTATCAAGAATTGCTTTGTTGATTACGAAAACGGAGATTTTACATTGAAAGAGGATTCGGAAATATACAAGCTTTTGCCTGATTTTGAAGCAGTTGATTTCAAAAGTATAGGCACATATGACTACAAATACAGCAATTTGAGCACCGTCCCCAAAATAACTAATCCTTCTTTGAACGATAACATCGTTGCAGGGGATAAGCTGACATTGAACTACGGTTATGTCGGCGACGGCTTCCCGGAAGGCGACTCCAAAATAACCTGGTATATCAAGAACGGAAGCGGTTTTGAAAAGCTTTCCGGAGAGAACGGAAAAGAAATATCAACAAATTCAGATGATGTAGGATTAGAGATTTATGCAGAGATTATCCCGAAAAACTGCGAGGGTGTATCGGGCGGTATATACAAATCAAATGTCATTTCATTGAAGCGTAAGCCGGTAGGTGAATTGATTGAAGTTGACAATTTGGGGACGGAGGTAAAATTGACTAACAATTCATCTTTTGATATTCCGATTTTATCATTTATCCCCGAGTACATAACCGACAGCGGTTACAGAAAAATGACTTCATTGGAAATGAGCAGGCTTATGCTTTCGCCGGGAGGACAGCAGACCTTGTCTGCTTCTTCAAAAATCATGTGTGCCGACTCGCTTGAAAGCATTAAATAGTCAAAAAAATCCGGTGGCATTTGTCACCGGATTATATATTGACATAAATCCTGTTTTGATATATAATTGTTTTACAGAAGGTGATACTATGTATAAATGCTGTGTTTTTGATTTGGACGGCACAATTGCGGATACTATAAATACCATTGCGTATTATTGCAACAAAAGCCTGGAGCATTTTAATCTTCCGCAAATAGAAACTGAAAAATATAAATATCTTGTGGGAAACGGGTACAAGGTATTGGTTCAGGGTATGCTCAATGAGGTAAAAGCACCGCCGGAACTTTTTTATGAAATGGCGCCGTATTATCGCGATCTCTATGAAACTGACAGCTTGTATCTTACAAAGCCATTTGACGGTATAGCGGAGCTTATATCTGAGCTTAAGTCCGAGAATTTAAAAATAGCCGTGCTTTCAAACAAGCCTCACGGTGCGGTTGCGAGTGTTGTGGAAAAGCTTTTTGGAAAGGATACATTTGATCTTTGTTACGGATATAAAGAGGGCATGGCATTAAAGCCCGACCCTACAATGCTTAAGCTAATATTGAAAGAATTTGACGCAACTCCTTCGGAATGTATTTATGTCGGGGACACATCCACAGATATTATGACCGGTAAAAATGTCGGTGCATTCACAATCGGTGTTTTGTGGGGCTTTCGCAAAGAGGACGAGCTTTTAAGCGCAGGTGCGGATGCCATTGTTTCAAAGCCTTCGGAAATACTTAAATATATCGAAAGTAAGTGATTGCTTGGAATTTACGATAGATTCTAATAACCTCATCAGAATAGATAAATTCATTGCCGAAAACTGCAGTGATATTACAAGGTCATATGCCCAAAAGCTCATAAACGGCGGTACTGCGGTTTCGGTAAACGGGAAAAGTGTGAAAAGCAACTATGTTCTTTGTGAGGGTGATGTTGTGTCGGTTTGCCCTCCTCCGCCCGAAAATCTTGATGTTAAGGCAGAGGATATTCCGCTTGACATTGTGTTTGAGGATGAAAGTCTTATGGTTATCAACAAGCCTCAGGGTATGGTTGTTCACCCTGCACCGGGGAACTATAACGGTACTTTGGTTAACGCAATAATGTATCACACCGGGGGAAGGCTTTCGGGAATAAACGGCGTTGCAAGACCGGGTATTGTTCACAGACTTGACAAGGATACGAGCGGCCTTATCGTTGTTGCAAAAACAAATGAAGCGCATCTTTCTCTTGCGAAGCAAATTCAGGACAAGGTTTGCCGCAGACAATACAAATGCATTGTGCACGGAAATATTAAGGAAGACAGCGGAGTGATTGATGCGCCTATCGGAAGAAACCCGAATAATCGAAAAAAGATGTGTGTAACCGAAAACAATTCGAGAAATGCCGTAACGGAATTTGAGGTTCTGGAGCGTTTCGGTGACTACACTTTTGTAAAATGCAAATTGAGAACGGGCAGAACGCATCAGATAAGGGTGCATATGCTTTATGTAGGGCATCCGATTTTGGGCGATGATTTTTACAGCGCAAACAAGAATCCTTTTAAGGTTCACAGACAGGTTCTTCATGCCTATAAAATGGGATTTTATCATCCCGTAACAAACGAATATATGGAATTTCAACGGGATATTCCCGATAATTTTGCCAGAATACTTGAAATACTGAGAGCAAAAAACAACAGTCTGCAGTAACGGTTTTTGTAAAACCGCTTGAAATCGTTGTTTCCTTCTGCTCAGTCTTCTATAAAATGATCCAAAGGCATATCCTGTCCGTCAAATACCGCAAGATTAGTCCATTTCATATTCTCGCCATTCCAGAACGGATCTTCCTGCGGCAAACCGAGGGCTACAAAAACGGTGGAGCAAAGATACAAGCTTCCGGTTGTGATATAGAATTCTCCCAAACTTGACTGACTGCCCGCAACCCCTATTTTGAGCCAACCTCGGTCATCAAACAGCCCGTAGGATCTCATGATGCGTTCGATAACCGCTGTCAAAGCGCATCGAACCTGCGCCGGACAAAGAGATTCCGGCAGAAAATGCTGAAGCCCCGCCTGAGACAGCAACTGAAAAACTCCGAAACGATAAGTAATGGAACGCCCTACAATAGGATATGTTCCCTCAGGGGAGATTATCCGTTCCAGGATTTCTGCATATCGGGAAGCCCTATTGATAATCTTGCGGTGCATTTTGTTGATTTCATCATCTTTTGAGGCAAAAACCCGGCTTATATCCACCAGCATGGGAACAATCACAAAACTGTTGTAATAATCCATATGCATCATGCTGCCGTCTCCGTAAATCCCGTCTCCCAAATACCACTGCATAAATTGCCGAAGCGCATATTTTATACGCAACATATCAAAGTCCGGCTCACCCAATAAAAAGAGTGCGGTTTCCACCATTGCGCTGAACAAAATCCAATTGTTTTCTCCGGGAGTAATCGTTCTGCTAATTTTGAGACAATTCGCAAGTCGCAGTTTAACACCTTTGTCCAACGCTTGCACCAGCGGAGTGCCGGCTCTTAACAAGCCGTGAGATAAAAATGCCGCATCTACCAAGGGCTGAGGGCCTTCGCAAAAATTCATAAAATCCGGCGAATCGGGATTTGTAGCGTTATCCAGACATCGAAGTACAATTTCAAAAACTTCTTTTCGCTTTTGCTCCTCTTTTCCGGTTGCCCTACATGTCAGCCACGGTCCGATTCCGCACAGCGTTCTTCCGAATGCCTCCAAACAGGCGTAGCTGATGCGATCCTCCCGCTTGCGCTCTATCGGCATGGTTTTTCTTAATTGCCCCTGAGAAAGAGCTGATAATACCGGCATTGTAATTTGCAGCATAGAGTCTATCCAAAAGGCTCTTTGTTCGTTTATAGGCATTTTTATCCCCTCCTACCATAGCCATTGTGCTCATTATATCACAGCAGAAAGTATCTGTCAATCTCGGGAACGGACTGTAAATTCCATTATTATGTTGTTTTTGTTGTGATTTTATGGTATAATATACACAGAAATCCTTGCAAAGCAAGTCTTTGGGCGTTGCCCTTTCGTGCTTTGCACGAACTGTGTTATTGACGGCTGCGTAAAAATGCCCTTGCAAGCAAGCATTTTTACTTATGGTATAATATACACAGAAATCCTTGCAAGCAAATTGCATCGGCTTTGCGTTATAAAAAGTTATTCTGACGATTGAAACAGAGGTCTGTGAATATGCAAAAAAATGAAGTATATGAAATTAAAATTACGGGACTTACCTCCGAAGGCAGCGGTGTGGGCAGAATTGACGGTATGGCGGTATTCGTTCCGTTAGCATTGCCGGGAGAAACCGCTAAGATAAAAATAGTTAAGGTTAATAAAAGCTATGCCTACGGAAAATTGCTTGAGGTTACGGTGCCGTCCTGCGACAGACAAGTGCCTTCCTGTGACGCTTATTTAAGGTGCGGCGGCTGTGGGCTCAGGCATATGACCTATGAGGCGGAGCTTAGGTTCAAAACAGACAAGGTCAAGCAGGATTTAAAAAGAATCGGCGGCTTGGATATAGAAGTGGATAATTGTGTGCCGTCGCCGTCTGTTTTGGGATACAGAAATAAAGCCCAGTATCCTGTCGGCATAAAAGACGGAAACATTTGTACAGGTTTTTTTGCAAAACGCACTCATGACATAATTCCGGTTGATTCGTGTCTTATTCAAAGCGATTTCAGCAAAAAACTGACCGATGCCGTAAAGGAATATATGAAAAAATTCGGTGTAACGGCTTATGATGAAAAGAGCGGAAAGGGATGCGTCCGTCATATTTATGTGAGAAACAGTAAAAACGAAGCCTTGCTTACATTGGTTACGGCTTATGAGAAAATGCCGCATAAAGAAGATTTGATACGAACGGTAACGGAAAAGTGTCCGTTTGTTTGCGGAATTGTTCAGAATGTAAATCCTGACAAAACAAATGTGGTTTTGGGCAGACAAAATATCACGCTCTGGGGAAAAACTTATCTTTCCGATACCCTTTGCGGACTGAAATTTGAAATATCACCTATGTCTTTTTATCAGGTAAATCACGATCAGACAGAAAAATTATACTCCTGCGCAGCGGAGCTTGCGGATATAAAAAAGACGGATACGGTGTTGGATTTGTATTGCGGAATAGGGACTATTTCTTTGTTTATGGCTAAGCGCGCAAAGCGTGTTTATGGTGTTGAAATAGTGCCGGAAGCAATAGAAAATGCCAAGAAAAACGCCGAACTTAACGGAATTTCAAATGCTGATTTTATCGTAGGCGACGCAAAGAAAGCGGCAGAAAGCTTTGACGATGCCGATGTGGTTATTATTGACCCTCCGAGGGCAGGCTGCGACGAGGAGGTTATTGACCATATTGTGAGAATTTCTCCGGATAGAATCGTGTATATATCCTGTAATCCTTCCACACTTGCAAGGGATTTGAAGCTTTTTTCCGAAAAGGGATATACACCCAAAATCGCAAAACCTTTCGACCTTTTTCCGAGGACTTTTCACGTGGAGTGCGTAGTATTGATGTCAAGGAAAGATAAATAAGAACCTTAAAGGTGGTATAAAAAGTGAAAAAGATACCTTTTGTTTTGATGATACTTTTTACCGTACTGTTAAACACATATGCAGTATCGGCACAAATTGCTGTTTTACAGGAGAATGATGCGGTTCCGACCGTAAAAACGGCAGTACAAAAATACGGCAATTACTCAACAGGCACCGTGAAATTAACCGCTATGCCTGACTCTTGTCATATTATAATAGCCCAATATAATAACAACAGATGTATCAATGCAGAGGTCAGAAAATATCGGACCGAAACAGAAGTGTTTAACATCCCCAACGAGGTGGACATGGTAAAGGTGTTGATTTGGAAGGATCTCAGCGGTATAATGCCTGTTACGGATGCGGAAATTATTGATATGAAATCCAGTTCTGAACTTGATAAAAAGGTTGAGGCAATAGCAAATAATCTAAGAACAGGGAAAAACCAAAATGTAATAACTTACAAAACGGAAGAAAATGAACCCCGTGCAGTGATATGGACAAAAGGAATTCAGGCGCCGCTGTTATCTGAATTTGAAAAAGAAGTTGACATTACGGATTCAAACTACTCGTTTTTTTATGCGGGACAGGATAAGGGCAGCGGCTGGTATGATGTTAACAAGAGCCTGCCGCAGGAGGACGGCGGAGATGCGAATATGTGCTATGCCGCAGTAAGCGCAAATCAGCTTCATTGGTGGCTTGACCAAAATAAAGATAATATAGATGCGTATCTTGGCAATTTGGCGGAGGGGGAAATCACTTCCGAAACACAAGCAAAGCTTGGCCAATTGGAAGAACTCAGAAATTCATATGAGGGTCAGTCAAAAAGCGGAATTTATAACCTATTCAGAAGGTATTTTGAAAGCCCCTATTATGCTTATAACGCCGACCTTTTAAACGACTTTTTTATAAACGGTTATCAGGTAAATACTATGGGAAAGGTTAACACTCCGAATTTTTTCAAATGGGATCCGAGGGGCGGCTTTTTCTATGATGTGTTTGAAAAAAACAACCTTACAATGAGATTTTCGGCAGGTGATTATACGACATTTAAGCGAGATATTATTTATTATATGAAGGACGGACAATCTATAGGTATTATTCACAATACACCTACATACGGTGTGACACATATTATAACCCTTTGGGGTGTGGAACTTGACCATAATAACGAAATAACCGCACTTTTCGTTACCGATTCCGATGACTATGAACAGCCGGAAATCGGTATGAAGAGAATGCTGCTTAAGAAAAACAGCAGTGGCTATCCCATAATAACTACAAATACTGCCGAAAGTACCACGGGAGCAAAGATTTTAGAATTTGTCCCCCTGTCATTGGGAGAAGAATATTGGAACTTAATGCCGTGAAATTAACATAAAACGGAGCGGAAAGATGAAGTATTTACTACAGAGGAACGGAAAATTCCCGTTCCAACAGGTATGTAATCATTGTAACACATATGCAATGCATATTTTCGTTAATTTGTGCTATATACTGTAAGCAATACAAATGTATTGCGAGGTGACTTTATGGGTAAGTTTAAAATTCCTACTGTTTCGTCAACCACAAATAAGACGGTACGGTTTCCCAACAATAAAATCGATAGGGTTGATAAAGCTATTCAGGGAAAAGACTGCACTTTTCCTGCTTTTGTAATATCAGCCTTCCGAGCGGCATTGAAGAAATATGACAAAGACGAGTCTGGTAATGTTCGTAAAGAGTATAAATTCAGATTAAGAAAGAAATCGGTAGAGGAATAATGTGATGAAGACAATAAAAGTATTGGCGGCGGTTATCTGTTTCAGCCGGCGTTTAACCAAGACTTCATCGAATTCATCAAGGTCGGTACGCTGCTCCTTGATGAAATCCTGTATGTCGTTGATTCCGGCAATCTGTACAAAACAGTGCTTGCAGCTGTAACTGCGTTTTGATGTCAAGAAAATAAAATAGAACCAAAAAATGTATGCCCCTGAGCCGTCTCGGTTTTCAAAACTTCAGATTGCCATTATTGCAGACATTGCAAATGCAATCAGTGCAGCGGCGATTTCCTTTTTCGTCAATTTTGATTTTCTCATAAGCTCAATCAATGTTGAGAATACAATCACCCCACCGGTGACCATAGGATACTGTACGGAAGCCGGAAGTTTAAGCAGTGCGATTAAAAGAAGCAAATTTGCAATACTGTTTAAGCACGCACTTCCTGCGGAATATGCAAATGCCTTTTTGCTTACAGTAAAATATCTTTCTTTACTCAAGAAAATAAGCAACACACTGAATAATGCCGTTATTATTTTTGAGAGCATCAAAAAATCCGCACTTCCTACACAATATTCCGGATATGATTGATGAAATTTTGAAACAACCCCGACCATACCGTTCAATATAAACACAGCCATATAATATTTAAAGGCTTTTTTGGATTCTTTGCTTCTTCCTACATTCATTGCAACGGCTGCCGATATTAAAATACAGCATACAATTCGTACCGCTTTAAATTCTTCTCCGCACACAATCCCGTATATAAAAGGTAAAATCATTCCGCCTATCATTGAAAAAACAGAGTAGACCGAAAGATTTGCAATTTTTAATGCTTTAACGGTAAAGTAATTCAAGGCTATACATACCATTGAGTAGACAACAGCAACGGTCAGCGAAAACAGTGAAAATCCGCACTCGAATTTATTTATAACAAACAGAGCGGCAAAACCTACTATTGAGCTATAAAAAGAAAATTTAAGAGAAGAATTCCAACTGCTTCCGCTTTCCCTTTGATATCCGTCATTTAACATGAACTGCAAAGCAAAAATTAAGGCGGATAACGTTATCAATAAATAGTAGCCGATCATTTCTTACTTCCCTGTGAAAGTGCATTCGTTCTGTAATTTCCATCCTTACGACGACATTCTTCCTCCCAAAGCTTTTTCATATGCTCATAAACGCTGTCATCAATTTCCGGAGTTCCCTTTGAAAAGGTTGGAAGAAGCATATCACCTGCCACTTTAGGATCTGTACAGGCTGTGTCATTCCGCCATTTGCTCCGCTCGTTTTTGTCGCGCAAATCGGGAATTGCCATAGGTGTATTTCCGTTGAGAATTGAACGGTATGCAAACAGCCCCGGCAAAAACATATCAAGAGCTTCATACACATCTATTGTATCCGCCTCGGTATTGCCTTTAATCTTTTCAATAAAATTATACATAGAATAAAAATCCGACCCACCGTGTCCAAAGCCTTCAACCTTGTCCTCCATGCCGTGTTTAGGCTCGTAGCTTTCTGCTTTTGCAGTATCATAGCCGCCGGAATACTCATCGAAATCTACAAATATTTTGTAAATATGTCCGTCATTAGCAGCCTCTCTGCCGCATTCCATCCTGCCCTTTGAGCCATATGCCGAGTACCAAACAGAATTTTTATATAACCCTCCATGTATACTTTTGATAATACCTCCGTTTTCAAGCGTCACCATCTCTATGCCAAACTGTCCGGATTTTGAACCTATTCTCAATTTTCTTTCTGTTTTTGTTCCCTCAAAGCCTACAACAGAAACAGGACGCAGCCCTGTCATATGAATAATCGGTCCTAAAGAATGAGTACAGTAAAAGGTTGAAGTCATATTATTTCTCCAGTGATCCTTTTCTCCGTAAGTAATGCTTTGCCAAATCGACTCGCAGTTGTGAATATACTCACACTCACCGTATTCAAACTCACCTATTTTTCCTTGCTGATATAGCTTTTTCATCTCATACGGTGCCGGCATATAGCAGTAGTTTTCACCATAAGCATAAATAAGTCCTGTTTCTTCAACCGCTTCTACAAGCTCAACCGCCTCTTTCATATTCTGGCAGGGCAAAACCTCGGAAAAAACATGAAGTCCCTGTTTTAATGCTCTGACAGCAAACGGAGCATGCTCATTTGCATAATTTGCAAGGACAACCGCATCCATATCATGCTTTATAAAATCTTCAAAATTATCATAATATGTAATATTGTCATCCTTTAATTTCTCACGCTGATAATTAAGCACCTCCGCGGATTTATCGCATATTGCCACAATCTCCGCATTATCCGCGCGTTCACAGTAATTTATCATACTTGAGCCACGATAGCCTCCCAATACTCCTATTTTAATTTTCCTATCCATAATCGTTCTCCTTCCGGGCTTTTAATTTAATGAGAGTATATCACTCTCGCCGACATATGTCAATGGAAAAAATCCATATAAATAAGTAAAATCGTCATATCTTATTGAATTTTTTGAATTTTGTGATATACTTAAATAAAGAGGAGCTGAAAATTATGATTGAAAATATATGCTGTTTTATCCCATACCACAAGGACTATCAGTCTATACATACAATAAATTTAGTGCTTGAAACAAAACCTCAGATATATAATTCTTTTAAGGCTGAGGCTGTCTATAAGGTTCACTATGTCTGCGGCGGAAGTGGCTTTCTGCATACGCTCGGAACGGTTCACCCTTTATCGGCAGGAGATGTCTTTTTCACCTTTCCCGGCACTCCCTTTTATATAGAATCAAAAACTGATTTTTCATATATGTATATAAGCTTTTTAGGCGCAAGAGCAAATATGATTATGGAAAAGCTGAAAATCTCAAACAGCAATTGTTATTTTCCCGAGTGCAGTGAGATTTTTGAGTTTTGGAAAAACGCTTTTAATACAAATCAGGAGCTCACCGATTTAATATCGGAAAGTGTTCTGCTGTATACCTTTTCATATATAGGAAACAGAATACTAACCTTTGATGAAAATATGCATAAAACCGAAAAAGCCTTTTTAATTATAAAAAAATACATAGACGATAATTTCACAAACTCCGCTTTAACGCTAAGCAGCATAAGCAAAGAGCTTTTGTATAATCAAAAATATATATCGGGACTTTTTAAAAAGAAAATGAATATCGGGCTTGTTGAATATATTAACACTATACGAATTCAATATGCCTGCACCCTGATAAACCAAGGGTTTACAAGCGTAAAGGAGATAGCGGCACTGTCAGGCTACAGAGATGCGCTTTATTTTTCAAAAGTATTCAAAAAGAAAATGGGAGTATCCCCAAAACAATATATTTTCTCATTACATTGAATAATTATCGTGTCATGAAAAAACATCGTTTTCGATGCGGCATCTATGAAATGGCGACGAAGACAACGAGACGGTTATGCCGTATTTGTTTTTTAGAAAGACATCAGAGATTTTCTTAGTTTTACAAATCCGGAAACATAAACTGCTCCGTTTGAACGCAAAGAAAGTGATACACTGGAAGATGAAGTTCCTGAACTTTATATGTTTCGGTTTCGAAAACTCTTACGGTAACATCACATATTTCGGACAGACGGCTTTCCTTTTCACCTGTCAGCGCAAGAGTTTTTGAACCGACACACCTTGCAACCTCCATCGCGTTTACCACATTCTTTGAATTTCCTGATGTGGAAAGACCTATCACAAGATCATTTTCCATTGCATAGCCGTAAACAAGCTGTGCATACATCATATCCGGCTCAACATCATTAATAAATGCCGATAAATGAGGCTTTTTCAAAACCGCAGCTGATTATATTCTGCTGCCCTGTATGGTGCTTTCATGCGCCGGGACAGATTAAGTCTTTTTTGGATCATTACGGGTTCAGGTGGATGGTTCACCGCCCGAATTTTGACATGATGAATAAGCAGGCGGTGATAATTACGACAGCAGGGGGCGGCGGGCTAAAATCTGCCGCAAAAGACATAAAAGACAGCATGGATTACTGGGGCGTTGCAAGAACGCATACTGTACGGCAGTCGGTATGGGGATATTTTTGGAACGATATGTCGGACAAATTCAAAAAAAGCTTTATAAAAAAGCTGGATAAAACGGCGGCAAAAGTGGATAAATGCGCAGAACATTTAAAGCCGAGCCTTAAGGTTAAGTATCTTTATAAAATGTTTGCCAAACTGCACTTGAACGGAAAAATGTGGGAGATTGACAATGAATATTGGAGAAAAAATAAATAAAAAACATAGGAAATTTTAGGTTGACATGTACCGCTTTTTATGCTATACTTGTGGCAAGCAGGGTGGAAAATGTCTTTTAATATAGTACGAAACGATATAATGCGAATGGAAGTGGACGCGGTTGTAAATGCCGCAAATTCAAGGCTTTTGCAGGGCGGCGGTGTCTGCGGCAGTTCGGCTTTAAACGGGAATTTTTAAGGAAGAAAAAGTCTTGATGAGAGGCTTGACAGTATGGGCGAAACATTTTCGCAGATGCTTTTACGGCTTATAAACGAGCGCGGAATGGATGATCCTAAGGTTACAAAAAAGCGAATGTTGACCGCAAGCTTTTTTCAAAGATACGGAATAACAAAAATTACAGCCCGAAAAAGTCGACCGTTTTTTTCTTTGCGATAGCGCTCGGATTATCCCTGGACGAAACGAGGGATTTACTGTCAAGGGCAGGATTTGCGTTTTCTTCGTGCAGCAAGGCGGATATTATTGTGGAATACTTTATCGAAAATAAAAATTACGATATATTTGAAATTGATGAGGCGCTGTTCGCTTTTGAATGTATAAAAAGCCGCTTGCGGCGGAAAAGGTGATTTGAAATGACAGAGTTAATGCAGGTATCGTCGCTTGAAAAGATTCTTCCCAAAAGCGACTGCCGAAAAAAACAAATTAAAGATATGACTGTTTTGCATAAAGAGCAGGGATCGTATCAGATTGCATTTAAGGACGGGCATAAAACAAAAATCAAGGTAAATATAAAAAGTGATATAGCGGATTTTATCGAGGTGTTTTCGGTAGGTTGCGTTCCGGTTATGCTGCCGACATTTGAGGAGGCATTTGATGACACGAACTATATCAGCAAAGAACCGGGGATTTACCCCGATATTTTAAATCCGTTAGAAGATGGAGAACTGGAGGCAATCGGGTGGTATCAGAGCCTGTGAATCAAGGTGTCGGAGGAGGCGCCTGTCGGAGAACATAAAATCACGGCAGAGCTTGTGAGCGATAATGATAAAAAGAGCTGCGAGCTTATCTACAATGTATTGCCGATTGATCTTCCGAAAGGCGATCTTATTTTTACACAGTGGTTTCATGCCGACTGCATCGCTACATATTATAATGTTGAGGCATGGAGCGAAAAGCATTGGGAGCTGGTGGAAACATTCATAAAAACAGCCGCAAGAAACGGTATAAATATGCTGCTTACTCCGATTTTCACTCCGCCGCTGGATACCGAAGTCGGAAAGGAGCGCCCGACGGTTCAGCTGGTTGGGATAGAGAAAGACGGAGACAATTATTCGTTTGATTTTTCGCTTTTGGAGCGCTGGGTGCAGATTTGCTTAAAATACGGAATCGAATATTTTGAAATGGCGCATCTTTTCACACAGTGGGGCGCAAAATTTACACCCAAGATAGAGGCGTATGAAAACGGAGAGAAAAGACGGATATTCGGCTGGGACGTATCTGCGGCGGATCCGCGGTATGAATGTTTCTTATCGCAGTTTTTGCCTGCCATTGCGGAATTTTTCGCCAAAAAGGGACTTTTGGAAAATACATATTTTCATATCTCCGACGAGCCGAGACTTGAACATCTTGAGGATTATTTAAAGGTAAAGGAAATTGCGCAAAAATATCTTTCGGGGTGCAAAATAATAGATGCTCTTTCAAATTATGATTTTTATGAAAAGAGAGTAACAGAAAGACCGGTTGTGGCGATAAATCATATTGAACCGTTTATCGGGAATATTGATGAATTGTGGGGATATTACTGCTGTTCGCAAACTGTCGGTACATCGAACCGTATGATTGCCATGCCGTCGGTCAGAAACAGATATATTGCGCTGCCTATGTACAAATATAAGATAAAAGGTTTTTTGCAGTGGGGATATAATTTTTACTATACTCAATATTCAAAAAGACCTGTTAATCCGTTCTTTGAAACCGACAGCGGCGGCGCGTTCCCGTCGGGTGATCCGTTCTCGGTTTATCCCGGAGCCGACGGTGCTTTGGAATCGCTGCGCTTGGTTGTATTTTACAACGCATTGCAGGATCTGGCGGCGATGCGGCTTCTGGAGGGATTTATCGGATATGAAGAAACCCTAAAAATCATAGAAGATGTTGCGGGAAATGTTGTATTTTCCAAATGTGCCGACGATCCCGAGGTTATATTCGAGATAAGAAAAAGGATAAACGAAAAGCTGTGCAACGTGTGCGGCTAAATCAGCGCACCTCTTTCGGAGTTTTACCCAAAATATCAAAAAAGACTTTTCTGAAATGATTTGCGGAGGAAAAGCCGACAGACGCGCTTATCGCCTCGATTGTATAATCGGAATGAACGAGCAGGTCAAGTGCATTTTGAATCATAATATTGTGCTTATAAGCAATCGGAGTAATTCCGATTGCTTTTTTGAATATCTTAAAAAGACTCGATTCACTGCAATGGCAAAGCTCGCACAGAGTGTCTATTGAGATGCGTTTATTGTAGTTTTTCTCGATATAGTCGATGGCGGGCTGAATAACGATACCCTCGGGCGCGGTTTTTTCAATGCTCATTTTTGTATACAGATCATCAAGCATACGATAAAGGTATGAGATTGAAAGATACGGCTTTTCGGTATAGGTATTGCAGAGCATATCGGGGATTGCGAGGGGATAGTTTCTTATTTTATATTTCGTTAATTTATTTTTATCGGTATTAATATCTTGTCTGTAATGCTCCGGCAATAATTTTCTATCATCTTTTTATCGGCAAAGCTTCTCATATCAAAAGAATATGTTTTTCCGAGTTGTTCGGATTTAGATATTCCAAGTGGATGATACGGCATAAATTCTATGGATTTAATACACGAATATTGGTTTGCAAGTCTTGCAATACCGTCAAAATGGTCTTGCCGAGATTGACGTATTCACCGTCAGAATTTTGTTCTTTTAAATTTATGCAAAGAGTGATATGAGCGTCGGTCAGAATAACCTTATCACTTATGCGTATTTTTGTGTTGGGAAGTTCAATGACCGTACCGAATATAGGCGAGTACCCATCACCGTTTTCACGCTCTTTTAACAGCTTTGCAAGCTCTGTTATTCCATTCAATACCGCCACCTCCTAAAAATGAGCATAGAAAAAGACGAACACGAATGCTCGTCTTAATGTGTATTTTGTTCTACAAACCGGAATTTGAGTCTCTGTAAAACTGGAATTAACCCATACAATTATTTTAATTTAGATATTCACAATATTACTTGCCACAGTATCTCGAAAAACATTGTCATGTTCTACCAGGAGCATGGTCGGGGCAAACTCCGTTATGAGCTGTTCAATCTGCATACGTGAGTACACATCAATAAAGTTGAGCGGTTCATCCCATA
>CABUMF010000025.1 GCA_902492655.1 uncultured Eubacteriales bacterium | reverse complement strand
GTGACGGTCATGTCAGCTTCCGCCGGGAACTTTTCGTAGCTGCTGGCGGTCCGGACGGCGGCGACGGCGGTCGCGGCGGCGATGTCATTTTTGAAGTGGACGAAAAATTGACAACTCTTATGGATTTGAAATATAAGAAGAAGTATGCCGCGGAGCGTGGCGGTGACGGAACTGCGAAAAAATGCTACGGAAAAGACGGGGCTGATCTCGTTATAAAGGTTCCGGAAGGCACAGTTATCAAGGACGCCGTAACAGGGCTTGTAATAGCGGATATGAGCTATGACTGCAAACGCTTTGTTGCTGCAAAGGGCGGCAAAGGAGGCTGGGGGAATCAGCATTTTGCAACGCCCACAAGACAGGCTCCGGCTTTTGCCAAAAGCGGACTTCCTGGCGGCGAGCGAACGGTAGTTTTGGAGCTTAAGCTTTTGGCTGATGTCGGTCTTTTGGGATTCCCGAATGTGGGAAAATCCACACTTTTATCGGTAGTAAGCGAAGCAAAACCCAAAATTGCGAATTATCACTTTACCACGATTATACCCAATTTGGGCGTAGTAAAAAGGAATGGCGGAGTAAGCTTTGTAATAGCGGATATTCCGGGCATTATCGAGGGCGCTCATGAGGGCGTGGGGCTCGGTCATGAGTTTTTGCGCCATGTCGAAAGAACAAGGCTTCTTATCCATGTGGTAGATGTTTCGGGGAGTGAGGGGCGTGACCCGATCGAGGATTTTGACACGATAAATGCTGAGCTTTCAAAGTATAGCGATTTGCTTTGCGAAAAGCCTCAGATTATCGCCGCAAACAAAACAGACCTTTTGTTTGACCGCGAACCGTTTGAAAGATTCAAGACGGAAATGGAAACGAGGGGATACAAGGTGTTTGAAATCAGCGCCGCAACGAGAAACGGTGTTGATGCGCTTATGGACTGCACAGCGGAAATGCTGTCGAAGCTTCCTGTTCCAAAGCTTTACGACATTGAGGAGGCAGCTCCCGCCGCTTTTGACAACAAGGAAAAGCTCACCTATGAAATAAACATAGATGATGACGGCGCTTATGTGGTTTCCGGCAATCTTGTTTATAAAATAATGGCTTCCACGAATTTTGCGGACAACGAGTCCGTTGCATTTTTCCAGAGGTCACTTAGGAGCACGGGTATAATTGATTCTCTCCTTGCGGCAGGCATTGAGGAAGGCGACACCGTGCGAATGCTCGACTTTGAGTTTGATTTTATTAATTGATTGGGAGATATTTGATGTTAGACAGTAAGCAGAGAGCATATCTTCGCTCTCTTTCAAATGATATGCAGGTTATTTTTCAGATAGGCAAGGGCGGAATAAATTCAAACATGATAAAGCAGGTGTTTGATACTCTTGAAGCGAGAGAACTCATCAAGCTTCATGTTCTTAATAATTCGGGTTATACCGCGCGTGAGGCTTGCGAGGAGATTTGCGCTTCTGTGGGAGCAAACCCCGTTTCGGTTGTGGGAAATAAGTTTGTGATTTATAAGCGTTCGAGAGAGCACAAAAAAATCATTCTTCCCGGGGAACCGAAGCCAAAAACCGCCGCCGTAAAGCCTAATTCCAAAAAGAGAATTAACGGCAAAAATACTGCGTTGAAGCCGACCTTAGCAAAAACATTCCGTAAAAAGGGATAATATCGGGAAAGAAAGGCTTTGCTCGAAAAAAGCAAATGGACGAAAAAATCTCTTATCCTTCATTGCTCTGCGGATAAGGGATTCATAATATTTTCTGAAATCGCAGAGCGGCGAAATGGAGATTTTTATGAAAAACAAACCCAAAAGGATTGCTGTTTTCGGCGGAGTGTTTGACCCTGTTCATATCGGGCATATAAAGGCTGCTCAAATTGCGGACAGGGAGCTTTGCCCCGATGAGCTTATTTTTGTTCCGGCAGGCAATCCCCCTCACAAGGTTAAGCTTATGAATACGGCTGAAAACCGCATGAAAATGCTTAGCATAGCAGTAAAGGATGCTTTTGGCGAAAAGGCAAAGCTGTGCGGATATGAGGTGGAAAATAACGGCTTTTCCTACACATCCGATACGCTTATGCACTTAAGAACGGTTTACGGCATGGATTCTGAAATTTTCTTTGTTATAGGCTCGGATAACATAAAGAATATTCTTGGCTGGCATAAGCCCGATGTAATAAGAACTCTTGCAACACTTGCGGTCGTAAAAAGGCCGGGATATGACGAAACCGAGGCGAAATTGCTGTTCCCCGAATGTGCGATATTGGAGGGCGACAGCATTGACGATTCCTCAACCGAAATAAGGGAAAAAGCAAGAAACGGCGAGGATTACAGAACGCTTGTTCCGCATGGAGTGTATGAATATATTGCCGCAAACAAGCTTTATCCGAAGGCGGCTTCAGAGCTTGAAATTGAGAGCTTTGTAAAAGCTAAGCTTAAGCCGAAAAGATTTGAACACACCATTGGAGTAAGAGATACGGCTGAACGCTTGGCGGAAAAATACGGTGCCGATAAGAAAAAGGCGCGGATTGCATCGCTCCTTCACGATTGTGCCAAAAATTTAAGTTTGCAGGAAATGTTGAAATTATGCGAAAAGTATGATATAATAGTAGATGAGCTTCAAATGCGGCAGGAAAATATGCTGCATGGGATTGCCGCAATGGGAATTTCGTTTTTTGAGCTGGGCATTACGGATTATGAAATATTGGATGCTGTGAGATACCACACAACCGGGCGAAAAGATATGCCGCTTTTAACAAAAATAATATATCTTGCCGATTGCATCGAGCCTTCAAGAAGCTTTGACGGAGTAGAGGAGCTTCGCAGGCTAAGCACGGATAATCTTGAGAGTGCGTGCCTGTTGTCGCTCGACAGAACGATTTCCTTTTTGATTTCAAAGGGCGTTGAGGTTCACACAGATACGCTTGAAGCAAGAAATTCTCTTATCAGAGGTGGAAAAATTGATTGAAAAACTGATGAAAACGGTTGTTTTGGCGCTTGACGATAAGCTTGCGCAGAATATAGAAGTAATTGATGTTAGCGAGATTACGGATCTTGGGGATTATTTTGTTATCGCAACGGGTAATTCTTCAACCCAGGTTCGTGCTTTGGCTGACGCCGCCGAGGAAAAGGCAAAGGAAGAAGGCTTTGCGCTTCATCACAGAGAGGGATATAACGGAGAAAGCTGGATTTTGCTTGATTTCGGCGATGTTATCGTCCATATTTTCGACAGAGAAACGAGAGAGTTTTACGGTCTTGAGCATCTGTGGGAGGACGGAAAGAAAGTAGATATTACAAATATTACAGATTAAATGCATTTTATGTAGAAAGGTTCGTTTAATATGAGAGATTACACACCTTCGGAATTTGAACCGAAATGGCAAAAAAGATGGGAGGATGTTCATGCCTTCCGTGCGGAAAATGACTTCTCAAAGCCTAAGTTTTACGGGCTTGTTGAGTTTCCTTATCCTTCCGGACAGGGACTTCATGTAGGACATCCGAGAAGCTACACCGCACTTGATATTGTGACAAGAAAAAAGAGAATGCAGGGGTATAATGTCCTTTATCCCATGGGTTGGGACGCATTCGGCTTGCCTACGGAAAACTACGCTATTAAGAATCACATTCATCCTCGTATTGTTACCGAGAAGAATGTGGCAAACTTTAAGCGTCAGCTTAAATCTCTCGGCTTCGGTTTCGATTGGGAAAGAGAAGTAAACACAACCGATCCCGGATATTATAAATGGACTCAGTGGATTTTCCTTAAGCTTTTTGAAAAAGGTCTTGCGTACAAGCAGGAAATGCCTATTAACTGGTGCACAAGCTGTAAGGTAGGGCTTGCGAACGAAGAGGTTGTAAACGGTGTTTGCGAGCGTTGCGGCGGAGAGGTTGTTCAGAAGCTTAAAAGTCAGTGGATGCTCAAAATAACCGAGTATGCCCAAAGACTTATCGACGACCTTGACGAGGTTGACTTTATCGAGAAGGTTAAGGTTCAGCAGAAAAACTGGATTGGTCGCTCCGAGGGCGCGGAGGTTGATTTCAAGCTTCTTCCCGGAGATGAAAAGGTTACCGTTTACACAACAAGATGCGATACGCTTTTCGGCGCAACATACATGGTTTTGTCCCCCGAACATCCTTTTATTGAAAAAATGAAGGAAAAAATAGAAAACTATGACGAGGTTTTAGCATATAAGGCAGAGGCTGCAAGAAAATCGGAATTTGAAAGAACTGAGCTTGCAAAGGAAAAAACCGGCGTTTGCCTCAAGGGAATTACTGCGCTGAACCCCGTTACAAACAAGGAAATTCCCGTGTGGGTTTCCGACTATGTTCTTATGACCTACGGAACGGGTGCGATTATGGCGGTTCCGGCACATGACGATCGTGACTGGGAGTTTGCAAAGAAGTTTAATCTTCCCATTATCGAGGTTGTGGCAGGGGGCAGAAATGTTCAGGAAGAAGCCTATACCGATGTTGCAAAGGGCAAGATGATTAACTCCGGCTTCCTTGACGGTATGGAAGTTAAGGATGCAATTGCCGCTATGATAGATTATCTTGAAAAGAAGGGTATCGGAAAAAGGAAGGTTAATTTTAAGCTTCGTGATTGGGTGTTCTCCCGTCAGAGATATTGGGGAGAGCCGATTCCGCTTGTATATTGCGAAAAATGCGGATGGGTTCCCGTACCGGAAGACGAGCTTCCGCTCACGCTTCCAGAAATCGAGGATTTTGAAATGACGGATGACGGGCAGTCCCCTCTTGCAAAGACGGAGTGGATTCATACCACTTGCCCGAAATGCGGTGCTCCGGCAACGAGAGAAACCGATACAATGCCCCAGTGGGCAGGCTCTTCGTGGTATTTCCTTCGTTATCTCGATCCTAAAAACGATAAGGAACTTTGCAGTAAGGAATTGCTTGAATACTGGCTTCCCGTTGATTGGTACAACGGCGGTATGGAGCATACGACGCTTCATTTGCTGTATTCGAGATTTTGGCATAAATTCCTTTACGACATCGGCATTGTTCCCACAAAGGAACCGTATATGAAGAGAACCTCCCACGGAATGATTCTCGGTGAAAACGGCGAAAAGATGTCCAAATCAAGAGGAAATGTAATTAATCCCGATGATATTGTAAACGAGTACGGCGCCGACACCTTCAGGCTTTATGAAATGTTCATAGGAGCCTTTGATCAGGCTACTCCCTGGTCTGTAAACGGCGTTAAGGGATGCAGAAAGTTCCTGGAAAGAGTATGGGCTCTTCAGAATATAGTTACTGAGGGTGACGAATATTCTCCCGAGCTTGAAAAAGCTGTCCATAAGGCAATAAAGAAGGTTGACGGCGATATAGAACGCATGAAGTTTAACACTGCCGTTGCCGAGCTTATGAGCCTCATTAACGCATTTTCATCAAAGGGCAGCATTACAAAGGCAGAGTTTAAGACGTTCCTGCTTCTTCTCAATCCCTTCGCTCCGCATATGACCGAGGAGCTTTGGGAAATGAGCGGATTTGAAGGGCTTTGCTCGCTTGCTCCGTGGCCTGAATATGACGAATCAAAGACTGTTGACGATGTAATAGAATATGTTATTCAGGTTAACGGCAAGGTTAAGGAAAAAATGAATTTTGCCGCAGACGCAAGCGCAGATGACATAAAAGCGTTTGCTCTTGAGAACGACAGAATTAAGGAGCTTATCGGCGGAAAGACGGTTGTTAAGACTATCGTAGTTCCGAAAAGGCTCGTAAATATAGTTGTAAAATAAAGTGTAAGCCGAAAGGATTTGACGGATATGAAAATTTTTAACACACTTACAAGGCAGAAGGAAGAATTTGTCCCGATTACTCCGGGCGAGGTAAAGATTTATGCTTGCGGTCCTACGGTTTATGACTATTTTCATATCGGTAACGCAAGACCGTTCATCATTTTCGATACATTAAGAAGATATTTTGAATACAAGGGCTACAAGGTTACCTTTGTTCAGAATTTTACAGATATTGACGATAAGATGATAAACCGCGCAAATCGCGAAGGCATTACCGTAAAGGAGCTGGGCGAAAGATTTATCGCAGAATACTATAAGGACGCAGGCTCCCTCGGTATAATTCCCGCCACGGTTCATCCTAAGGCTACCGAGAATATTGATGCAATTATCGAAATTATAAAATCTCTTGAAGAAAAGGGATTTGCTTATAATGTTGACGGCGATGTGTATTTTCGTGCAAAGAGGTTTGACGAATACGGAAAGCTTTCGCATCAGCCCTTGGAGGATCTGGAGGCGGGCGCAAGAATTTCCGTTGACGAACGCAAAGAGGACGCAATGGATTTTGCGGTATGGAAAAAGCAAAAGGAAGGCGAGCCTGCATGGCAATCTCCTTGGGGGATGGGCAGACCGGGCTGGCATATCGAGTGCTCCGCCATGGCAAACAAGTATCTCGGAAAAACTATTGATATTCACTGCGGCGGTCAGGATTTGATATTCCCTCATCACGAGAACGAAATTGCACAGAGCGAATGTGCAAACGGCTGTAACTTCGCAAACTACTGGATGCATAACGGATACATAAATATTGACAATAAAAAAATGTCCAAATCACTCGGCAATTTCTTTACGGTTCGTGATATTGCGAATGATTTTGATTACAGCGTGATAAGATTTTTCATGCTTTCGGCTCATTACAGAAGCCCCATTAATTTCAGCCGTGACCTCATGATTCAGGCAAAGACCTCTCTGGAGAGAATAAATACCTGTATTGAAAACCTTAACTTCCTCAAAAAAGGTGAGGATGTGCCCGAAACCGAAGCCGAAAAGGCACTTAGCGGTTTTGAGGAAAGGTTTGAAGCGGCTATGGACGATGACCTTAACACGGCGGACGCAATTGCGGCTATTTTCGATATGGTAAGGGACATTAATTCCGTTATGATTGACGGTAAGCCTCATTCTCATAAAACCGTTGACAGGCTTCTTTCTTATTTCAAGAAGTTTTCGGATGTTATCGGGTGCTTTGAGGTTTCCGAAGGAGATAATCTGGACTCGGAAATCGAGGAATTAATTAAGCAGAGGCAGGCGGCAAGAAAGGAAAAGAATTTTGCCGAGGCGGACAGAATAAGAGATGAGCTTAAGGCGCAGGGCATAATTTTAGAGGATACTCCCCAGGGAGTGAAGTGGAAAAGAGTATGAATGACGAACTGCTTGAAAGGTTGATTTCTCAGCAAGCAAAGAACCCGGAGGAATATTCTCCGCTTCTCCTGGCTTATATAGGTGATGCGGTTTACGAGGTTTTTGTAAGGACACATCTTATAAAAAAAGGCAATCTGCCCGTAAACGAGCTTCACAGGCTTTCAAAGCGCTATGTAAGCGCTGCTGCACAAAGCGAAATTATTGACAGGCTTGAGGACAGACTTTTCGAGGAAGAACTCAGAATTTTTAAACGCGGCAGAAACGCAAAGCCGGGATCCGTTCCGAAAAATGCGAATGTCGGCGACTATCACAAAGCAACGGGATTTGAAGCACTCGTGGGATACCTTTATCTCAAGGGTGAATTTGACAGGCTTTTTGCGATTTTGTCCGTAATTCCGGAGGTTTACAATGGGTAAGGCATCAGTTGATTCTCTTGGAGTTGTTGTTACTGACAGTGAATTTAATATAACAAGCATCAATCATTCGGCATCTTTATATATTTGCGGCAAAAACTTGCTTGATGAGTTTGAAGGGTACCCTTTTAAAGATAAGCTTTTGCAGAAAAAGAGTTTTACAAAAGAGAAAATAAGAATATACAAAAACAGCGTTTGTTACGATGTTATGTGTACCGCCGAATTCGGTGAAGAATTCTTTTTTGTTTTCAGCGGGGTTGAAACATCAAAGCTTGGCTTCGGTTCTTGCAAAAACGAATTGTCCGACCTCATTATGGATATTAAAAACCGATTGGCAATTGTCGAAAAGGGAGTATCCGTCATGCTTGAAAATCCCAGAAAAAGAACGGACGAGCTGCTTAAAAATGTAAAAGTCAATGCAATTTCTCTTTTGAAGATTTTGTCGAGCGGTTCGGGTGTAGTCAACATCGAGAACGGAATTGTCGAAACAAACAAAGAAGAATTTGATTTGGTCCGTTTGGTTAAAAATGTTGTTGTCGGCACCATGAACTACATAAAAAACGAAAGGATTAACGTGTCCTTCAGAACGAGAGAGGAATTGATAATTTACGCTGATTACATGATGATTCAGAGCGCGATAATGAATATCATCATATTTATTCTCAACAACACAAACGAGTTTTGCGATATTGATGTGGATGTTTCCGTAAGCGGCGGCGATGCGGTTATAAGAATTATCAATAACAGCGCAATTACCGGCAATCATTTGGCAAATTCGGCATTTAACGAGGATGTTATCGACAAGCGTTATGCGTTCAGTGCGGACGGAATAGGTCTGGCATTTGCTAACGGTTGCATAAAGGCAAACGGCGGAAGTGCGTTGTTTGAGCAGGTCAGAAACGCCGCAATTTTTACTATAAATATCCCGATTGAAAAAAGCAAGGATAAACTTACATCAGGCAGAATTCATCGTGCGCCCGATTACGATAAGGCGCTTTTTGATATTCGCGAAAAAAAGAGGATTGGTGACTCACATGCCACAAATAATTAACAATGCGTCGTTTACGGCGGTTTCCGATATATTTATAAATGAATATCTCCCTGATGCAAATGCGGAATTTGTCAGGGTGTATTTGTATGCGCTTTCTCATTCGGGGGAGGAGCTTACAAATGCCGATATTGCGGAGAAACTTAAGATTTTGGAATCGGATGTTATAAAAGCGTGGAAATATTGGGAAAAGTGCGGTATAGTCGAAGTTGGCGACGGAATTAAGCTAAATGAAGTTCGCCATAAGCCCGAAGAAAAAAAGGTGAGCGGTTCAAAGCATCCTTCAAGGGCGGAGGTTGCGGAGCTTTTGAGCGGAAATAAGGAGCTTCGCGCCGTGAACGATCATGTTCAAAGCCTCTTGGGCAGGACCTTAACTCCCGGGGAGCTTGCATCAATTTGTTGGCTGTATGCCGAGCTCGGGCTACCGGCTGATGTTATTATGATGTTGTCGCAATATTGCCGCAATGACGGCAAAACCAGCGTAAAATACATTGAAAAAGTCGGCATTTCCTGGAAGGAAAAGGGAATTGATACCCCTGAGGCGGTCGAGGAGTTTTGCAAAAGGAATGAGCTTCAAAGGCGCACCGAAGGAAAAATCAAAGCGGTTTTGGGCATACCGATTGACAGGAATTTTACCGACAGCGAAAGAAAGTATGTCGAGCGTTGGACAAAGGAATTCGGCTTTTCTCCGGAGGCTGTGGCGATTGCGTATGACCAGACTATGATAAATACAGGAAAGCTTTCTTGGGCGTATCTTAACACAATTCTTACAAATTGGCACAAAAAAGGTCTTATAAGCGAAGAAAAAATAAAGGAAGCCATGAACGGCAGAACAGTGAGAAAGCCAAATAAATTCAGTAATTTTTCTCAGAAGGGTGTAGACGGTGCCGCAGTCGAAAAGGCTGCAATGCGTAAACTTATGAACGAGGAGGAATCCTGATGAGTATTTCCGTAGGACAGCGAATAGAAGAAGAATACGAGAATATCCGCCGCAATAACGAGGAGATCAGGAAAAAAAGACTGGCGGAAGTTTATTCTAAGATTCCCCAGATTTCGGATGCCGATAAAAAGCTGTTTGAATTGAGGAGCAGAATGATCCGTGCGCTTTCGGACAGAAGTATTGATATTGATTCGGTAGATGCTGAGGTTAACAGGGTCCTTCAGGCTCGTAAAGCGCTTCTTCAGAAGCATGGGTACCCCGAGGATTACACCTCCACCGTATATTCTTGCCCCAAGTGCGCAGATACGGGCTTTATAATGGCAACTCCGTGTGAGTGCTACAAAACAAAACGGATTAAATATTTGTTTGAATATTCAAATCTTTCGGATGTAATGAAGGAGCAGACCTTCGATAAATTCAGGCTCGATTGCTATTCCGACAGGGAGTGCGGGGAAATCATGTCCCCGATGAAAAATGCCGGAAGGGTGCTTTCAAGGTGCAAAAGCTTTGTCGAAAAGGAAGAATACAGGAACGGAAAGAATATTTTTCTTTTCGGAGATACCGGGCTTGGCAAAACATTTCTTTGCAGCTGTATCGCAAATGAGCTTATAAAAAAAGGCGTTTCGACTCTTTATCAAACCTCCTTCGATATTATTTCGGAGATGGAGGAGCAAAAGTTCCGATATGCCGACAATACACAAAAAACCAATCTTTATTATAATGTTCCGGTGCTTATCATAGACGATATGGGAACGGAATTTTCATCCTCGTTTACATCGGCGGTTATGTTTGATATAATAAATAACCGTCTTATGCGGAATTTAAGTACGATTATTAGTACAAATCTTATGATTGATGAGCTTGAAAAGGCATATGATGTTCGGCTTCAATCGAGAATTGTGGGCGAATTTGAGCTTTTGAAGCTGTACGGCGATGATATACGAGCAAAAAAGATTTTGGGGTGACAAAAAAAGGTGACCAAAATATATATGGTGCGTCACGGTCAGAGTCTGAGCAATATTGAGGAAACGTTCACCGGGACGATAAATTCTCCGCTCAGCGAGTTGGGGCTTGCTCAGGCGAGGCTTTGTGCCGAATATCTTAAAACGAAAAATCCGGACAGATTGTTTTCGAGCGATCTTGACAGGGCTTATATGACTGCTTTTTCTCTCGGCAGTCTTATTTGTAAGCCGATTGAAAAGCTGAATGGCCTCCGTGAGATAGACGGAGGAAGGTGGCAGGGACTTAAATTTGATGAAATAGAAAAAAGATTTCCCGAAAGCTATAAAATATGGAGATACTCCATGGATAAAGCTGTGTGTGACGGCGGCGAAAGCGTTGCGTCGCTTCAAAAGAGGGTGACGGACAGCCTTTTTTCGATTTCAAAAGAGTGCAACGGGCAGACGGTATGCGTATTTACCCATGCAACTCCCATAAGAACCGCCGCAGCCTTTGCAAAAAAGCAGACAATTCAGGAAACCCCGTGGCCGGCAAATTCTTCGGTTTCGGAATTTGTTTGCGATAACGGCGAGCTTACGCTGAAATCCTACGGATATAATGATTTTTTGGGAGAAAGTATCACTTTTTTACCGGAGAATGTGTGAATTTATGAAAAAGCGTTTTGTTGCGGCTGTATTTTTGATGATTATTTTTTTGCCTGCCGCTTTGGGCGGTTTGGAGCTTACTTTCGGCAAACGCGTTGACACGGAATTAACCAACGATAATGAATTTGCGGTTGATAACAGGCTTTCGGCTTCGACATTTATGGGCGGTGAGTTCCAAAAGAACTTTGAAAACAACCTCAGAGCGAAATTTCTTCCGAGAGGAATTTTTGTAAAAACATATAATCAAATCCTGTTTACTCTTTTCAATTCGGCAAATAATCTTGTTGTCGGTAAGGACGATTGTTTGTTTGAGGAGGAGTATATTTACGAGTATCTGGGGCTTGACGGGCAATTTGATTATTCATCCCCGGAAAATATGCAAAAAATGGACGAGTATCTTTCAAAAATCGGACTTGTTTCAAAGACTCTTGAAGGCAGAGGGAAAAAGCTTATTTTATGCATAACTCCGAACAAATGCGATTATATGTATGAATACATACCCTCTCGTTACAAAAAGAAACAGTCTGTCCGAGGGGCGGATTACATAAGAGAAAACGCCGAAGCCTACGGAATAACTCTGTTTGATTCCAATGATTATTTGAAGTCTTCCGAATATCCCGTGTTTTACAGGAGCGGCATACATTGGTCGATAACGGCTGAACAGACGGTTACGGCGGCGCTTGCGAAGGAAATCGGAGCAAACGCGGAGGTTTCAAAAGAAGTTTTTGAGTCGGAAAATGAGATATGGAGAGAATGCGACCTTTATAAAATGCTAAATATCTGGCAAAAGCCGAAGGAAAAGTTCTATGCCTATAAAGGCATTGTTTCCGAAAAAAGCGATAAACAGGTTATTATTCAGGGCGGCAGCTTTGCGGAAGGGATTGCAAAGGTCCTTTTTGAGAACGGTGTGTTTTCGGAAGTCAACGATATTTTTTACGGCAGACATATGAATCTCAGAAATGCCGATAAAACAATCAAAATCAGCAACTGGAAGTTTGATGACGATATTTATAAGGATTATTTTGATGCGGCAGATGTTTTCGTGCTTGAGGTCAACGAACGAAATGTTGTCAGCTATTCCTCCGGCTTTGTTGACTTTTTGTATGAATATTTAGAAAATCGGTAGGGGTTTTAAACTATGGTATTCAGCTCGCATATTTTTCTGTTTGTTTTTTTGCCGGCTGTGATTTTCGGTTATTTTGCTTTCGGCAGATATTTCAAAAACACATTTCTTTTTTTGGCTTCTTTGTTTTTCTATGCATGGGGAGAACCGCTTTTTGTAATCCTCATGCTTTTTTCCGTTGCTGTGAATTTTTTGCTCGGCATTTGCACGGAAAGGCTGAACAGAAGGCTTTGCCTCGTTGTTGCCTGCACTTTTGATTTGGGAATGCTTTTTGTGTTTAAATACCTGCCCTTTTGCATAGAAACCTTAAACGGTGTTTTTTCTTTGTCGGTTCATGTTCCTAAAATAACCATGCCTATAGGAATATCCTTTTATACGTTTCAGATGCTGTCGTATGTTATTGATGTGTACAGAGGGAATGTTAAGCCGCAGAGGAGCTTTATAAAGCTCGGGCTGTACATATCCTTTTTTCCTCAGCTCATAGCAGGCCCGATTGTAAGATATACGGATATAGAAAAACAGCTTGAAAAAAGAGCTTGCAGCTTTGAAGCGTTCAGCGAAGGCGTACGATTTTTTATTATCGGTTTTTCAAAAAAAATTCTCATTGCAGATACCGTTTCGCATATTGCCGACTCTGCTTTTTCCGCAAGCGGAGGACACGCCTGGCTTTATTGGCTCGGAATAACGGCTTATACCATTCAGATTTATTTTGATTTCAGCGGATATTCCGATATGGCAATCGGGCTTGGAAAAATGTTCGGCTTTGATTTATGCCGTAACTTTGATTATCCGTACGCTTCCAAATCCATAAGAGAGTTTTGGAGAAGGTGGCACATATCTCTCGGTGCGTGGTTCAGAGATTATGTATATATTCCCCTCGGAGGAAGCAGAAAAGGCTTGGCACGAACCTGTGTAAACACTCTGATTGTGTTCCTGCTCACCGGCATCTGGCACGGCGCAGGCACAAATTTTATTGTTTGGGGAATTTATTACGGTGTGCTTTTGGTGCTTGAAAGATTGTTTCTCGGAAAAATTCTCGATAAATCCAAAATCGCTTCAAGGATTTATACAATTTTGGCAGTTGTTTTCGGTTGGGTGCTTTTTAGGGCGGAATCCCTTGGCGGAGCGGTTTTGTATTTTAGGGGTATGTTTGGACTTTTGCCTGAAAATGCGGCATTTGTCAATATTCGGTCGGATTATATTTTCTTTTTGATTGCGGGAATAATTTTATCGTTCCCGATTTTCAGAAAGATAAAAAGAGGCGTTTTCTCTGATCTTTTGCTGTGTATCCTGTTTTTTACCGCGGTTTTGTATATGACGGGAAGCGGATTCAGTCCTTTTTTGTATTTCCGTTTTTAGCGGTTTGTGAAATAATACCGAAAAATTTTTGCAATTAAAGTCGATATTGTAAGTTGTTAATAATTTCAAAAATTTTGTTGAATTGTGTTGACAACAAAGTTAAACTGTGATATACTTTATGCAGTTGAATACTAGCCAATATAATTTTGGGGAAAATGGTCCAAAAGTTTCTACCGCGGCGCCAAATCGTTAATATGCTGCGACTATTGGGATGAACAACGCAGCGAAAGCGGTGGGTTCTTGTGTTTATATTGGTGACTATCCTTCGGATAGTCTTTTTTGTTTCATTGATGTAAATTTAATTTACATAAATATTTAATTTGCCCATGTGGCGAGAGGAGTTACAGTAATGAAAAAGATATTGGCATTACTTCTTACCGCAGTTATGATTTTTTCATTGGCAGCTTGCGGAGAAGGCGGAGGCACAGCTTCCAAAAAGGATTCCGGTGAGGAAAGCAAGAGCGACATCAAAGTCGGCTTTATTTTCCTTCATGACGAAAATTCAACTTATGACAAGAACTTCATTGACGCAGCAAACGAAGTAAAGGCAAAGCTCGGTCTTTCTGACGAACAGATTCTCTTTAAGACAAACGTTCCCGAAGGTCAGGAATGCTACGAAGCAGCGGCAGACCTTGCAGACAAGGGTTGCTCACTTATTTTTGCGGACAGCTTCGGTCATGAAGACTTCATGATTCAGGCAGCAAAGGAATATCCTGATGTTACCTTCTGTCACGCAACAGGTACAAAGGCTCATACCGAAAAGCTTCCTAACTTCTACAACGCATTTGCTTCAATTTATGAAGGCAGATTCCTTGCAGGTGTTGCAGCCGGTCTTAAAATCAACGAAATGATTGATGCAGGCACAATCACTGCAGACGAAGCTCTTATGGGTTATGTTGGAGCTCATCCTTATGCAGAAGTTAAGTCAGGTCTTACTTCTTTCTTCCTCGGCGCTCGTTATGTATGCCCTTCCGTTAAAATGGAAGTTAAGTATACAAACTCATGGTTTGATATAGCTGCTGAAAAAGAAACAGCAAACGCTCTTATCCAGGACGGTTGCGTTCTTATTTCACAGCACGCTGACTCAGAAGGTGCTCCTAAGGCTTGTGAAGAAGCTAACGTTCCCAACGTTGCTTACAACCTTGATACAAGAGATTGGGGCCCGAACACAGCACTTATTTCTTCAAAAATCAACTGGGCACCTTATTTTGAACACATCATCAACGCTACGGTTAACGGCACAGAAATCACTCAGGATTACTGCGGCGGCATAGAGGACGATGTTGTTCAGCTTCTCGGTTTTAATGACAAGGTTGCAGCTGAGGGTACTCAGGAAAAGCTTGATGAAGTAAAGGCTAAGCTTGCTTCAGGAGAAATCAAGGTATTTGATACAGATACATTTACCGTTGACGGCAAGAAGGTTGAATCCTATAAGGCTGATGTTGATTCGGACGAAAACTATGAACCTGATACAGAGGTTGTATCGGACGGTTATTTCCATGAATCCGAATTCAGAAGCGCACCTTATTTCGATCTTGATATTGACGGTATCACAACGAAATAACAGATTATCTTAAAAGCTATGCAAAAGTCAGAAACGGTTTTGTTCTGGCTTTTGCTTGCTTTTTACGAGAACAAAAATTCTTTTTTGATTTCATAAAAGGCAAGAGCGATTTTTTGTATTTGGGGGTATGATTGTGGGTAACGATGTTGCAATCGAGCTTAGAAACATTACTAAAAGGTTCGGAAAGGTTGTTGCAAACAACAATATTTGTCTTGATGTAAAAAAGGGCGAAATATTATCAGTTTTGGGGGAAAACGGAAGCGGCAAAACAACGCTTATGAATGTTATTTCGGGGATATATTTCCCGGATGAAGGACAAATTTTCGTTAACGGAGAGGAAGTTGTTATTCGTTCTCCGAAGGACGCATTTGACCTCAAAATCGGTATGATTCATCAGCATTTCAAGCTTGTGGATGTTTTTTCCGCGGCTGAGAATATTGTTTTGGGACTCAAGGACAAAAGCGGCTTCAATATGAAATCGGCGGCGAAAAAGGTTAAGGAAATAGGCGACAGATACGGCTTTAACATTGATCCCGACAAAAAGATTTACGAAATGTCGATTTCCGAAAAACAGACGGTTGAGATAATAAGGGTTCTCTATAGGGGAGCCGATATTCTTATTCTTGACGAACCTACCGCAGTTCTTACGCCTCAGGAAATAAGAAAGCTGTTTACCATTCTCAAAAGGATGCGTGATGACGGGAAGGCGATAGTAATTATCACTCACAAGCTCAACGAGGTTATGGCTCTTTCCGACCGTGTTTCGGTTCTCAGAAAGGGTGAGTACATAGGTACCGTCAAAACATCGGAAACAAGCGAGAGCGAGCTTACCGAGATGATGGTGGGTAAAAAAATATCGCTTAACATCGAACGAAGCGAGCCTGAAAATACTGAGGACAGGTTGATTATTAAAGATATTAACTGCGTGAATCGTGACGGGGTAATGCTTCTAAAAAATATTTCCTTTACGGCAAGGGCGGGCGAAATACTCGGTATTGCAGGCATTGCCGGAAGCGGTCAGAGGGAGCTTCTGGAAGCTATAGCCGGTCTGCAGAAGCTTTCCGGAGGAGATATTCTTTATCTTAATCCCAAAAACGGAGAAACCGAAAACTTAAGAGATAAAACCCCTCTTGAAATAAGAGAATTGGGAGTAAGGCTGTCTTTTGTTCCGGAGGACAGGCTCGGCATGGGGCTTGTAGGCAATATGGATATTGTCGATAACATGATGCTGAGAAGCTATCGGAAGGGTAAAACGGTATTTTTGGAGAGAAAAGCTCCCAAAAATCTTGCCGATGATATAATTAAAAAGCTGCAAGTTGTTACCCCGAGTGCCAACACGCCTGTAAGACGGCTTTCCGGCGGAAATGTTCAGAAGGTGCTTGTGGGCAGGGAAATTTCATCTTCTCCTACAGTTCTTATGGCTGCGTATCCTGTGAGAGGACTTGACATAAACGCATCTTACACCATTTACAACCTTCTCAATCAGCAGAAGGAAAAGGGCGTTGCCGTCATTTTTGTCGGCGAGGATTTGGATGTTCTGCTTGAACTTTGCGACCGTATTATGGTTATCAGCGGCGGCAGTATCAGCGGAACGGTTGACGCAAGAACTGCCACAAAGGAGCAGATCGGTTTGCTTATGACAAAATCTCAGGAGGTGGAGAGCGATGCAGAATAAGGAAGTTCACGCACACGAGCCGCGAATACAGGTTGTTAAGCGCGGAGAAGATATGCCCATACTTAAATCCTGGTTTGTAAGGGCGGTTGCCATAGTTGCGGCACTTTTGGTGTGTTCCTTGGTTATTGTGATGCTTACCGGCATTAACCCCATTCAGTTTTTTAAGACCATGGTTGTAGGAAGCTTCGGAACGGAGAGAAATCTTTGGAAAGCCGCTCAGAACCTCGCCATGCTGCTTTGCATTTCTTTGGCTGTTACACCTGCTTTTAAAATGAAGTTTTGGAATATCGGTGCGGAAGGGCAGGCTCTTGTGGGCTGTATTGCTTCCGCCGCAATTATGATAAACTTTGCGGACAAATTTCCGAATAATATCGTAATGCTTGTCGTTATGGCTGTCGCAAGTATTCTGGCAGGTGTTGTTTGGGGACTTATCCCCGCAATTTTCAAGGCTTATTTCAATACGAACGAAACCCTTTTTACACTTATGATGAACTATGTTGCAATTCAGCTTACAACATATTTTGTTCTCAGGTGGGAAAATCCGAAGAATTCAAGTAATGTCGGCATAATTAACATGAAAACCATGAGCGGTTGGTTCCCGTGGATTGCAAATCAGAAGTATCTGCTTAATATTATTATTGTTGCAATCATAGTTATAATAATGTACATTTATCTTAAATACAGCAAGCACGGCTATGAAATATCGGTTGTGGGAGAAAGTCAAAACACCGCAAGGTACATAGGTATAAATGTTAAAAAGGTTATTATAAGAACCATGGCGTTTTCCGGAGCTCTCTGCGGCGTGACGGGTTGGCTTCTTGTTGCCGGCACGCATCACACGATTAACGCCGATATTGTCGGCGGTATGGGATTTACTGCGATTATGGTTTCGTGGCTTGCCAAGTTTAATCCCCTTGTTATGATTTTTGTTTCGGGTTTAATTGTGTTTTTACAGCAGGGCGCTGCGGAAATTGTTACCCAGTTTACGGCGTTCCAGCTTAACGAAAGTATTTCGGATATTATTACGGGAATCATTCTCTTCTTTATTATCGGAAGTGAATTCTTTGTAAGATATAAAATAAACAGAAGAAAGGTAAAGGAGGACTAAAGTATGCTTGTTTCAACACTTATCAATAAGGCTATTGTACAGGGCGTTCCTTTGCTTTTCGGTTCAACCGGAGAAATAATAACCGAAAAATCGGGTAATCTCAACCTCGGTATTCCGGGAATTATGTATGTGGGAGGAAGTGCCGGAATACTCGGAGCGTATCTTTACGAGCATTCGACTCCCAATCCAAATCCGTTCCTTTGTATTGTTATTCCGCTTTTGGCATCCCTTTTGGGTTCTGCCGTTATGGCGCTTATTTACAGCTTTTTAACCATAACCTTGAGGGCGAACCAAAATGTTACCGGTCTTGCGCTTACCACATTCGGAATAGGCTTTGGCGACTTTTTCGGAGGAACCATAACAAAGATTTTCGGTGACGGAGGCAATCTTTCGGTTAAGTTTTCGGCTGACTGCTTCAAAACCACCCTGCCGTTTGCCGGCAAGCTCGGATTTTTCGGAAAAGTGTTTCTTGATTACGGGTTTTTGGTGTATCTTTCAATAGTCATTGCATTGCTTGCGGCGTGGTTTCTGAATAAAACCCGAATAGGACTTCAGCTAAGAGCTGTCGGGGAAAACCCTGCAACTGCGGATGCGGCGGGCATTAATGTTATAAAGTATAAATATGCAGCAACCGTAATCGGCGGTGCGATAGCGGGCCTTGGAGGACTGTATTTTATTATGGACTATACCGGAGGCTCGTGGACAAACGGCGGATTCGGCGACCGTGGATGGCTTGCAATAGCTTTGGTAATATTTGCTCTTTGGAAGCCCAATGTGGGCATACTCGGCTCGTTCTTGTTTGGCGGTCTTTACATTGCCTACAGCTACACCGGCGGTATTCCGAGAAGAATTGCACCGATTTTCGAGATGCTTCCATATGTTGTTACGATAATTGTGCTTGTAATTACAAGTATAAGAAACAAAAAGGAAAATCAGCCTCCAGAAAGTCTCGGACTTCCGTATTTCAGAGAGGAAAGATAGCTTTCATAAGAGAGTGTCGCGTGAGTTAGCGGCGCTCTCTTTTTCGTAAAAACCGAAAAAGGATACGGATGAAATTCTCAATCTTCGTCTTTAAGTAGACCGCAAAATTGCGGAGTATCTTCCGAACAAACAGTGATAATGAGATTTTCATACGAAAGCCGATGAATGTCCTTCATTCCGATAACAGAAAACGAATTTAGCGGAACCGTTATGCCGATTCCGCTTTTTTTGAGATATGCCTCTTTGGCTGTCCAGACCTCAAAAAAAGCCGTTCTTTTATCCTCGGAGCTAAAAACATATCTTTGCTCATCGGCATGAAATTTCTCCGTAATTCTTAAATTTACATCCCTAAGGAGCTCTATGTCAACCCCGACCTCATATTCCGAAAAAGCAACTGCGGCAAAGGATGCACTGTGGGATATATTAAAGAAAACGGGACTTCCCTCAACATACGGCTTTCCGTTTTCGTGTTTCTTTATTTCGCCCGAAAGCTTTTTGCTTACAAGTCCGTACGCCTTTTTTCTGAGCTCGGATTTGTCCGAAACTCTCCTGCCGCTCGGACTGATTTTCACGAGATAAACTTTTGTCATAAATACCTCACAATTATATTGACTATAGTATAATAGTATTGTATAATATTTTATATAAAATGTCAATGATGTCAGAAAGATGTTGTTGCGAGTGAGGAGAGATTTTACTGTATGGATTATTGTGTTACGAACGAAAGAGAGCTTTTTGAAACGATAAAAGCCGTCAATTCTTCCTCGGAGCCTGCTGTTATCAAGGTTTCGGAAGGGGTTTACGAAATCGGAAAAACCATTTCGTTTACAAGGGATAATGTTACAATAAAAGCGGAAGGGAAGGTTAGCTTTAAAGGCAGCAAAAAGCTTCCCGTAAGCGGTTGCGGTATCGTACAAATAGACCTTAAGGAGCATGGTATTACGGATTTCGGGAAATTCGGAGAGGGTCCCTTTGACGATTTTTGGAGCAAGATTGATATACCAAAGCCGCATATGCTTGACGAGGGGCCCGGAGCAGAGCTTTTTTATCAAGATAGGGTAATGCCTATTTCAAGATACCCCGAAACCGGGGAGCTGAGAATTACAAAGGCGCTCGGCGAAACTCCTCTTATCGAACGCAATCATACCGAAAGAATAGGCTCGATGGAAGGTAAGTTTTTGTGTGACGATGAGACTGTCAAAGAATGGGCAAATGAAGACGATCTGCTGCTTATAGGCTATTGGGGAAATGATTGGGCAACCCAGCGTCATACCGTAAAATCGGTTGATCCCAAAACGGGGGTTATAGAAGTCAATCCGCCTTACCATACATTCGGCTATCGTGACGGTAAAATTTTTAACAACAATGACGGCGGTGCAAGCTTCTATGCACTTAATTTAAAATGTGCCCTTAAAAAACCGGGAGATTGGTGTATTGACCGCAAAAACGGTAAGATAAGCGTGATTCCTTATGAAAACCAAAAGGAAGTCAGCATTTCCGTGTGCGAGGATATTTTCTCGCTTTGCGGCAGAGAAAACATACATATCGTGGGAATTGATATGTCGGAATGCAGAAAATCGGGAGTGATGATGACGGATTGCAAAGGTTGCTCCGTTGAAAACTGCAGGATATACAACACAGGCGCTTGGGCTGTAATCGCGGATAATTGTTCGGAAACAACCGTTTACAAATGTACGGTTTTTGATACCGCAGGCGGAGGGATTGCACTCAGTGGAGGCGACAGGTGCACCCTTTCCTCAGCAAACAATTCCGCAATAGGCTGTGAAATACACGATATTGCCCGTTGGCATAAAACATATCTTGCCGCAATAGAGCTTAACGGAGTGGGATGCCGAGCTTCCGACAACAAGCTTTACGACCTTCCGCATTTTGCTATTGTCTTTCAGGGAAACAATCACATAATTGAAAAAAATGACATCAAAAACGCTTGCTATTCTTCAAATGATGCGGGTGCAATATATGCAGGAAGGGATTGGACCTGCCGAGGAAATATCATCCGATATAATTACATTCACGATTTCCCGGGACGCGCAAATGTCGGCTGTATCGGTATATACTTTGATGATGCAATGTCGTCGGCGGAGGTTTACGGAAATACAATTGTGGGTTCTTTGCAGGCAGGCATAGAGCTTGGCGGAGGGAGAGATTTCAAGATTCATCATAATACATTTATTAACTGCCTCGTGTCTATGATGGTTGACGCACGCCTTAAAACATGGGGTTCTACAGATAAAGATAAGCTTTTCAAGCATTTGGGTGAGGTTCCATACAGAAATGAGTATTGGGAAAAGGCATATCCCGAGCTGTTCTCAATCCTCGACAACGATTATTGTGCACCGGAAAACAATGAGTATTATGATAATCTGACGATAGGCGGCAAGGGGATTGCTTTGACGAGGGATGAAGCAAAGGATTGCATAATAATGAGGGATAACAGGTTCATAAAATCCGATGTTTTGATTTCCGATAATTCACGCTATAACCCTGACTGGTGGTATTTTCCCGAGGAATAAAAAGAGTTTTGGCGAATTGAGTCGACTGATTTGTAACTATTTAATATCAGTTTTCACAATCATTTACCTATTGATTTGTGCATTTGTTCAAATGTGTAAATTTTTTACCCCAAATATCAAAATTTTTACCTTTTTATGTTGGGATAAATATGATATACTTATTGTGTTATCTTATGTTAGTGGATAGTGGTATCCGCTAAGCCTGTTTTTTAAATACTTGGGAGGTGGCAAAATTGGCAAAAGAGGTAACAACTGAACTTACATATATACCAAAAAAGCAGAGTGCGGCACTTATTTTCAAAAAGAATTGGATGCTCCTGGCACTGTGCGCACCTATGCTTGTTTATCTTGCAATTTTCCGTTACGGTCCTATGTTTGGTCTCATACTTGCGTTTAAGTCGTATGATTACCAGGGAGGTATCATCGGAAGTGACTGGACAGGTCTTTATAATTTCGAGTTTTTCTTCCAGTCGGACAGCTTCACAATCGTTGTGAGAAATGCCATACTTTATAATATTGTTGGTATTTTCCTCGGTTTGGTTGTGTCGGTAGTGCTTGCACTCCTTCTTTTCGAGCTTTCGGGAAAAATTGCAATCAGAGTTTATCAGACGCTTATGTTCATACCGCATCTTCTTTCGTGGGTTGTTGTTGCGTACATGGTTTACGCATTCTTAAGCCCTACACACGGTATGCTTGTAAGTATATATAATTACTTCGGTCTTACATATTCAGACTGGTATTCGGAACCGATGAAGTGGGTGTTCATCATACCTATCGCTCATATCTGGAAGGGCTGCGGTATGAATGCTCTTATCTACTATTCATCGCTTCTCGGTATTGATGCAGAATACTTTGAAGCCGCTTCCCTGGAGGGTGCTACAAGATTACAGATCGCAAGATATATTACATTGCCTTTCTTGTATCCTACCGTAACCATTCTTACAATCATGGCAATCGGTAAGATATTCAACTCGGACTTCGGCCTTTTCTATCAGCTGCCTAAGGGCTCTCCGTTGATTAGAAATACCACGGATGTTATTGAAACCTATACATACCGTGCGTTTTATGAGGACAGTAATATAGGTCAGTCCTCCGCGGTAGGTTTGGTTCAGTCAATTGTCGGCTTGATTCTCGTAACGCTTACTAACGCCGTTGTTAAGTGGATCGACCCCGAAAGAGCTTTGTATTAAGAAAGGACGGTGTTTGTAAATGGCAATAGTTAAAAGAAAAAGCGAAACAGTCGCAAAGATCATCATTCATATTTTCTTCTGCGTGCTTTCGGTAACATTCATCGTTCCGATTTGGTCAATTATTTCTATTTCCTTCATGAGTGAATCGGAAATTATTCAGACCGGATATGCTATGATTCCGAAGGAGCTGTGCCTCACGGCATATAAGTATGTATTTGCCAGCACAGGTGCAATTATTGATGCGTACAAGGCAACAATTATTACATCGCTTATGCAGTGCTTTTTGTTCCTTGTTGTTGGTTCCATGTGCGCATATGCTATTTCCCGTTCTGACTTTAAGTTCAGAGGGCCGATTACATTCGTTATGTTCTTCACGATGCTGTTCGGCGGCGGTATGATTCCTTCATACATACTTATCGCTAAGGTTATGAACCTTACCGATACATACGCAGCACTTGTTTTCCCGTCCATCGGTAATGTTTGGTCGATATTTATTATCAGAACATTCTTCCAGCAGTTGCCGGGCGCGATTATTGAGTCTGCAACCATTGACGGTGCGAGTGAGTGGACTATTTTCACAAAGATTATTCTTCCGCTTTCAACTCCTGCGCTTGCAACGATGGGTCTTCTTGAGTTCCTCGGTGCGTGGAATGCATGGATGCCGTCAATGCTTTACCTCACAAGCAACGCTAAGGAAAAAAGAACCTTGCAGTATTTGCTGCAGACAATGCTTCGTAATATAGATGAGTTGAAGAAGAATCAGGAGCAGACAGGTATGATTCTGGAATCGGCGAATACGCCTACAGAAAGTGCCCGTATGGCTATGGCGGTTGTTGCCGTAGGTCCTATCCTTCTCATATTCCCCTTCTTCCAGAAGTATTTCGTGCAGGGTCTTACGGTTGGTTCTGTAAAGGGCTGATTTATTGAAAAATTAAGGGCACATGCGAAATGTATGTGCCCTTTAGTTTAAGGAGAGGTTGTCATATGGATAATATTAATACCGTCAGGAAAAAGCGAAATAAAAGCAGAGCGTTTAAGATTATCGTTGCTGTTCTGTTTTGGTTTGCGGTATTTTTTGTGATTAATCTTATAGCTATGAGAACGCAGGAAAGCGGTATAACGGTTAATATGACCGAAGCATATGTTGTTCTCGCAATATCGGCATTGATTTCACTTTTTGGCTTCATTGCAACCTTATATGCAATATTCTTCCTCGAAAGATATTCAATTAAGAATAAGAGGAGAAAAGAAAAATTTCATTAGGATTACAAGGATTTTGAAAGGCCAAATTCATGAAAAGCATTAAAGCATTTTTGAAACGCAAGGATATTGAGTTTTCTTTGAAAAGATACGGTATTGACGCTCTCGGAGCTATGGCTCAGGGTCTCTTTGCTTCGCTTTTGATAGGAACGATACTGTCAACAATCGGTACGCAGTTGAATTTACAGGTTTTAACGGATATCGGTAATTTTGCAAAATCCGTTCAGGGCAGCACAATGGCGGTGGCTATCGGCTACGCTCTAAAGTGCCCTCCTCTCGTTCTTTTCAGCCTTGCAACAGTAGGGTTTGTGGCAAACGATATGGGCGGCGCAGGCGGAGCTTTTGCGGTACTGGTTATCACCATTGTTGCTTCGGAACTCGGCAAGGCAGTCAGCAAGGAAACCAAAGTTGATATTTTGGTTACTCCTATAGTTACAATATGTTCGGGCGTGCTTCTTTCAATGGGTATTGCATCTTATATCGGAAAAGGGGCATCCATGGTTGGGCAATTTATCATGTGGGCAACCGAGCTCCAGCCGTTTTGGATGGGTATAATTGTTTCGGTAATAGTGGGCATTGCGCTTACGCTGCCCATTTCCAGTGCGGCTATCTGTGCTGCGCTTTCCCTTACGGGGCTTGCCGGTGGCGCCGCATTGGCGGGTTGCTGTGCACAAATGATTGGGTTTGCGGTTATGAGCTTCAGAGAAAATCGTTTTGGCGGTCTTCTTGCACAAGGCTTGGGAACCAGTATGCTTCAGATGGGCAATATAGTTAAAAATCCGAGAATATGGATTCCGCCGATACTCACATCGGCAATTACCGGCCCGATTGCAACCTGCATATTTAAGCTGCGCATGGACGGCGCACCGATTTCGTCAGGCATGGGCACTTGCGGACTTGTCGGTCAGATAGGCGTTTATACAGGCTGGGTTGAGAAATCTGCCGGCATTACAGCGTTTGATTGGATAGGGCTTATTGCAATTTCCTTTATCCTTCCGGGGCTTATCGCTTGGGCGTTAGGTCTGTTGCTTCGCAAAATCGGTTGGATAAAAGAGAATGATTTAAAACTTGATATTTAAAACAGAAAAGGGTGCGGCAAACGATTTTTGAAAATCATTTTGCCGCACCCTTTGTTTGTGGACTGTATATTTTCATACAGCCCGTTTATATTGCTGTTTTATAAATTGCTTAAGGCTTTTTATAAGCTTTCAGCCACAATTCCGGTACCCTTTGCAACGCAGCTTAATGCGTCCTTGGCAAGATAGGTTCGTATGCCGGTAGAATTTTCGATAAGCTCCGCAAGCCCACTTAGAAGGCTCCCTCCTCCGGTCAGCAAAATTCCGTTTTTACCAATATCCGAAATAAGCTCAGGGGGTGTTCTTTCAAGCACGCATTTAATTGAGTCCACAATTTTCTCTGCGCAAACAAGCAGAGTGTTATATATATCCTCAGACGATATGTCAAAGCCTGTGGGAAGTCCGCTCGTTACGCTAAGTCCCGAAACCTTCAGACTTTCGTCACAGTCCTTTTTAACACTGCCTATTTTTATCTTTATATCCTCTGCGGTTCTTTCGCCTATTATTACATTGAAATTTCTTCTTACAAGGCGTACGATTGCATCGTCAAAGCTGTAGCCGGCAGAATACATCGTAGTTTCGGTAACGATACCACCGAGCGAAATAACCGCAATGTCGCAGCTTCCTCCGCCTATATCAACCACCATTCTTCCGCATGGCTTGTTAATATCAATTCCGGCTCCTATAGCGGCGGCAATGGGTTCTTTAATAAGCTTTACCCGCCTTGCGCCTGCATTTGCGGCGGCATCCGTAACAGCTCTTTTTTCAACTTCCGATGCAAGACAGGGAATACATATAACCACGGAAGGCTTAAAAATATGCCCACTCTTTGCTTTGGCAATAAAGTGCTTAAGCATAAGCTCGGTAACGGAACAGTCAGAAATAACACCGTTTCTAAGCGGCTTAACCGCAGTTAGATTTTTTGGTGTTCGCCCGAGCATATTCTTTGCATCGTTTCCGAATGCAACCGCCTTTGAAAAGCTGTCAATTGCTACAACCGAAGGCTCATTTATGACAATTCCCTTGCCTGCAACACAGACCAGAACAGAGTTTGTACCAAGGTCAATTCCGATATTTTTTGAAATAATGTTAGCCATAACTTCACTCCCCGACTGACATTATTTCCCGATGCTTTAGGTTTTATTCTATCGAAAAGTCGTCCGGAGTAAAGTTTTTAGTCTTTGGTTTTCTCGGGCGTTTCGGCTGAATTCTAAGATAGTTTATTTCAAATTTGGAACAGGTATGCTCCGGCGGAACAATACCTTCAAATTTGCACAAAAAATCGTCGGTAACTCCTATGTGCGTCGCATTATTGCAAAGTGCGCAAATACTGCAGTATTCTTCGCTCAAACCAATCACTCCTCATATAAAGATAATTATATTCTACCATATTCCGAACACAATTTCAAGTGTTTTGCATATATTAGTATTGATTGTAGAAAGGCAGTTGATATTATGAACGGTATAATTCAGATATTGCTTTTGCTGTGCGCACTTTACGGCATTGCAAGCATGCTGTGGGAGCTTAATGAATGCTTTTTCAGGCAGAAAAATAAAAACACCGTATCTTACCTTGCTTTTATGCCGTTGGGAAACGAGGACAGCATAGAATTTGAAATACGCAGCTGCATAGATTATGCGGAAGAAATGAACTGCGTGCCCATTATTCTTGAGGGCGAAAACTGGAGCGATGAAAAAAAGAAAATCGCATCAATTATTGCAAATGAAAGCGACATTAAAATCATACATAAGAAAAAGGTGTAGCCCCAAATCGGGACTACACCAATTTTTTGATGCTTATTTTTTAGACTCTGTTTCAGCCTCTGCCTTGTCTTTTGTTGTTTCGGAAGTTTCTTCGGAAGCTGCTTCACCAGTAGTTTCCTCAGTTGTTTCTTCTGTAGATTCCTCTGTCTTTTCTTCTTCGTCCGTCTTTTCTTCGCCTTCAGCCTCGTCGGTTACTTCCTCTTTGGGAAGATCCTTTACGATAACCGTCTTTGTTTCAGCTTCCCATGAAACATCGGAACCAAAGGATTCTGCGATTGCACGAACGGGAACGAGTGTTCTGGAATCAATGATAACCGGTGCGGAATCAAGTGTGCTTTCTACGCCGTCCTTTGTCATCTTGTCGTTTCCGATCTGCATCTTGATTGTTGTACCGTCTTTTACAGCGGTAATTGTCTTTGTTGCATCGTCCCACGAAACATCTGCGCCGAGTGCTTCAAAGATTGCACGGAGCGGAACCATTGTTCTATCGTTAATGATTGTGGGAGCTACATCAAATACAACGGGCTCATCGTTAACGATAACCTTGATTTCTTCCTTAACGGGCTCGGGAGCGGGAAGCTCTGTTCCGTTTTCAACATACTTGTCAACATATGTGTATTCCTGAAGACCAATCTTGTCGAAAGGAATGTTCTCAAAGTCAGGAAGCAATGTGAATACTTCGCTGTCTTCTGCGAGAGCAAAGTTCTTGTTTCTGTAATCAACGAAATTGGATGTCTTTGTAATCTTAATATTGTTTTCAACAGTACCGTACTTTGTTACAAGCTCATCCAGCTGGAATTCGGGAGTATTGTAGTAAACATTGTTTGTAAGCGTGTTGTACTTAGGGATTTCAGGCTCGTCTTCCAAAATGTTTACAAGCTCGGGATATTTTTCAGCCCAGATGCCTTCCTTATAAGGAACCTTTGCAAGCTCGGCTCTGTTTGTATTGGTGCTGAAAAAGCTTGAGTTTTTGGCAGCTCTTGCGTCAAATACAAGAGGCTTTTTGCAGTCAATCATAATATTGTTGGTGAATACATTGTTTCTTCCGCCGCCCATAAGTGCAACAGAGTCAACCTTATAGAATACATTT
>CABUMF010000024.1 GCA_902492655.1 uncultured Eubacteriales bacterium | reverse complement strand
GAACGGAGAAAGCCTTCCTTGTCGGCATCGAGTATTGCAACAAGCGAAACCTCGGGAAGGTCAAGCCCTTCACGCAGAAGATTTATGCCAATGAGAACATCAAACACTCCCATACGAAGCTCCCTTATAATCTGCATTCGTTCCATGGTATCAACATCGGAGTGAAGATATTTCGCCTTAACATTCATGTTTGCAAAATAATCGGTTAAGTCCTCCGCCATTTTCTTTGTCATGGTGGTAACCAAAACTCTCTCTCCTCGGTCGGCTCTCTTAACAATTTCGCCGTAAAGGTCATCAATCTGCCCTTCAATGGGGCGAACCTCGATTTTCGGGTCCAGAAGTCCCGTCGGTCTTATTACCTGCTCAACCGTTTGTGTGGAATGTTCCTTTTCGTAAGGTCCGGGAGTTGCGGAAACGAATATAGCCTGATTTATACGGCTTTCAAATTCTTCAAAATTAAGCGGTCGATTATCATACGCCGAGGGCAATCTGAAACCGAAATCAACCAAAGATTTCTTTCTCGAACGGTCGCCTGCGTACATCGCCCTTACCTGTGGAATGGTAACGTGCGCCTCATCCACCACCAAAAGAAAATCATCGGGGAAGAAATCAAGCAGAGTGTACGGTGCGGAGCCCTTCGGTCTTCCGCTTATATGACGGGAATAGTTTTCAATCCCCTGGCAGAATCCCACTTCTCTCAGCATTTCAAGGTCATAATTTGTTCGCTGCATTATTCTTTGAGATTCAATAAGCTTATCCTCCGCCTTAAATTCTCTCATGCGTTCTTCAAGCTCGTTCTCGATAGCAATAAGCGCGCGTTGCATTTTAGTATCGGTTGTAACATAATGCGATGCGGGAAATATTGCAACATATGTCCGTTCGCCGATTATCTCGCCCGTAAGAGCCTGGATTTCGGTTATTCTTTCGATTTCATCACCGAAAAACTCAATTCTTATCGCATTATCCCCCGAGTTTGAAGGGAACACCTCCACAACATCGCCTCTTACCCTAAACTTATTTCTTACAAAGTTTATGTCGTTTCGTTCGTACTGAACCGAAACAAGCCTTGCAAGAAGCTTATCCCGTTCGATTTCCATGCCGGGTCTTAAGGAAATTATAAGATTTTTGTAATCATCCGGGTCGCCAAGTCCGTAAATGCAGGAAACGCTCGATACAATTATCACATCTCGACGCTCAAAAAGCGAAGATGTGGCAGAATGGCGAAGCTTGTCTATCTCCTCGTTAATCTGAGAATCCTTTTCTATATATGTGTCAGTGTGAGGAATATACGCCTCAGGCTGATAATAGTCATAATACGAAACAAAATACTCGACGGCGTTTTCCGGAAAGAACTCTTTAAACTCCGAACAGAGCTGTGCCGCAAGCGTTTTATTGTGCGCCAAAACCAATGTGGGGCGGTTAAGCTTTTCGATAACATTTGCAATCGTAAAGGTTTTGCCCGAACCCGTAACACCAAGTAATGTTTGACCTTTATCCCCCGCCTTTATGCCCTCAACAAGCTTTTCTATGGCTTCGGGCTGGTCGCCCGTGGGCTTATAGTCGGAATGAAGCTTAAAATCCATATTTACACCCCCGTGAAATCACTAATTTTTTATATAATCCCAGTCACTCAACTATATATTATATCATAGCACCGTTCTTTTGTAAATAGGAAATTATTAATTTAGAGGGGAATGTTTTTTATCTTTATCATTAGGTCATTAATTGAGGCGAATATTTGAGTTTTTTCGACTTCTGCATAAAAATTGCCACAGGCAACTTTTCCTTACGCCTTTTGCCCTCTTAGGGTTCAAGTCCCTTTGATTTAACAAAAAAATACACACGGCTGATACCGTGTGTATTTTTTATGCAGAAGGCGGGACGAATCTTGCTTCGCAATCTTCCTGTTTCGTCGACCCAAGCGCTTTGCGCTTAGGTGCCCGACTTCAACGCAAAAGCCTGAAAAAATTGCCACAGGCAACTTTTTCTTACGCCTTTTGCCCTCTTAGGGTTCAAGTCCCTTCGATTTAACAAAAAAATACACACGGCCGTTGCCGTGTGTATTTTTTATGCAGAAGGCGGGACTTGAACCCGCACGACCGTGGGCCACTACCCCCTCAAGATAGCGTGTCTGCCAATTCCACCACTCCTGCGTGCAACAGAATTATTATACCACCTATACTTTATTTTGTCAACCCCTTTTTTCAAAATTTGCATGAATTTTAATAAAAATACGAATATTGTATGAAATCGCATTTTTTTGTTCTATATGTTCAAGCAAAAAACAAGAACCGCCGAAAATAAACACGGCGGTTCTTTCCTTACTGTTTCAGCTGTAAAGAAACTTCGCTATCGAATCTGCAAGATTTTCCGCAATTTCGTCTGTGTTGTTTCTTATCCATGCGGCATCGGTCGGATTATCGTGATATGCAAGCTCAACAAGCACGGCAGGAGCCCGGGTTTTTCTCACCTCTCCTATCGTTGTTGTGGGGAGTATTCTTACCTTATCGGGGTCCGGATATATTTTTTTAAGATTATCCGCAATAATCTGCGCGGCACGCTTCCCTTTTTCGCTGTAGGGATAATAGTAAACATCACTGCCCGTCATTTTCCCCGAAAGACCGGCAGGCGATGCATTTGAGTGAAGTGCAAAATGCAAATCGTAATCGCCGTTATTCGATTCTCTTATGGCTGTCGCCGCAGAGGTATCGGGATTATTACGGTCAAACTCGATTCCGTCCGCCGATAGAAACGGTTCCATTTTGTCGACAATTTGGTTCATCCAATACTCCTCATTACCCTCATCCACATACGGGTTATATTCCTGTGTTGAAGGACTTAAATATACATTAGACATAAATTCACCTCGGTACATTATATGAGCCGAGGTGAATAATATTTCTTAATATGCAATTTGGAATATTGTCATTATTGAGTTATTCTCTCAATGATTATATCGTTATCCTCGAGGCAATCGGCAAGCTTTTTGTCAAGCTCCGCCTCTGTAATAAAATAATCAATATCGGAAAAATCCGCAAGCTTTACAAATCCTATTCTGCCGATTTTTGAGCTGTCACAAACATAGTATTTTGTTCCCGAAGCGGCAATCATTTTCTGCTTTATTCCGCATTCTCTCTCATTGGACTCCAAAATACCCGCCTCGGCGGTAATTCCTTTGCTTGAGAAAAACATTTTGCTTGCAACAAAATTTTCCTGAATACTCTTTTCCGCCAAAGAACCGACAAAGGACTGATTTTCGCTCACAACACCGCCGACGGCAATGGTTTTAATATCCGAAACGCCCGAAAGCTCGGCAATAACCCTCAGAGAGTTGGTAATAACCGTTATATTTCTTCGTTTTTTGAGCTCCTTGGCGATAAAAAATGTCGTTGTTGACGCATCGAGAAAAATCGTATCACCCGACACAATCATATCGCAAGCCGCTTTGGCAAGCAGTTTTTTCGCCTCGACATTTTTGGATTTTCTTTTTTCAAGCGAAAGCTCATAGGTTCCCTCTTCAATAGAAACGGCTCCGCCGTGAGTCCGTCGGAGCGCTTCCTGTTTTTCCAATTTTTCGAGGTCGCGCCTGACGGTTTCTTCCGTTACCGAAAAAACCGAGCTAAGATTACTGACAGTAACAGCACCGTCATTTTTGAGCATTTCGAGTATAAGCTTTTGACGCTCCAATGCAAACATAGCGCACCTACTTCTTAATTATTCTTACAATATCGCCGTTTTTAAGGCCGGCAGAGTTGGCATCGTCCGTATCAATGTGCATTTCAATATTGAAGTCATCTCTGACTCTGACCTGAACATCATAAAATCTTGTGGGCTTAATCCCTTCGACTTCCACATCAACATAATCCCCGTCCGCAATACCGTGTTTTTTTGCATACTCGGGAGTGAGATGTATATGACGATTGGCAATAATAACACCCTGCTTAAGATAAACCGTTCCCTTCGGCCCCACAAGCACGAGCTTCTCCGAGCCTTCTACCTGACCCGAAGGTCTGACCGGCGGACTGACCTTAAGCAAAAATGTATCCGTTCTTGAAATTTCAACCTGAGTATTTTTCCTGACAGGTCCCAAAACCCTAACCTTCTCTATTGATTTAAGCGACGGTCCGACCAATGTAACAAATTCATTGGAAGCAAATTCTCTACCCATGAGAACCTTCTTCACCGTTAATTTATATCCCTTACCGAAAAGTGTATCAAGGTCTTCTTGTGACAAATGCACATGCCTTTGAGAAACGCCAACCTTAATTTCTCCGTTAAGATCTCGGTTTTCCTGCATGATAGCGGCCTTTACCGCCTCGGCAATGGTTTTTTCATCTATAATCATAATACTAATCCTCCGAGCCCATATCAAAGAACTTTGTAACCTCACTGTGGGGAGAAGCAATGACCTCATCGCCATATACGGTTCCGAGCTGAGATGCTCTTTCCTTGCCGTTTTTAACAGCTGCCGTTACGGCGGAAACCGTCCCTGCCACGATGATTGTCACCAACCTTCCGCCAAGTCTTTTTTCCGTATGAACAAGGCGTACATTTGCGGTCTTTAGCATGGTATCTAAGCCTTCAATGGCTGCCACAAGCCCTTGAACTTCGAGCAAACCCAAAGAATCCATCACGCCTCATCCTCCTTAAAAAAGCTCTTGGGAAGCTTTTTGTTGAACTTATCCTTATTTATATCAATAAGGTATGCCATCTTCTCAACCCCCGGACCGGGATTGGGAATTATGTGATGAACAATATATTTACCCTTGGATTTTGAGTATTCCACAGCCGCATCCAACGCCGCTCTTACCGCCGCAACCTCGCCGGTCATCTTAACCTCCATGATAAGAGGCGCCGGAGCTCCGGGTGCAAACGGACGATTTCTGTCAAATGCTATAATCTCAACATCCGCAGTCTTAGCCGCAAGGTCTGCAACGCAAACCGCATGAGAAAAGCTGTAAACCTCAATCATTCCCAATGCTTTCATAGTTTTGTCCCCTTAAGTTTATACAATATGAAGTCCGTCAACCATTACGCATCTTCTTGAGCGTGTGAAGGAATGTGCGGCAGTTAAGCCCTCGCCCGTAGGTCCGGCAATCGTGAAGGTTGTATATCCCTCTCCGCCTGCTCCGATTCCCGCATAGGAAGGTGCGTTCTTAACAAATATTGTAGTTTCAACAGCTCTTGCAAAGCGTGTGAGTCTGTCAACATTCTTTGAATGAATATGTGCCGAATGGCGGCATCCGTGCTCTGCCTTAACAGCCATTTCGATAGCTTCATCAATATCCTTTACCCTAACTATAGGAAGAATAGGCATCATCATTTCCGTCTGAACAAAAGGATGATTTTCCTGGACCTCGCAGATGATAAGCCTTGGATCAGCGTCAATTCCGAGTTCCTTGAGGAATTTTGATGCGTCTCTTCCAACCCAGTCCTTATTGATTACATACTTGCCGTTCTTATTTACGAGCGCAAAGCTCAAAAGCCTGTCAACCTGAGCACCCGAGATAAGATATGCACCGTTTTTGGTCATTGCATCAATGAGCTCATCCGCAATGGAATTGAACGCAAAGCATTCTTTTTCGGCAATGCAGGGAAGGTTGTTATCAAAGCTTGCGCCGTTTACAATATCAATGGCAGCCTTTACGACATCAACCGTATCGTCAACAATAACGGGAGGGTTGCCCGCACCTGCGCCGATTGCCTTTTTACCGGAAGAAAGAAGCGTACGAACAACGCCCGGACCACCCGTAGCAACAAGCATTTTCACATCGGGACATTCCATCATTTCCTTTGAGGTGTCCATTGTGGGCTTAGAAACCGAAACTACAAGATTTTCAGGCCCTCCGGCTTCCAAAACAGCTCTGTTTACAAGGTCAACCGCATAGTTTGCGGTTTTGCAAGCATGGGGGTGGTGATTGAAAACAACGGCGTTTCCGCCTGCTATCATTCCCATGGAATTGCAAAGCACCGTCTCACTCGGATTTGTTGAAGGAGTGATGCTGCCGATTATTCCGAAGGGAGCCATTTCGATTAATGTCATTCCGTCGTCCCCGGTGATAACCTGAGGCTTAAGATCCTCCGTTCCCGGAGTTTTGTTTGCAACGAGCTGATGCTTAATAATCTTATCCGCAACTCTGCCCATTTTTGTTTCCTCGACACCCATTTTAGCCATAACCTCGGCTTCCTCGAGCGTCAGTCTTCTGATATTTGAAATCATCTTTTCACGCTGAGCCACGCTGTAAGAACGAAATTGAGCATATGCCTTTTTAACTGCCGCAAGCGCATCGGTCATAGAATCAAATACGCCCTTTGAGCCAACGCTTACAGTATCACCGTTCATATTTGATATTACATTTTCAACAATCTGACTTATCAATTTTTCATCAATCATTATAAGCACCTCTCATATTATAATATACTCTTCCAAAGCTTTTCGTCAGGGCTTGCAATAACCGTGCTGTCAAGAAACATTGCAGAATCCATAACCTCCGCTTTTGCGCGTTCAATAGCGGCAGACACCGCAGCAACCTCACCCGTAAGATACATATAAGATTTACCGCACATACCCTTTGCAATTCTCATTTCGATAAGATCAACCATAGAGGTTTTCGCAGCCATATCCGCCGCTCTTATGATAGACGCAGCCGAATATGTCTCCAAAATGCCGAGAGCCTTGGGGTTTTTAACCTCATTTGCCCCGTAAATCGCAGGGAAAATGGATTCATGCGGATTACCCAGAACAAATTTATCAATAACCTTATCGGGATGATTTTTAACAGCGGCTTCAACAGCTGCCTTTACGGCGCTGAGCTCGCCCTCAATAAGGGTAATATACTTACCCGGACATACAACCTGAGCTTCGATAACATCCACTTCGGCAGCCTTCACCATAGTATCGGTGGCGGCAACACCGAGAGATACCGAAACATATTCAATCATACCAAGTGCTTTTCCCATTATTTGTTAGCTCCTTTCAGAACAATATAGCTGTCTGTCACCGACAAAACCTCGCCGTCAATTGATGCGTGAACGGGAACTCCGAGCTTGTCCGGTGTAAATTCGCCGATTACATCGCCGACCTTAACCTTATCCCCTACCGAAACCGTTGCTTTGGCAGGAACGCCTATATGCTGTGACAGCATAATCTTGACGGTTTTCGGCATTTTTGGGAGCTCTGTTATAGGAGCCTCCACATCGTATTTTGAAACGCCGAGCCTGCCGACAAGCCTTGACATTGCAAGAAGCTTATAATCACGATCCTTATTGACAGGGATGATTTTAGGCTCAGGCAGTTTAACCTTAGCCTTCCTGAGTTCCGCTTTTGCAACGCCGATAAGCGTCCTCGGAGAAAGTCCCTGCGGGCAAGAGAACATTTCGCAAATACCGCACTGGGAGCAATATGCGCTGTTAAGCACAGCTTCGATATCCGATTCCATACCCAATGCAACCGCTCTCATGAAAAGATGAGGCTGAATGGGATGCCCGAGAAGATGCCTTGAGCAAAGATCCGTGCATGAGCGGCACTGACAGCAAGCACTCATGGTGCGTTTTACATTCATGGTTGTCTTCGTCAGCCTTCTCTGAATTATGGAGCTGTTTCTCGGAAGAACAAGAATTGCGTTGGTTGTTTTTGTGACAACATCCGATTCCGAAGCGAGAAAGCCGGTCATAATACCGCCGTTTATAATTGCGCAATCGGGTTCGGAGTATCCTCCTGCAAGCGCAATAAGCTCCTTGAAGGTCATACCCACAGGTGCATCAAATGTAAGCGGATTATTAACCGCACCCGCTACCGTAAGATACTTACTTGAAACCGGCTTGCCGCTTTTTAATGCATAATATGCGTTAAGCATGGTTTCAACATTATAAACCGTTGTTCCCACCGTAATCGGCAGTGCGCCGGGCTTAACCACTCTGCCCGTCGCCTGCCGGGTAAAACTCGCTAAGCTCGCAAACTTCAAAGCCCGGGAAGGAATGAATGTGATAATTTACAGCATCAATAGCCTCTTTGTAAGAGGGTTTAACCGCAATAATCACACGGTCAGCGGCAACTGCCGTCTTGACCTCTGAAAGAGCGGTCATAATTTCAAAAGCAAATTTTGCAAGCAGAGATCTGTGAAGCTTAAAAAGCGGCTCGCACTCTGCGCAGTTGAGAATAATCGTATCGGCGCGCATATCAAGCTTTGCGTATGACGGAAATCCCGCGCCGCCGGCACCTACAATACCGGCATTTCTCAATACATCCGATAATGCTTTCAATTCCATTAGCAATCAATCCCTTTACAGTTCGTCTACAATTCCGACAATAGCGGCGTCAATCGGAGCGTCCTTCTGACCGCACCCAACCCTTGCCGCACTGCCTGTAGCAACAAGTACAATCTCGCCTATACCGGCACCAACATTATCTATAGCAACTATCTTATTACTGATACCCATATCCTCTATGGGTTCAATAATGAGAAATTTGTTTCCTATTAAATTTGTGTTCTTACGCGTTGAAACAACGCTCCCTACTACTTTACCGATTACCATAAGAACAGTCCTTTCAGAATTTACTATATGCCGGGGTCGGCAAAAAGCCGACCCCTAATAGTAAAATTACTTAAGTGAAGGCAAAATCTTCTCAACGTCACCATGTGGTCTGGGAATTACATGTGTAGCGATGATTTCACCGAGTCTTGTAGCATTTGCTCTGCCTGCTTCAACAGCAGCCTGAACAGCACCTACATCGCCTCTTACCATAACACTTACAAGACCTGAACCGATTTTTTCGGTACCGATAAGTGTTACGTTAGCAGCCTTAAGCATAGAATCTGCTGCTTCGATTGCTGCAACAAGACCTCTTGTTTCTACCATACCCAATGCTTCCTGTGCCATTTTTGTTTCCTCCTTAACTTCATTAACAATTTCAGTTGTTTTTATTTCCGCCGTTGTAGTATCGGCTCTTTTTCTTCCTGCCATAGCTAAATACCTTAGTTAAGCTTCGGAAGAATTTTTTCAACATCTGCGTGAGGTCTGGGAATAACGTGTACTGCGATGAGTTCGCCGAGCTTTGAAGCAGCCTGTCCGCCAACTTCGGTAGCTGCGTTAACTGCGCCTACATCGCCTCTTACCATAACACTTACAAGACCTGAACCGATCTTTTCAGTGCCGATAAGAACAACCTCTGCTGCCTTAACCATTGCGTCTGCTGCTTCGATTGCAGCAACAAGACCTCTTGTTTCTACCATTCCTAATGCTTCCTGTGCCATTTTTGTTACCTCCTAAATAATTTCACTTTATTTACTTGTTATAAATTGCAATCTTAAGACCTTCCATTTTAAGATTGGTTTCAAGAGCTTCATTAATTTGCTCAAGCGGGAACTTATGGGTAATCAGCTTTTCCATGGGAAGGCCGATTGCCTTTGCCCTCTTGAGGAAATCGAATGTCGTAGCGTAATCACGGAGAGTATATACCCATGAACCTACGGTGGTTATTTCCTTGGAGCAAATATCGAAATGGGGGTTGATCGTTGCATCGCCGCCGTTGATGAAGAAGCCGAGCTCGCAAAGACCGCCGCCGTTTCTTATGAATTTATAGATGTTGGAATGAGCTACCGGTGAACCGGTGCACTGGAATGCATAATCGGCAAGATGTCCGCCAAGCGCATTCTTAACCCCGTCGGTAAGAGCCTCAATTCCCTTGTAATCTTTAAAGTTTACGGTATTGCCTGCGCCCATCTGCTTTGCAAAAGAGAGTCTCTTTTCTTCGCCGTCAACGGCAACGATATTCTCGATACCCATTGTGCGAAGAACCGCAATACAGATAAGACCGATAGGTCCGCATCCCTGAACAACCACCCTGCTGTTGAATCTCAAAATACCTGTGGTTTTTGCTCTTTCAACCGCATGAACAAGCACTGCGCAGGGTTCGATAAGAACTCTCGAATCCAGGTCAAGGTCACTTACATTAAATATTGTAGAACCGCCTCTGACAACGAGATAATCCGCAAACCACCCGTTCAGGTGAACATCATCATCGGGGAGAAGTCCGTAGACATCCGCACCGCCGACATTCTGCTTGTTAAGGTCGAACATTGTGATTTCGGGATCGTCCTTAAATATCATACAGGTTACAACCTTATCGCCGATATTAAGGGGCTTTCCGGCGCTGTCAAGCTTGACATTCTTGCCCATTTTGACAACCTCGCCCGTACCCTCGTGACCGAGAGCAACCGGGATGAGCCCAAAGGGATCGCGCTTGAATTCATGAGCGTCCGTTCCGCAAACACCGCAGCCTTCAACCTTGACCAAAATATCGTTATCGCCGAGCTCGGGGATAGGATACTCTTTTATATCAAAGTGTCCGAGCGATGTGAGCATTGCAACGCGAGCGGTTTTCGGAATAGGGCCGCCCGAGGCTTTTGCCTGAGAAGGAGCAGCCTGTCCGCCCTGCATACCTGCAATAACCTGTTTGACTATTTTTTCAATATCAACATTTTCCATCGTCAAACATCCTTTCTTTTAATTATTGATTCAAATACCGTTTTACCGTAGGCAGAAAGAGCAGTGTCCTGTTCCTCCGTGCCGCCGCTAACTCCTATACCTCCGATTATCCTATCGCCGACCTTCAGCGGATCGCCTCCGCCGAAAACGATGATTGAGCTGTCGTTGGTAAACTGTATCCCGTAAAGCGAACCTCCGGGATTTGCAAGCGGCTTTAAGTCTATAGTAGACATCTTTAGAGCAACAACGGTATACGCCTTTTTAAGTGCAACATCAAAGCTTGCAATGAACGAATCGTCCATACATTCAACAAGAACAGGTCTTGCGGCTTCGTTAGAGATGGCAACTACGGCATTAACGCCCATTTCCCTTGCCTTTTTCTTAACCTCATCAGAAAGCCTATGCGCAAGCTCCAGCGTCATGCGTCTCTCGTGGGAAAGCTCGCTTAAAACGCCACTTACGATTGCACTGATTTCCTTGCTGTCCATAATTATTTGCCGAGAGCTTCCATAACCTTCTTGGTTATTTCAGCTACAAGGTCGCTGCTGGGAGCGCCGCTTTCATCTTCGGAAACCGCACAATCCGGGATTCCGCAAAGGTGACAATTCATTTTGCCGTCCTTGTTATTGGGGCAAAGATTTGCGGGATGCTTACCGGACATACCGAATTTTCTTCTGATTTCATAGAGCTTTTTAAGCTGTTCCTTAGAGAATTCCTTAGGTCCGCCGAGCTGTCTTGACTTAAAGAGAAGCTCTGCATAGAACTCAACGGATTCCATCTTGTGATAAGCTGCAAGAAGTGAATCGGAATATGTGAGTGCACCGTGATTTGCAAGAAGAACAGCATCATAATAAGGAAGATACTTTTCTACCGCATCCGGAATTTCATCCGTTGAAGGTGTGCCGTATTCGGCAATCGGCACGCAACCGAGAGCAATAACTGCTTCAGGCATAATAGGCTGTGTGAGCGGAATGCCTGCTATTGCAAAGCTTGTTGCATAAATAGGATGAGCGTGTACAACAGACTTTACATCCGGTCTGTGCTGATAAACACGAAGGTGCATTTTGATTTCCGAGGAAGGCTTGAAGCTTCCGCTTGACTGCAAAACATTTCCCTGACCGTCAATCTTACAAATATACTCGGGAGTCATAAATCCCTTACTTACGCCTGTAGGTGTGCAAAGGTATTCATTATCGGAAATTTTTACCGAAATGTTACCATCATTTGCGGCAACCATTCCTCTGTCATATATTCTTTTGCCGATGTCGCAAATTTGTTTTTTGATTTCGTACTCAGATACCATGGTTAAAATTCTCCTTTTCTTTGATTTACTTTTATTTTACCACTTTTGTGGTTAAAAGTCAATAGTTTTTTGTGGTTTTATTTTTGGTTTTGTTGTTTTTGTTGCGAAATATACTCCAAAATATCAGAAATCCCTTTATTTTGATACGAGCTGACCATAAAAATCTTTTTACACCCTGCAAGCCGGAGCCAATTTTCTGCCCTTTTTGGATTTGCGTCGCTTCTGTCGATTTTTGTCACAATTCCCACAACCTCACGGTTGCACTGACTTGTAACACAGGGCGGAAACAGACAATACGGCTCTGTTGCACTGCATAAAAGCCCCACAATATCTGCCTCGTATGTGTAAAGTGCAAGTGCTCGTCCCAAAATGTGGTTTTCTGCATACTCGCCGGGAGTATCAATCAAAAAATCGTGATAATCAATGCTTTGGGTTTTGTTGTATTCAATTTTTTTGCCTTTAAGCGCCTGCATAAGCGTTGTTTTTCCACAGCCGCTTCTGCCCATCAGAATTAATTTTTTCATTATGTTCTCGTAATGGGGCAAACATTGAAGGAAAGCGTTTCACGGCAGTAATCCGTTAATGCCTTAAGGCTCGCTTCAACCTCCGAAACGGTACCCGTAATTATAAGAGTTCCGCTGAATCTGTCAACAAACCCAAGCTCCGCCCCCGAAGCCTTAATAGCAATATCGCCGGCGATTATTGCCGTTTCGGCAGGCGACATTGTAACAATACCGATAGCCGCCTTCGAGTAATCCACCGCCGGGTCAAGCCCGAGCTTTTTATAGAGAATTTCATCGGGGTTGGCAATAATGTGGGCAAGCGTTATTTGCTTTCCGGGGACAAGCTCCTGAATTATTCTCATTTTATCGTTAAGGCTATTTAAATCCATTGTTTAACCTCCGATCTTGCAAATCAGCCCGACAGATGCCGCAACATTCTGAAGGGTTTTGATTTTTTCCTTCGGGATAAGATCCACATGCCCCATAGGATATTCCCGTCCCAATGCCGCATACTTGTCGGAGCCGAGCCTGTGATAGGGCAACAGGTGTATTTCCTTAACCCCGATAGACCTTGTGTATGCCGCAATATCATATATTTCCTGGGGCGTATCGTTAAATGTCGGAATAACCGGAACTCTTATGATAAGATTGCAATTTTCCTTTGCAATCCTTTTGGCATTCTGAAGGATAAGTGCATTGTCACGCTTCGTAAATTCCTTGTGTTTATCGGAATTCATGTGTTTTATATCCATAAGATAGGTGTCAAGATACGGTAAAATTGCTTCTATCCTTGAATAATCCGCACAAGCCGTTGACTCTATTGCTGTATTAATGCCCGATTCTTTGGCGGCTCTTAAAAGTGCCGCGGCAAATTCGTACTGCACAAGACTTTCACCGCCGGAAAGCGTAAGTCCTCCGCCGCTTCTTCTGTAATAAACCCTGTCGCACTCAACGGTTTCCATTACCTCACGAACGGTTATATCCTGCCCCACGGTTTCAATCTTGCCGCCGCGGTTCATCTGCTCGATTTCAAAGCTTTGGGATTCGGGATTACAGCACCACTTGCACCTAAGGAAGCAACCTTTAAGAAACACAATGGTTCTTATCCCGGGGCCGTCATGCACGGAAAACCGCTGTATATCAAATATTCTGCCTTTTGTATCAAGATAACTCATTATAAAATCCGCCTTGTTCGGTTCTGTTAATAATATCGTCCTGAAGTGATTTTGAAAGAGTTACAAAGAGTGCGCTGTATCCGGCAACTCTGACAACCAAGCTCTTGTAATTCTCGGGATGCGCCTGTGCATCTCTTAAGGTTTCTCGGCTGACAACATTAAACTGCATATGACTTCCCTTGCGGTCAAAATATCCTCTTACAAGTGCGACAAAGCTTTCAAGTCCCTGTCTGCCTTCCAGAGCCGCAGGATGGAACTTCATGTTGAACAGCGTTCCGTTTGAAGCGATAAAGTGGTCAAGGCTGGAAACAGAGTTTGCAGATGCGGTCGGACCGTAAATATCTTTGCCGGCAGAAGGTGAAACACCGTCAGCCACAGGCGTTCCGGCAAGTCTGCCGTCCGGAGTTGCACCGGTCTGAGCACCGAGGGGAACATTTGCGGAAACAGGATAAAGCCCTGCCTGGTACATTCCGCCTCTCGGGTTTTTATGCTTTTCAAGCGGCTTTGTATAGGTGTAAGCAACATCTCTTGCAAAAGCGTCAACCTCGGGTATATCGTTTCCGAATTTCGGAACCTCATCAATAAGGTCTTTAATTCTTCTGTATTTTCCGTTTTCGGAGGAAGCGCCCGTAACTTGATTATAAACCATTGCTACAAGCTCGGGAGTAACCTGTCTGCCCTGCTGAGCCAAAAGCTTAACGGCTTCTTCCGTTGCTTTCTTAGCCGGCTCGCCCGAAAGAGCGTATCCGTAATTATGCTCCAAAGCTTCCTTAAGCTCGGAAAGCGTGATTTTCTTTTCATCAAACACAAGCTTTTTAACTGCATAAAGAGAATCTGCCATGTTTGCAACGCCAAACCCTTGAGGACCTGTGAAATTATAAATCGCTCCGCCCTCCTGAACGCTCTTTCCTCTGCCTATGCAATCCTCAATCATGGAAGAAAGGAATGGCAGCGGACATCTTGCCGCATGTGCCGAATCAATGGCGTTATCGGCGTTTACAAGCAGAGAAATCATGTAATCCATCTGCTTTTTGTAAGCATCATAGAATTCTTCAAATGTTGACATTTGTGAAACATCGCCGGTCTGCAAGCCAACAAGCTCACCGTTATCGTAACCGTTTTCAAACACAAGCTCGAGGGGACGGCACATATTGAAAAATGCAGCATCATGCCAGCCCTCTGTTTTGCCCGACTTCTGGGGTTCAACGCAGCCGATTATGTTGTAATCACGCGCATCCTCCATTGTAAGTCCTCTTGAAAGAAGCGAAGGTATAATAACCTCATCATTGTAATAAGCCGGAAGTCCCACGCCGGTTCTTGTGAGCTCTGCCGCCCTTATCATAAACTCATGGGGAGTGCCGTTCCATACACGAACCGAAAAAGACGGCTGAGGAAGGCTAACATGAAGCGTTGAGTTTATGCACATATACGAAAGGTCGTTTGTTGCGTCAAGTCCTTCCGGGGTCTGACCGCCGGCGATGAGATTCTGGAACAGGCTGTAGCCCGCAAAGCCTTCTGCCGAAGCCGCATCTCTTGCCTTGTTGAGGTCGTTGAGCTTAATCCAAATGCAGTCCATAAGCTCCTGCGCCTGTTCCCGGGTGATTTTACCTGCGTCAAGGTCTGCCTTATAATAAGGATACATATACTGGTCAAATCTTCCCGGAGAAATGGAATGTCCGCTGGATTCGGTCTGAATAAGCATCTGTATAAACCAGAAGGACTGACAAGCCTCCCAGAAAGACTTTGCTCCGTGTCTCGGAACATTTTTGCAGTTTTCGGCTATTTTTACAAGCTCTTCTCTGCGTTTGGGATCGCTTGTGCGCGAAGCCTCGGTGTATGCCAATTCAGAGTATCTTTCTGCGTAAAGTATAGCCGCATCAAGACTTTCGATTACTGCCTCCAAAAACGAGTTTCTTGTTGCATAATCGGGAGTTTCGGGAGTGCATTTTGCGAGTGCATCTTCCGCCTTCTTGCGAATACCTTCAAGCCCGAATTCAAGCACCTCTCCGTAATTTACGGTAACATGACCTACGCCGTTGTAGAAGTAATTCCCGGGAGTGAACATATTGTGTTCAATTGCACGGTGAGCCTCGGGCGCCATAAAGGATGCCGCCAAATCGGAAGTGGTTTTTCCCTTCCAATACTTATAAACCTCATGGAGCGCCGCCTTTGTTTCCTCGGAAATAAAGAACGGATCGGCATTTCTGTGCTCGATTGTGTCAAACTCGTCCTCAAGCCATTCAAAAGAGTATTCCGGGAACACCTGACAGCTCCTCGGTCTCTTTGTTGCCGAGCCGACAACAAGCTCGTTGTCCCTTATTGTAATCGGGATATGCTCGAGAATATGCTTAAAAGCCTTTGAGCGTCTTTTTATAATAGGAAGATTTTCAGTAGCCTTATAGCTTTCCGTAAGAAGAATTGCTCTGTCAGCTTCAATCTGAGGCATTTCTTTAAACAAAGCATCCTTCAATAAATCTATTCTTTGGGTTTGCGGAATTTTTTCGGTGTAACAGTTCATTATTCTCGACCTCTTTTCATCAAAACAAATCTTTATATTATAATAATACAACAAAAACCCACAAAAGTCAAGATAAATCACAGAAAAAAACAGATTTTTTAAAAAATATTGAAAAAAACATGAAAATGATATATAATATTTAAGGTGATTTCAATGAAAACATTTATAATTTCTCAAAATGATGCCGGACAAAGGCTTGATAAATTTCTGATGAAGGCATGCCCGAGCCTTCCGAAATCCGCAATGTATAAATATATAAGGAAGAAAAGCATTAAGCTTAACGGTAAACGAGCCGAAATATCGTCAAAGCTGTGCGTGGGCGATCAAATTGACCTTTATATAAATGACGATTTTTTTGTTGACAAAAAAGAAAGCTTTAAGCTGTCCGAAATTGATATTAAGCTTGACATTGCGTATGAGGACGAAAACATAATTGTGGTGAACAAGCCCTTCGGAACTGTTGTTCATGAAGACAACACCGAGAGCAAAAACACGCTCATAAATCACATAAAGGCGTATCTTATCAGAAAAAAGGAATATGATCCGAAATCGGAAAATTCTTTTGTTCCCGCTCTTTGCAACAGGATCGACAGAAATACGGCAGGGCTTGTAATCGCCGCTAAAAATGCGGAATCGCTCCGAATTATCAATCAGAAAATCAAAGATAAGGAAATCAAAAAAAGCTATCTTTGCATAACCTGCGGTGTGCCGAATCCGAAATCCGGCAGAATAGAAAACTATATATGGAAGGATTCTTCAAAAAACAGAGTGTTTATAAAAAATACAATGATTCCCGGAGCAAAATCGGCAATAACCCTTTATAACACATTAGAAACACACGGAGGCTTTTCGCTTGTGAATGTGGATTTGGTTACGGGAAGAACGCATCAGATAAGGGCGCACATGGCGCACATAGGCTGTCCCCTTCTCGGAGACGGAAAATACGGAAAGAACGAGATTAACAGAAAAATGCACGCATCTCATCAGGCACTCTGCGCATATAAGCTCTGTTTTGATTTTAAGGACGAATCCTTGCTTTCCTATCTCTCGGGCAAAACGGTAGAGCTTAAAAATGCCGAAGATATTATAAATTGGAACGATATTAAATAATTTTTGAAATTACATCTTGCAATTATTAAAAAAGTGTGATATACTGTATTTTGACAGGGGAGCTTGCAAAAAGCAGGCTGAGAGTGAACTGTATTGTTCTGACCCTACTTGATTTGGATAATGCCAACGTAAGGATGTCGCTTATTTAATATTTGTAATTTGTGCGGATATACCTTATTTGGTGTGTCCGCATTTTATTTTTTGGAGGAATGTTTATGTTAGGAAATTGTTTGGAGAATGTAAGGAAAACCGTACCGCTTGTGCACAACATCACAAACTATGTTACGGTAAACGATGTGGCAAACATAATTTTGGCGTGCGGAGCAAGCCCTATTATGGCGGACGAGCCCACGGAGGTAGGAGAAATAACCTCTATTTGCAGCTGCCTCAACATTAACATAGGAACGCTCAACCGCAATACCATTAAAGCAATGCACATTGCAGGAGAGCAGGCTCAGAAGCTTAATCATCCTATTTTGCTCGATCCCGTCGGAGCAGGAGCATCAGCGCTTCGCACAAATACTGCGCTTGAGCTTATGAAGGAGCTTAAGCTCAGCGTGATAAGAGGCAACATATCCGAAATCAAGACCCTCATAAGCGGAAGCGGAACCACAAAGGGAGTTGACGCAGATCCGGGCGACGCTGTAAATGAGGATAACTTAGACTCTGCAGTATCGTTCGTAAAAAGCTTTGCTAAAGCCATGAACTGCACCGTTGCGGTTACCGGGGCTATCGACCTTGTTGCAGATGAAAGTCGTTGCTTCGTTATAAGAAACGGCCGCGCGGAAATGGGAAAGATAACCGGAACAGGATGTCAGCTTTCGGGAATGATGACAGCATTTATAGCGGCAAATCCTTCCGATGTTACTGTTGCGGCGGCTGCGGCTGTATGTGCAATGGGGCTTGCGGGTGAAATCGCAATGGAAAACATGAAAGAGTGCGACGGAAACTCAACATACAGAAATCGCATTATTGACGCTGTTTACAATATGAACGGGGAAATTCTTGACAAAGGAGCAAAATATGAAATTAGATAAAAAAGATTTACTTCTTTATGCCGTAACCGACCGCCGCTGGCTGAACGGGAGAAAATTATACGATGATGTAAGGCTCAGCTTGGAAGGCGGAGTTACCTTCCTTCAGCTCAGGGAGAAGGAAATGGGCGACGATGATTTTATAGCCGAGGCAAAGGAAATCTTCTCTCTTTGCAAAAAATTCAATGTTCCCTTTGTGATAAACGATAATGTTGAGGTCGCAAAGGCAGTAGATGCGGACGGAGTTCATGTTGGGCAAAAGGATATGGAAGCAAGGGATGTGAGAAAAATTCTCGGTCCGGACAAAATAATCGGCGTTTCCGCACAAACGGTTGAACAAGCAATATTTGCGGAAAAGCAGGGTGCGGACTACTTGGGGGTAGGTGCGGTTTTCGCTACGGGCTCAAAGGATGACGCGGAGGATGTAAGCTATGAAACACTTTGCAAAATTTGCAAAGCGGTTTCCATACCGGTAATTGCAATCGGAGGAATTACCGAAAAAAATGTTTCACAGCTTTCGGGAAGCGGAATTTGCGGAGCGGCGGTTATCAGCGCAATTTATGCCGCAAAAGACATATGCACTGCAACAAAAACCCTCAAATCCGCAATTAAGGATGCGGTACTATGATTACAGGTGCGATTTTTGATATTGACGGAGTAATCCTTGATTCACTCGGGATATGGTATGATCTGGGGAAAAGGCTTTTGAAAAGTCACGGTATAACAGCAGACTCCTCCCTTTCGGATACTCTGTTTTCAATGAGTATGGAGCAGGGAGCAGAGTATCTTACCGAGAATTATCCTATGGAATTAAGCCCGAACGAAGTGCTCGGAGAAATGGAAAAAATGCTGGAAAGCTTCTATTTTTATGAGGTACTGCCGAGAGAGGGAGCAAAAGAACTTCTTGAATTGATGCATGACTGCAATATACCCGTTGTTGCCGCAACATCAAGCCCGTATATTCATGTAAAAAAGGCTCTTGAGCGTTGCGATTTGCTTAAATATTTTAGAAAAATTTTTACCACCTCCGAAACAGGAAAAAGCAAGCATTCCCCGGATATTTATTTGGAGACGGCGGCGTATCTTAACTCAAATCCCGAAAACACAATGGTGTTTGAGGATTCTTTATATGCCTTAAAAACCGCAGCAGGTGCCGGCTTTGTAACAGTCGGAATACATGACCCTTTGGGCGAAAAAAATACGGACGGTTTGAAAAAAACAGCAAAAATTTATCTCGAAAGTCCCGAAAACATTGATGCGGTGAAAAATTATCTTAGAAATCCGTCTTGAAAGGAAGGATATATTTGAAAATAGCATTAACAATAGCAGGAAGCGATTCCGGCGGAGGTGCCGGAATTCAGGCAGACATTAAAACAATGCTTGCAAACGGGGTATATGCGACAAGCGCAATTACCGCCATGACGGCTCAAAACACGACAGGAGTTTCGGGGATTATGAATTCAACTCCCGAATTTCTTGCACAACAGCTCGATTGCGTATTTAGCGACTTAAGACCCGATGCGGTAAAAACAGGAATGGTTTCCGAAAGCTCTCTGATTTCGGTAATAGCCGAAAAGCTTAAATATTACAAAGCCGAAAAAATCGTTGTGGATCCGGTCATGGTGGCAACGAGCGGAGCGCGTCTTATTTCTGAAAATGCCGTTGAAACCTTGAAGGCAGAGCTTTTCCCCCTTGCGGACATTTTAACCCCCAACATACCCGAGGCAGAAATACTTTGCGGAGAAAAAATAGAATCTGCCGATGATATGGTTCGTGCGGCGAAAAGCATTTCCGAAAAATACGGCTGTGCGGTTCTTATGAAGGGCGGTCATGAGCTTAACGATGCAAATGACTTTCTTTTTTCAAAGCAAAATGAGAGATGGTTTTTGGGGAAGCGAATTAATAATCCTAACACCCACGGAACCGGTTGCACTCTTTCATCTGCGATTGCTTCAAATCTGGCAAAGGGATTTTCGATTGAGGAATCGGTTTTGAGAGCAAAGGAATATATATCCGAAGCGCTTTCGGATATGCTGGATTTGGGAAAAGGAAGCGGGCCGTTAAACCACGGCTTCGCAATAAAAAATAAATATACCGAATACGGAGGATAATGCAAATGGAGAAAAAAACTTCACTTTTTGATAACGGACTGATTTGGTTCGGCGCCGGAGTATCTATAGCTGAAATTATAACAGGTACATATTTCGCCGAGCTCGGATTTGCAAAGGCAATTACCGCAATTATTATAGGTCACATAATAGGCTGTGCAATGCTTTTCCTTGCCGGCATAATTGGTGGAAAGCAACGCATCAGCGCAATGGAAACCGTAAAGAAAAGCTTCGGAAGCAACGGAGGCAAATTCTTTGCATTGATGAACATCCTGCAGCTTGTGGGATGGACGGGAATAATGATTTATGACGGAGCGATTGCGGCTAACGGCATATTAAAGGCAGGAAATTGGATATGGTGTCTTATAATCGGAGCACTCATTGTTCTTTGGATAGCTATAGGAATTTCAGACCTCGGGAAAATCAACCGCATAACAATGGCGGCGCTTTTTATACTTACCATTATCCTGAGCAAAGCGATTTTTACGGGCATTGATTTTTCGTCCGGCGGTACTTCGGGAATTACCTTCGGAGCGGCGGTTGAGCTTGCGGTTGCAATGCCGCTTTCATGGTTGCCGCTTATCAGCGACTATACAAGGACGGCAGAAAAGCCCGTCGCCGCATCCGTTGTAAGCTCCGTTGTTTACGGCATTGTAAGCTCATGGATGTTTGTTATAGGTATGGGAGCCGCCATTTTCTCGGGAGAAAGCGATTTTACGGCTACTGTAATCAAGGCAGGACTTGGAGTTGTCGGTCTTTTGATAATCGTGCTGTCTACCGTGACAACCGCATTTTTGGATACCTATTCTTCGGGAATTTCCTTTGAATCCGTATTTTCCCGATTCAGCGGAAAAAAATTCGCAATTCTTACGGCAGTTATCGGAACGCTGGCGGCAATTGTTTTCCCAATGGACGATATTACCGGATTTTTATATATCATAGGCTCAATTTTCGCACCCATGATTGCCGTGCAGATTGCGGATTTCTTTATTCTCAAAAGAAAAACTTCTTCGAGCTTTGACATAAGGAATATAATTATTTGGGCAATAGGCTTTATACTTTACAGGATCCTGATGCAATTTGACTTCATATTGGGAAATACCGTTCCCGATATGATAATAACTATAATAATATGTGTAGTTACGGATTTGTTCATAAAAAAATGCATAAAATGCAAAAACAATGAATAAATTCTCAAAAAAATAATTTTTTCTATTGACTAAAGCGCAATATAGGTGTATAATAAGGGGGATTAGTTTTACAAAGGAGATATTTCTATGGGAACTTTGGAGGCTCTCGCAAATTCCGGCAAATGGTACAGCCAACTTGTTGCCGATTTCATTCAAAATTTTATATCCAAATCAAGATATGAACTCATTCTTGAAGGTATATCAACGACCGTAAAAACATCTCTTTTAGCTGTTATTATAGGTGTTCTCATCGGTATGATAATTGCACTTTGCTCGCTTTCAAAATCCAAAATCTTGAGAACGATAAGCAAGGTATATACCGATATTATCAGAGGAACGCCGTCTGTTACACAGCTCCTTATAATATACTTTATTGTTTTTGCAAGCTCTTCGCTTCCCAAATGGGTGGTTGCGAGCGTGGCGTTCGGTATCAACTCCGGTGCGTATGTTTCGGAAATAATCAGAGCCGGAATCATGTCTATAGACAAGGGTCAGACGGAGGCGGGAAGGTCGCTCGGCATGACTCATACGCAGACAATGATTCATATTATTATACCTCAGGCAATAAAGAATATATTCCCGGCGCTTTGCAATGAGTTTATCGTGCTCATTAAAGAAACTGCAATCGTCGGATATATCGGTCTTCGCGATATTGCAAAAGCCGGTGACCAGATTAAAGCGGCAACATATAAGCCCTTTATGCCCCTTGTAGGCACGGCTTTGATTTACTTTGTTATGATTAAAATTCTCACAATTCTGTTTGCAAGGCTCGAACGAAGGCTTCGCAAATCGGATACAAGATAGGAGGATTTAAAACATGATTAAAGTTAATGATTTGCACAAGTATTTCGGAGATCTGGAAGTCTTGAAGGGTGTTAATCAGCATATAAAACAGGGAGAGGTTGTATGCGTAATAGGCCCTTCGGGCAGCGGTAAATCAACATTCCTGCGCTGTCTTAATCTTCTGGAAACGCCGACAAAAGGCACAATCCTTATTGATGATGAGGATATTACGGGAAAGGGTGTAAATGTCAATAAAATCCGCCAGAAAATGGGCATGGTTTTTCAGCAGTTTAATCTTTTCCCTCACCTTACAATAATGGATAACATAACAATAGCTCAAACTCTCGTTGCGAAAACACCCAAGGATAAAGCAATAAAAACGGGCGAAGAGCTTCTTTCAAGAGTTGGGCTTTTAGATAAGCGGGACGCTTACCCGGCACAGCTTTCGGGCGGTCAGAAGCAAAGAGTTGCTATTGCACGGGCGCTTGCGATGAATCCCGAAATAATGCTTTTCGATGAGCCTACATCCGCTCTTGACCCCGAGATGGTCGGCGAGGTTCTCGATGTTATGAAAAATCTTGCAAAGGAAGGCATGACCATGGTTGTGGTAACGCACGAAATGGGTTTTGCCCGAGAGGTTGCGGACAGAGTTCTGTTTATGGACGAAGGCATTATAATGGAAGAAGGCTCACCGGAACAAATTTTCGGAAATCCTCAAAACGAGAGAACAAAAAGCTTTCTTGCAAAGGTTCTGTAATTTGCGGTTAAATACCGTAAAAATATAAATCAAAAAGGAGTTTATGCTATCATGAAAAGCGTAAAAAAAGTATTATCATTGGTTTTGGCTCTTTCTGTTGTTGTTTTCTGCCTTGCAGGCTGCGGCAATAAGGAAGAAACAAAAGGTACGGATGCAAAGGACGAAACAAAGGCTACCGTTCTTAAAATCGGAACAAATGCGGAATTTCCTCCCTTTGAATTTGTTGATGCCGCAAACGGTGTAATCGACGAATTTGCCGGAATTGACTTGGAAATCGCAAAGGAAATCGCTGCAAAGGCCGGTATGACACCCGAAATCAACAATATGGACTTTGACGGACTTCTCATAGCTCTCTCAAACGGACAGGTTGATATGGTTATCGCAGGTATGACGGTTACAGAGGAAAGAGCACAGGCTGTTGATTTCTCCGAACCCTACTACACAGCAACACAGGTTATGATTGTTCCCAACGATTCCGACATTCAGTCCGCAAAGGACCTTGAAGGCAAAAAGATTGGCGTAATCGACGGCTACACAGGTCAGACCTGCGTAGAAGAGCTCGGATATGATTTTGACGGCTACAAGAAGGGCGCAGACTCCGTTCTCGACCTTGTAAACGGCAAGCTTGATGTTGTTGTAATCGACTCTGCTACAGCAGAAAAGTTCATTGCCGACAATTCGGACCTCAAGATTGTTGAAGATCCCGAAGCATTCGCCGATGAACAGTACGCTATAGCAGTTAAGAAGGGCAACAAAGAACTTCTTGATACTGTTAACGCCGCAATCAAAGAACTTAAAGACAGCGGAAAAATCGCTGAAATTTCTGCAAAATATAACTAAAGCATTAAAACAGTTCCGAATGAACAAACCAAGCACTCGCTGTACTGGGTACGGCGAGTGCTCTTTTTCACAGCACATTTTTTGCAAAATAAAAACCGCAGCAATCTGACTGCGGTTTTTATGGGCGATACAGGGCTCGAACCTGTGACCCTCTGCTTGTAAGGCAGATGCTCTCCCAGCTGAGCTAATCGCCCACGACCTACTCAGTATAGCATACAAATAATGATTTGTCAAGGGGTTTGGCGTTATTTTTACAATAAAAAAAATACAACCACTTTATGCGGTTGTATTTTTCGTTTTACAATACTATTGAAATATTCTTTTTTCCTTTTTTCAGCAACGAAATCTTCTTTGTTACGGTCTTCCCCAAAGCCTCAACACTTACCTCATAGTCGCCGTAAAAGCCGTTTATTTCCGTCTCGCCGCAAGCGTCGGTAGCAAGGATTTCCTCGGTATGCCACTGCTTTTGAATTAGCTCCTTTAGCTTCAAAAATGCAGGCTTAGGTGTCAAGTCAAATCTCAAAAGTCCTCCGTAATAGTAATTCTCGCCTACTGTCATATCGCCCTGAGGCGCAAATGCCGCATAACCGTCCGGTAAATTCCAGTAGATTATCTGCTCGACATTAGGATGAGAGAACCATATTGAATAAAGCTTTTCCAATATTTCTGCCTGTAAATCTTCATCCTCCGGTTTATTTGAATATGCCGGCACAGTTACCTCGGTTATCTGCAACGGCTTACCGAAATTAGAATATAAGTCCATATGCTCATACAAATTTTTCGGGTTATAGTATGCTCTCGTCGCTTCATACTCATTTTCCGCACGAAAGAACATATGATACTGCATACCGATAGCATCAATCCTTGCACCCTTTAGCATATTGGCTTCGATATAGGCATAATATTTGTCCGTTGCCATACAGCGATCTGTCCACGGCAAGCCCGACCATTCATTTACAACCAGTTGATTTGCCGGAAAATATTTTTCCGCAGTCTTAAAGCACCACTCTATATAATCCGGTTCCTTATAAAAAGCGGTTTTTCCCTCTTTCCATTCCATTTCGTTTGTCACCTCAATGGTAGGAATTTTATCCTTATATCTCTCTGAAATTTCTTTGAAACGATTTTCAAGCGCCAGCTTAACCTCGGTCACACTTGCATTTTTCAGCCAAGAAGGGAAAAAAGCCTCATATGCAAGAGCGTGCTCTCTCGGCTCAATTCCATGCTTCTCGCAAAATTCAATACATAAATCAATAGGCGGACGGCGATACAGCTTTTCGCTGTCCTTTGCATACCTTGTCTTGCCCTTTTCCGGCTCTGTTGCATCCCAATAAAACGGGAGTGTTGCCATGTTGAATACTTCAGCAAAGCTTTTCTTGTAAAGCTCGTTTTTCTCCTCGTTTTCAAATTCGTCAATCATGAATATGTTGGCACCAAAACGGAATTCGTGGGATTTTTGATTAACAAAAACCTTTGCTCCCGGAACCGGTTCTCCGTTTTCACGAACAATCTTCAGATTGAATCTGCCCTTTCGATTGTTCTCGATGCCGCTCTTAATCTTTTCGTCCAAATAATCCTTTTGCTGTTCAAAAAGCTCCAATACCTTTCTTCTTTCGCTCATAATAACCCCTCCGGTATATTAAGTTTGAGAAAAGTATAGCATATATTTTCAGCTAATAACACCTGCATTTTGATAATTTAGGTTGATTTTTCGAAACAAGATTACGATTTTATGCCTTGGGTGATGTAAAAGCGAATACAAAAAGACTGCCCCACGCAATTTATGAGGCAGTCACATTTTTGGTTACAGCACACAGCTGAGGAAATCTTTTGTCCTTGGATTTTGAGGATTACCGAACACCTCTTCGGGCGTCCCCTCCTCCATGATATAGCCATCGTCCATAAACAGAATTCTGTCCGCAACCTCGCGGGCAAAACCCATTTCATGTGTAACAATCAGCATAGTCATACCGTCTCTCGCCAAATCCTTCATAACATTCAGCACCTCGCCTACCATTTCGGGGTCAAGCGCCGATGTCGGCTCATCAAAAAGCATTATGTCGGGATTCATACAAAGTGCCCTTGCAATTGCAACACGCTGTTTCTGACCGCCCGAAAGCTGTGACGGATACGCATCAGCCTTGTCCTCAAGGCCTACCTTCTTGAGCATCTTAAGAGCGGTTTCCCTCGCTTGCTCCTTAGTTGCGCGTTTGAGGTCAACAGGTGCAAGCATAAGATTACCGAGCACGCTATAGTTATTAAACAGATTAAAGTGCTGGAACACCATTCCGATATTTTCCCGAACCTTGTTGATATTCGTTTTTTTATCGGAAATATCGTATCCGTCAACTATAATGCTACCCGAGGTTATTTCCTCAAGACGGTTTATGCATCTTAAAAATGTTGATTTGCCGCTGCCCGAAGGCCCAATAACACAAACAACCTCGCCTTCTTTAATTTCGGTCGAGATGTCCTTGATTACACAAAGATGACCGAAGCTTTTTGAAAGGCCGGCAACACTTATTTTAACATTATCTTCCACGGTTCAGCCTCCTCTCAAGCGACTTTGCAAGGATTGACAGAAGTGTAATAACCACAAGATACATCACCGCTACAACAGTCCAAACCTGGAATGACTTAAATGTAATGGCAATTACGTTCTGAGCCTTGTTAACCAATTCCGGAAACCCGATAACGGAAAGAATTGAAGTATCCTTTAAGGTTATTATAAACTGGTTTACGATGCTCGGAATCATATTCTTGATAGCCTGTGGGAGAACTACCCTGTACATAGAACGGCAGTAAGTCATCCCGAGGCTTCTCGCAGCTTCCATTTGTCCCTTATCAATAGACTGAATCCCTGCACGGATAATCTCAGCCATATACGCACCGCAGTTGAGCGCAAGACAGATTGTTCCCGCCTGGAGGGACGAAAATGTCGTTTCAATACCCGCAAGCTTAAGTCCGTAAGGCAAACCGAAATATACGAAAAATGCCAGAACAATCATAGGCACGCCTCGTATAATGTTAACATAAATTATGGAAATCGTGTTACATACTTTGCTGTCGACAACGCTGAGCATACCGAAAATAATACCGAGTATGCATCCGAACGCCAGACCGAGCAATGCCAAAAGAAGCGTCTGCCCCATGGCGGAAAGCAACAGCATCCCGTATGTATCAATAATAAACTGCATAGATTTCACAAAGCCTTTCCGCCCATTGAGGAAATTACATACATCCTTATCATGGGCAGATAAGGTGCGTTTTAACGGTAGTAATTATCCGAGATATTTAGCGATAATCTTGTCATATTCGCCGCTTTCTTTGATGTTGGCAAGACCTTTGTTAAAGGCATCTATAAGCTCCTGCTTTTCAGGATTAAATATAGCCATACCGTACTGAGCGGGCTCATTTTCGGTTCCGTCAACAAACTTCATTTCAAGGTCGCCTGTCATAATGCTGTACTTCAAGATAGGAGTATCATCAAAGCAAGCTGAAACCTGACCGCCCATAACCGCCTGATACATATCGGGAGATGTGGAAACGGTAACAACCTCAAAGCCGTACTGATCCTTAATGCTGTCAGCGTATTTGTTGCTCATCGTACCGTTCTTAACGGCAACCTTCTTGCCCTTAAGGTCTTCAAAGCCTTTGATGTCCGAATCCTTTGCAACAGCCATACCCTGTGTTGCATCATAATATCCGTCGGAGAAAATCCAGCCGGATGCTTTTCTTTCGTCTGTAATGGAAGCACCTGCAATCATACCGTCAGCCTGTCCTGCCTGGCAAGCAGCGATTGCTGCATCCCAGCCAATGTACTGAAGATCGTATTCAAAGCCCTGATCCTTTGCAACAGCGGCGAGAATATCCATATCAATACCAACGATATTGCCCTTTTCATCCTGGAATTCAAAGGGGCTGAATCCCTTGTCCGTAGCGATTACATACTTCTTTACATCATTTCCGGAGTCCTTCTGAACATCCTTGGTTTCCTCTTTGCTTCCGCACGCCGCAAGGCAAAAGAGCATTGCAAAAGCGCAAAGCAAGCTGATAAGTTTTTTCATGGTTTTAAATCCTCCTAAATATGTATTTGTAGTTAGTAATTATATCATAAACTTTTTATTTTGTCAATACATTGACAAAGCACACATTATAGTGATTGTAGGTTTACAATAGATGTGTTACAACCGACAGATTTTCAAACAAAAAAGTTTG
>CABUMF010000023.1 GCA_902492655.1 uncultured Eubacteriales bacterium | reverse complement strand
GTCATTGGGAAACTGAGAAGGCAGGATGCAAAAATGCGGATTTTTCTATATGGTACGAGCCACAAGACCTGCTTTGATGTTATTTTATTAACATTTTCATATGAGGCGCCGGTTAGTATTCCGGGGCTTTGCCTTGCATGAATTGTGATTTGTCACAGGAACACTCAGCTGTGGTAATTTTATATTAATTACCGCAGTTTTTTTTATTGCGGTAAACAAAAATTTTTTGCCGAAATGACGGCGGAAGGGGATTTTTTATGAAAAGGTTTTTAAGTATTTTATTGGTGTTTGCGCTTTTGCTGTGCAATGTAGGCGTTTTTGCCGAAGAAAGTGCGGACACGCCCTATTTTGAGAATATTCAATTTCTCGCATCTTCGATTAAAAACTATCGTACAGAGTATGAATTTTCGTCGGAGAATACCGAGTACAGGCTGGAGCTCAGTAAATACAGCGTAACTAAGCTTACACTTCAAAGCACAACCGTGTACGATACCGAAAGGTTCAATGCCGAAGCGCAATATTTAGATTCCGCAGGTGCGTCACAAAGCGTTACGGTTAAATCCGGTGCGATAACATATCTTGAAAATATACCGTTCGGGGAAACCGATGTAAAAATTTCGATTTGGGACAAAGAAAATCCCGATAATAAAACGGTATATACCTTCCTTGTAACCAGACCTCGTGATACCACAAAAACAATAAAGGCAAACGGTATCAGCATTTCTCCCATATCTCGTGCCGCTTTGCCCACAAAATATGAGGGGAATCCCGAAGGAACAATGCTGAAGCTTTCAGATGACGGGGAATCTTTTTTGGGAACAGGTGTTTCGGCAACCCATTATTCGTATAAATGCTTTGTTTTCAGCGATGTGGAGGAGTTTAAGCTTTCCGTAACGGGCACTACTGCATTTGAGCATATAAGATATTCTGTAGATGATGAAAACCTGTCGGAGTTGCCTATCGGCGGCGGAACCACAGATAATATAGGCTTTAACGGCAAGGCTTTCGTTACGGTCAAAATCCAAGTGCTGGACGACGAAGCCTATACTAAAAATAAGCAGCAGGGAAATGACGGCTTTTTTGGAAGCGAGCCTACCGAATATACTGTTATTGTTCAAAATGCCGATGTAACTTTTGAGGGTTCTCAGATAAAATCCGCATCAACAGGAGGCGGTGATTGGTATCCCTGTGCATTTTCGCCCGATAGGTATTCATACACTATCGTTACCTCGGGCGATGTTACCGAGGAAACGCTTCAATTCACAGTACCCGAAGGCGCAACCGTCAGCTTGGGTGATGTGCAGGAGGGTGTATATTCGCTTACACTTACAAGTAAAAGGCAGTCCGTCAAGGTAACCTCAAGGGACGGAAAAACCGAGGATACATACAGCTTTGAGCTTAAGCAAAGATCTGCCGGCTATCCTGAAAGAGTGGTTGATTACCTTTGCGTTAACAGTCAATATACAAATGGCGTAGGGTTCGGAAACGCCGCAACTCCGTGGGTTTCGCTGTACGGAAGCATTGTTTCCCTGGGTAATTTCGGCGGATATATTACATACTATTACGACGAGCCCATAATAGATAATCCCAACAGCAAATACGGTATTGACTTTTATGTGTACGGAAATGCAAGCAAGGATACATCAACCTCCACCAAAACAAGCTTTTTTGAGCCTGCTCAGGCTTGGGTTTCGGAGGACGGAGAAAACTGGTATGCGCTTGCAGGCTCTGCTCATTACGATGACGGCGTTACATGGGACTACTCTGTTACATACGAGAAAACAGCAAGCGGAAAAACCGCATGGACAGACAGTTTCGGAAATAAAAATGACGGCACATCCTATTGCGGTGCATACCCCTTATCCGCCGTATATAATATGAACACCCTTGCAAATTCAGATAAAATGACGCTTTCGGGGATTGCTTTGCCTGCAAGAAACGGTGAAATTGCCGTTTTCGGAGATGTAACCGACAGCTATCCCGTAAAGTGGGGATATGCTGATTGCTTCCCGAACGGTACAAAGGGTGCAGATGTTAACCCTTATACGGATAACGAGGACTTCTCTTTGAGTGCCAACGGCTTTGATTTAAGCTGGGCGGTTGATGAGAACGGTTACCCGATTGACACCTCCGAAAAGGAATTTCATTATGTTAAGCTTGTGACTGCGTCTAATATATGGCACAAGGGCTTTGGGGAGAAATCACCGGAAATTTCAGGAGTTTTAAAGGCGACCGAAGGTACTGAGCCGGTTGGCAAAACAGCCGCACCTTCCTCCTTTGCGGTAGTGTGCGGCGATGAGATAAAAACGGTTGAGCTTTCCGACGAGCAAAGAATTTACGATGTGGATGCTAAAGACGCCGAAGTGGTTTCGATTTCTGTAAACGGTGCGTCGGAGGACGATAATATTTATATAAACAATACTCGCATATCGTATGGCGAGACGGAAGAAATCGGGTTCTCTGCACTCTCATCGGAAAGGCTTGTCAGGGTTGTTGTTCAAAACGGCGATAAGGAGCCGTTGATTTATATTCTGAGGCTTCAAAGGACTGCACATGATTTAACCGAGCTTATTAAGGATATAAAGCTCTCAGAAGGCACTGCCACCAAAAAAGAAACAGAGGACGGCACATTATATACCTCATCGGTAGACAGCAAAACAGACTATATAACCATTTCCCCGACAGTAGATGAGGGAACGGAAATTTTAATTAACGGCGAGGTGCTTTCGGACAGCTATCCTCTTAAAACTGGCGAGAACGAATTTGAAATTCATGCGGCAGACGGAAAGCGGGAACAGACTGTAAAGCTTGTAATTCTGCGTAGCTCCGCTCCTTCATCGTCAGGCACGATAAAGGTATATTTTACATTGCTCGGTGACGAAATTCACGGAGAGGACGGAAGCGTGCATACGCTTAAAAAAGGCAATCTTACTACATGGATGCCAAAAACTTCGATTACGGTGGATTCGGGTGCAACAGTTCTTGATGTTATAGAAAAGGCGACTGAAGGCAAGTATGCGATTTCAAATCCCGGAGGGAATTACATCACTGAAATTGACGGGCTTTCAGAGCAGTCAAACGGGCCGCTTTCGGGTTGGATGTACACGCTTAACGGGACATATCCCGATAAGGGTATAGCGGAACAAGCTGTCAAAAACGGTGATAGTATTGTGTTTCACTATACCGATGATTTCATGAAAGAATTTGAGGAGGAAAAGCCGATTTCGGGAGGCCCCTCGTCACCCTCTCATGTAAGTAAACCGAAGGAAGAAATGATTGAAGATGAAACGCCGCAAATGCAGTTTGCCGATGTTTCGCCTGATGCATGGTATTATGATTGTGTAAAGTATGTATTTGAGAAAAATCTTATGCAGGGAACGGACAAGGGCTTTGAGCCGGAAACAAATATGTCAAGAGCAATGCTTGTTACGATTCTTTACAGAATTGCAAATCCCGAGCCTTCAAATGCCAAAAGCGCATTTTCCGATGTTGCGGTTGGAAGCTGGTATGAGGAGGCTGTTAATTGGGCGGCGGAATGTGGTATTGTTAGCGGTGTGAGCAAGGAGGAATTTGCGCCCGATTCCGATATTTCCCGTGAACAGCTTGCGGCGGTGCTTTACAGATTTGCCGAGAAGTACGGTTGGGACACAAGTAATTGTGCGGATATTTCCGGCTTTTCCGATGCAAGCGATGCTTCGGAGTGGGCAAAGGATGCACTCGGTTGGGCAAATTACATGGGCATAATCAGCGGAACAAGTGAAACCGAGCTTTCTCCGAAAAAGTCCGCTACACGTGCTGAGGTTGCGTCAATCCTTATGAGATTTTGCGAAATTAAAGGGGATATACAATGAAAAGATTGATTTCTTTATTTATAAGTGTTATAGTTTTATTAAATACTTCAATCGGTGTTTTTGCTTTTGAGCCCTGCATGGAGGCGGTTGGACGACAGCTTTATGAAACGGTGGAAAATCCCACATTGGGCTCAATAGGCGGAGATTGGGCGGTTTTCGGGCTTGCAAGAAGCGAAATACAAGTGCCCGAAGGCTATTTTGAGAGGTATTATAAGTCGGTTGAGGAATATGTTAAAAATTGCGGCGGTGTTTTATCAAATAACAAATATACCGAGTATTCAAGGGTTGCGATTACTCTTACCGCAATCGGGGAAAACCCCGAGAATGTATCGGGATTTAATCTTATAAAGCCCCTTGCGGATTATGAAAAAACGGTAAAGCAGGGGATAAACGGGGCGATTTGGGCTCTTATTGCTCTTGATTGCGGCAATTACGAAATTCCGGAAAATACCGAAGCTAAGGTTAAGGCAACAAGGGAAATGTATGTAGATCATATTCTTAATAAACAAAATCCCGACGGCGGCTGGGCTTTGTCGGGAGAAATATCGGACCCCGACATAACGGGCATGGCGCTTTCTGCGCTTGCCCGTTACACGGATGATGAAAATGTAAAAGAAGCGTCGGAAAAAGCGTTGCTTTGCATGTCTGAAATGCAAGATGAAAACGGCGGATTCAACTCTTGTGAAAGCAGTGCGCAAATGATTGTTGCACTTTGCGAGCTGGGAATTTCAATCGACGATGAAAGGTTTACAAAAAACGGCAAGTCCCTGCTTGATAATATGCTTATGTACTATGACGGTAAAGGCGGTTTTAAGCATACCTTGAGCGGTGAGGTCAATCAAATGGCGACGGAGCAGGGCTTTTACGCTCTTGCGGCTCTTTGGCGCGCGAAAAACTGCAAGCGGTCGCTTTATGACATGGCGAGCAGTGCATTTTCGGACATAAAAGGAAGGGCGGAGCAGGAAAAAATCGAAGCATTGTATGAAAGAGGCATTATAAGCGGAAAGAGCGAAAATAAATTTGAGCCTCAAAGTACGATGACTCGGGCGGAATTTTCAACGATAATAGTAAATGCTCTTGAGCTTAACGATAGCTGTGATTCGGGCTTTTACGATGTAACGCCTAAGGATTGGTTTTATGACAGCGTTAATATAGCATATGCCTGCGGCATTATAAGCGGTGTATCAAATACCGAGTTTAACCCAAGCGGCACCATTACCCGTGAGCAGGCTTGCGCAATGCTAAAAAGGGCGGCGGCACTTTTCGGAAAGGATATTAAAACGGATTTGTCATGCCTTTCGGGATTTTCCGATTACGCCGAAATATCCGATTGGTCAAAAGAGGATGTTGCGTACTGCATTAATGCGGGGATTGTAAGCCGAAATAATACGATAAAGCCCCGTGAGGCGGTTACAAGAGCCGAGATTGCGGTGATGATTTATAATTTGACGGAACTTTTGGGAGAGTGAAGCCTTTGAAAAAGTATAAAAGCCTGTTTGCTTTAGCGGCGGTAGCGGTGCTTGCTTTGATAATCGCATTTTTCGCAGGCACAGAGTCGCACGAAAGTGAAACGGCAGTTGATGTACCCCAAGCTTCGTCCGATACTGTTGTTAAGCATAAGGTTACAACAATAGAAGTTCCTTATGAGGAAGTGCCTTCTGAGCCGGAAGAAATCCCTGAGGTTTCAAAGCCGGAAGAAAACAAGCCTCAGGAAAGCCACGAAAAGAAAGAGAAGACCTGTTTGCTTTCTGTAAGGTGCGATACGATACTTAATAATCTTGACTCTTTGGATGAGGATAAAATAGAAATCATACCGAAGGACGGTATCATACTCGGGGAAAAAACAGTTCCTATTAATGACGGCGACAGCGTTTTTGATGTTCTTCAAAGGGAGCTAAGGAATAACAATATTCACCTCGAATTTGTGAAAACTCCTGCATTTAACAGCGCATATATCGAAGGTATTGCAAATATTTACGAATTTGACTGCGGAGAACTGTCGGGTTGGATGTATAAGGTTAACGGAGAGATTCCCGATTACGGATGTTCTCTTTATTATCTCAAGGACGGCGATAAGGTAGAATGGGTATATACCTGCGACTTGGGTGCGGATATCGGAGGTTAAGATAAATGATTCAAGCATATTTCGGAGCGGGAAAGGGCAAAACAACTGCCGCAATCGGCGCGGCGATAAGATTTTTGGGAAGCGGTGGAAATGTTCTTTTTGTGCAGTTCCTTAAAAATAACGATTCGTCGGAATTTAACTGCTTAAAGAATATTCCGGACATAAATTTTATGTGTGCCGATGAACGCTATGAGCTTTTTGATAATCGGGATAAGCGGCGTTTTTCTTTATTTTCGGACTCCTATAATAAGCTGTTGTTTGAAGAAGTAAAGGGAAAACTTAATTGCTGTAAAATGCTTGTTTTGGACGAAGTGCTGGATGCGGTAAGTCTTGGATATATCGGTGAGGATAAGCTTTTGGAGTTTTTAACGAGCCTTTGCGATACGGAGGTTATCCTGACCGGACACAGCATATCCGAAAAAATCAAGGATATTTGCGACTATGTGTCCGAGATAAAGGAAATAAAGCACCCGTATTCAAAGGGTGCTTTGCCGCGAAAGGGGATTGAGTTTTGAAATGAGAGAGTTCTGCAAGTTTCACCCCGTTGTTAATCTTATATATTTTGTGTTTGTGATCGGATTCAGTTGTCTGTTTTTGCATCCTTTATGCGTAGGATTATCCCTTGCTTGCGGATTTGTGTATTCCGTAATGCTGAAGGGCAGAAAAGCAATAAAAACAAATCTTTTGTATATCCTGCCGGTGCTTATATTAACCATGCTTATAAACCCTGCATTCAACCACGAGGGAGTTACTGTTTTAATGTATCTTCCAAGCGGAAATCCCCTAACGGCAGAGTCGGTTGCGTGCGGTGCCTGCTCGGCATTAATGCTTGTTGGAGTGATCCTTCATTTTTCGTGCTTTAATGAGGTTATGACGAGCGACAAGATAATTTATATTTTCGGAAAAATTCTGCCTTCGGTTTCACTTATAATTTCCATGACTTTGCGGTTTGTTCCGAAGTTTTCAAAACAGCTTAAGGCGGTGTCGAACGCCCAAAGGTGCATGGGAAGGGGCGGTACGGACGGCAAATTGATTGACAGAATAAAACACGGGCTTGATATTATTTCCATAATGATAACATGGGCGCTCGAAAATGCTGCAGATACGGCGGACAGTATGAAATCACGAGGCTACGGCATAGAAGGGAGATCTGCTTATTCGATATACACATTTGATAATAGGGATAAAAAGGCACTTTTTGTCATATTGGCTTTAGGTGTTTTTACTCTTTTCGGATACTTTTCGGGGGAAATGAGCATAAGCTTTTTTCCGTATATTAAGACATCTGAGGTTTCGCTTTATGGCTTAAGCGTATTTTTGTCCTTTGCACTGCTTTGTATGTATCCGATTATTGTTGAGATTTGTGAGGTGATAAAATGGAAAGCTTTAAGGTCGAAAATTTAAGCTTTTCCTATCCGAAAGAACAGGAAAAAGCACTGGACGGCATAAGCTTTAGCGTAAAGACGGGCGAATTTGTGCTTGTTTGCGGAAAATCGGGATGCGGAAAAACAACGCTTTTAAGACTTCTGAAACCCACTTTGGCACCTTGCGGCATAAAGACAGGTGAAATTTACTGTTTCGGTAGACCTGCGTGTGAGCTAAGCGAAAGGGAGCAGGCGGCGAAGATAGGCTTTGTATTGCAAAATCCCGATAACGGACTTGTAACGGATAAGGTATGGCACGAGCTTGCGTTCGGTCTGGAAAGCCTGGGACTGAAAACACCCGAAATAAGAACAAGAGTTTCGGAAATGGCGTCATATTTCGGTATTCAGAATTGGTTTTATAAAAATGTTTCGGAGCTTTCGGGAGGACAAAAGCAAATTCTTAATCTTGCGTCCGTTATGGCAATGGGGCCTTCCGTGTTAATACTCGATGAACCTACAAGTCAGCTTGACCCAATAGCCGCACAGGAGTTTCTGTCAACCCTCAAAAAAATAAATCGTGAGCTGGGGGTAACGGTCATTCTTTCGGAGCACCGTTTGGAGGAGGGATTTGCGGCAGCCGATAGGGTAATCGTTATGGATAGCGGAAAAATAGTTGCAGATGATTCCCCCTGTCAGGTCGGCGAAATAATAAAAGAATCAAATCCCGACATATATTCTGCGTTTCCCACACCTGTCAGGGTACATGGGAGCGTAAAAAGCAATTTGCCATGCCCGGTAAGCGTAAGGGACGGAAGGGTGTGGCTTGAAAAATTCTCCGAGAGCAACAGGCTTTATCCCGAGCTTATTCCAAAGGATAAAGAGCCGACAGCCTTTGATACTGCGATTGATTTTAAGGATGTTTGGTTCAGATATGAAAAGAATCAGCCCGACATAGTAAAGGGACTCAGCTTCAGCGTAAAAAAAGGGGAGCTTTTTTGTATTCTGGGCGGAAACGGGTGCGGAAAAACCACCGTTTTGTCATTGATTTCCGGCATAAATAAGCCGTACAGAGGTAAAATTTCGATAAACGGCGAGAATGTCCTTAAAGCAAAGAACCTTTATTCCGGTCTTTTGGGCGTTCTTCCTCAAAACCCTCAAACGGTTTTCCTCAATAAAACGGTAAGGCTTGATTTAATGGGAATGTTGCCTCCAAAATTGCCTCGGGAGGAAAAAAACGAAAGAATACAAAAGATTGCCTCGCTTTGCAGATTGTGCGATCTTTTGGATAAGCACCCCTATGATCTGTCGGGAGGGGAGCAGCAAAGGGCGGCACTTGCAAAGGTTTTGCTGGCAGACCCGGAAATTCTTCTTCTCGATGAGCCGACAAAAGGCATGGACGCTATGTTTAAGGAGGAATTTGCCGAAATTCTTTCCGATTTGAAAAAATCGGGAAAAACGGTTATTATGGTTTCCCACGATATAGAATTTTGTGCGGAATATGCCGACAGGTGTGCACTTGTTTTTGACGGAAGCATAACGAGCGAAGGCAGACCGAGGGAGTTTTTTAAAGGCAAGAGCTTTTATACAACCTCGGCGAACCGCATGGCGAGGACGAGCCTTCCGGATGCCGTTCTGGCGGAGGACATCATAAAAGCTTGCGGCGGAACTGTTAGAGAAAAACGAGCATCCGAGCCGCAGAAAAGAGCCAAGGTAACCGAAGCTGAAGGTATAAAAGCCGAAAAAAGAAACAAGAAAATTTCAAAAAGAGCCTTGATTTCAATATTTTCGGTACTGATTTTAATTCCCCTTACGATTTATGCCGGAGGTGCGCTTTTCGGAAACAGGAAATATTATTTTACAAGCCTTCTTATAATTTTTGAGACCATGATACCGTTTTTTATGCTGTTTGAATCACGAAAGCCCAAGGCGAGAGAACTTATTGTGATAAGCGTTCTGTGTGCATTGGCAGTGGCGGGGAGGGCGGCATTTTTCATGACACCGCAGTTCAAGCCGGTCATAGCGATAATAATTGTATCGGCAGTGTGCTTCGGGAGCGAAACGGGATTTTTGATTGGCGCTGTTACCGCCTTTGTTTCAAACTTCTTTTTCGGTCAAGGTCCGTGGACACCGTGGCAGATGTTTGCTTTCGGGCTCATCGGTTTTTTGACGGGTGCGCTTTTTCAAAATGGATTTCTCGGAAAATCAAAGACAACGCTTTCTGTTTACGGCTTTTTTGCAACGCTTATTATTTACGGCGGAATAATGAATCCGTCTTCTGTAATTATGTCACAAAACAAGCTTACCCTCGGAATGCTTTTATCTTCATATGCGGCAGGTTTTCCCTTTGATTTGATACATTCTGTATCCACGGCGGTGTTTTTATGGCTTATTTCCGCCCCGATGATTGAAAAACTTGAAAGAATTAAATTAAAACACGGATTTTCATTGACCTGACGGAAAAAATATAGTATAATTAATGTGAAGGCTGGTGACGAAATGAACTTACTGCATATGAAGTATGCCCTTGAGGTTGCAAAAATGGGTTCGCTGTACAAAGCTTCCGAAAAATTGCTTGTTGCGGTTCCCAATATCAGTCGTTCCATTAAAGAGCTTGAAGCCGATTTGAAAATCACAATCTTTGAAAGAACAACAAAGGGCATGAGCCTTACCCCCGAAGGGGAAGAATTCATTGCTTTGGCAAAGAGTATTCTCGGTCAGATTGAGCAAATGGAAAAGTATTATCGTGAGGGGCCGACAAAAAAACAGAGATTTTCGATTTCCGTTCCTCGCGCCTGCTATATTTCCGAAGCGTTTGCGGAGTTTTCAAAAATGCTTTCAAAGGATTCGGCTGAGATTTTTTATAAGGAAACCAATTCGGAAAGAACCATACAGAATATGCTTAATCAGGATTATAAGCTGGGCATCGTAAGATATGCGGAGAATTATGACGGTCATTTCAAGGCAATGCTTGAAGATAAGGGCTTTGTTTATGAGCTTGTTACGGAGTTTACCTATTCTCTTATAATGAGCAGGGATAATCCCCTTGCAAAAAAACAGGAAATCAGATTTGATGATTTGAGCGGCTGTATAGAAATTGCACACGCCGACCCGTATGTTCCTTCAATGCCGCTTTCAAAGGTGGTTAAGGAGGAGCTTCCCGATAACGTAAACAGGCGGATTTACATTTTTGAAAGGGCAAGCCAGTTCGATTTGCTCGAAAAAAATCCCGAAACCTTTATGTGGGTGTCGCCGGCTCCGCAGAGCCTTCTTGATAAGTACAATCTTGTTCAGAAAAAATGCGTGGATAACAAAAGAGTGTATAAGGATATTTTGATATATAAAAAAGGGTATAAGCTTACAAAACTCGATAAAAGTTTCCTTACAAAGCTTTGCGATTCAAAAAGAAAAATGTTTGGTTAGAAGCGTGTTATCAGAATTGATAACACCCCTTATACAATTTAAGAATTCCAAAGGTTTAAAAAGTATGTTAAAATATTAACAAAGTCAAAAGCGGTTATTTTGAGCGGGTATGAAAAATGTGTAATGTCGAAATTCCGTCAAAATAACAATCTAATATTTGGGAGGACTTAAAATGGCAAAGAAGAAGTACGAGTACGAAATCGTTGATAGTGTGGAAAAGCTTGAAGAAGCGTTGGAACGGGTAAGAAAGGCACAGAAGATTTTTGCATCATATACACAGCAGCAGGTTGACAAAATCTTTTTGGCTGCTGCGTCCGCTGCCAACAAGGCGAGAATCCCTCTTGCAAAAGCGGCGGTTGAAGAAACCGGAATGGGTGTTGTTGAGGATAAGGTTATCAAAAACAACTATGCGGCAGAATATATTTACAATGCGTATAAGGATACAAAAACCTGCGGTGTTATTGAAGAAGATAAGGCTTTCGGTATCAAAAAAATTGCCGAACCGATAGGTGTTGTTGCGGCGGTTATTCCTACGACAAATCCTACATCAACGGCAATTTTTAAGTGTCTGCTTGCTCTCAAAACAAGAAATGCAATAATCATTTCACCTCATCCGAGAGCTAAAAACTCCACAATAGCGGCAGCTAAGCTTGTTTTGGAGGCTGCGGTTGAGGCAGGCGCACCGGAGGGTATTATAGATTGGATTGATGTTCCCAGCCTTGAAATGACAAATCTTGTCATGAAGGAAGCGGACATAATTTTGGCAACGGGCGGCCCCGGAATGGTTAAGGCGGCATATTCCAGCGGAAAGCCGGCACTTGGCGTAGGCGCAGGAAACACACCGGCTATCATTGACGATACTGCTGACATTCTTCTTGCGGTAAACTCGATTATTCATTCAAAAACCTTTGATAACGGTATGATTTGCGCATCGGAGCAGTCTGTTATTGTTCTTGAAAGCATTTACGATACCGTAAAAGAGGAATTTGCAAAAAGAGGCTGCTACTTCTTAAGCGATATTGAAACAGAGCTTGTCAGAAAGACAATTATCATAAACGGTGCGCTGAACGCGAAAATCGTAGGTCAGCCTGCCGCAAAAATTGCGAAGCTTTCGGGCGTTGAGGTTCCCGAGGGTACGAAAATTCTTATCGGCGAGGTTGAATCAGTTGATCTTTCCGAGGAATTTGCTCACGAAAAGCTTTCTCCGGTTCTTGCAATGTACAAGGTTAAGGACTTCTCCGAGGCTCTCGATAAAGCTGAAAGACTTGTTGAGGACGGTGGCTTCGGACATACATCCTCGGTTTATCTTAACGATGTTACGGAAACAGAAAAGCTTAATGAATTTGCTTCTCGCATGAAAACTTGCAGAATTTTGGTTAATACTCCTTCTTCCCACGGCGGCATCGGTGACCTTTATAACTTCAAGCTTGCACCGTCTCTTACACTCGGTTGCGGCTCATGGGGTGGTAACTCGGTATCGGAAAATGTCGGTGTAAAGCACCTTATAAATATCAAAACAGTTGCGGAAAGAAGGGAAAATATGCTTTGGTTCAGAGCTCCTGAAAAGGTTTACATCAAAAAAGGCTGCTTGCCTGTAGCGCTTGACGAACTCAAAAATGTTATGGGTAAAAAGAGGGCGTTTATCGTAACCGATACCTTCCTTTATGAAAACGGTTATACAAAGCCTATCACCGATAAGCTTGACGAACTCGGCATAGCTCATACAACCTTCTTTAACGTTCAGCCAGACCCGACGCTTGAAAATGCTACAAACGGCGCCGCTCAGATGTCGGCATTCAGGCCCGATACAATCATAGCACTCGGCGGCGGTTCAGCTATGGATGCCGCTAAAATCATGTGGGTTCTTTATGAGCATCCCGAAGCTGACTTCATGGATATGGCAATGAGATTTATTGATATAAGAAAGAGGGTTTATACCTTCCCGAAGATGGGCGAAAAGGCTTACTTTATCGCAATCCCGACTTCGGCAGGAACAGGCTCGGAGGTTACTCCTTTTGCGGTAATCACAGATGAAAAGACAGGAGTTAAGTATCCTTTGGCTGACTATCAGCTTTTGCCTAACATGGCTATTGTTGATACCGATTTCCATATGTCCGCACCCAAAGGGCTCACTGCCGCATCAGGTATTGACGCGGTTACACACGCACTTGAAGCTTATGCTTCAATGCTTGCAACAGACTATACGGACGGGCTTGCACTTAAGGCTCTTAAAACGATATTTGAATATCTGCCGATGGCTTACGATAACGGTCAGACAGATGTTACCGCACGTGAAAAGATGGCAAACGCCGCAACTATGGCAGGTATGGCATTTGCAAATGCCTTCTTGGGTGTATGTCACTCAATGGCTCACAAGCTCGGTGCATTCCACCATTTGCCCCACGGTGTTGCCAACGCTCTGCTTATAGAGGAGGTACTGAGATTTAACTCCTCGGATGCTCCCGCAAAAATGGGTACCTTCTCCCAGTACGATCATCCTCATACTCTTGCCCGTTACGCAGAGGTTGCGGATTATCTCGGGGTTAAGGGCGAAAGCGACCGCGAAAAGCTTGAAGGTCTTATAAAAATGATTAACGATCTTAAGGCAAGGGTTGGAATTAAGCCTACCATAAAGGATTACGGTGTTGACGAAAAGGTATTCCTCGACAGACTTGACGAAATGGTTGAGCAGGCGTTTGACGATCAGTGCACCGGTGCAAATCCCAGGTATCCTCTTATGTCTGAAATCAAGCAGATGTATCTTAATGCATACTACGGAAAGCATTTTGAAGAAAAGGATATGCCCTCTGCAAAAGACATAAAGGTCGATGTAAAGCCCGACGCCGTAAAGGCAGCATACAAAAAGGGTAAAAAAGCGTAATCTAAAAATTGTAGGAGGATTAAAATATGAAGCTTGACAGAGTTATTGCAGTAAGAAACAATAAAACAATATATCGTGACGGCGAAAAGTGTATTAAGGTTTTCAATGAGGATTACTCAAAGTCCGATGTTCTTAACGAAGCGTTGAACCAGGCAAGAATTGAAGAAACCGGACTTAATATTCCGAAAATCCTTGAGGTAACAATGGTTGACGGGAAGTGGGCAATTGTTACGGAATTTATAAAGGGAAAAACTCTTGCACAGCTCATGGAGGAAAATCCCGGTAAGAAGGACGAGTATCTTGAATTGCTCGTTGACCTTCAGCTTGAGGTTCATTCAAAGAAATCCCCGCTTCTTAACAGGCTTAAGGATAAGATGAACCGCAAAATCAGCGAGAGTGACCTCGATGCCACAACCCGTTATGACCTCCATACAAGACTTGAGGGTATGCCCAAGCATACAAAGGTTTGCCATGGCGATTTTAACCCTTCAAACATTATTATTGCGGAGGATGGCACTCCCTATATTCTTGACTGGGCGCACGCAACTCAGGGAAATGCTTCTGCGGATGCGGCAAGAACTTATCTTATTTTCTGGCTTAACGGCGATATTGAGGGCGCAAAAAAGTATCTTGATTTATTCTGCAAAAAGAGCGAAACCGCAAAACAGTATGTTCAAAAATGGATGCCTATTGTAGCGGCTTCACAGTCTGTAAAGGGCAACGCCAAGGAACGGGAATTCCTGCTCTCCTGGGTAGATGTTGTAGATTACGAATAACAATCGTAAAAAAACTCTATAGAAAATATCTCTTATCGTTTATTTCCCTGCGGATAAGAGATTCCAATTACTATTTGAGCCGAGCGGGGCGGCGGAATGGAGATTAAATGCGAAAGTGCCTTTCGCATTAGCCTCCGGCGGATTTTAATGCCCGTGCGAACTTTTCCTCGGCAAAGCCTTCGGAAAACGCACATGGGCGTAATAATCTCTTATCATTCCTTGCCCCGTTGATAAGAGAAAATAATACACTACTTGAGCCGGACGGGGCGGCGGAATGGAGATTATCATATGAAAATTACGGTTTGTATCGGAAGTTCATGTCATATCAAGGGATCACGTCAGGTAGTTGAGCAGCTTCAGTATTTGATAAAGGAAAACGGGCTTGATGATAAGGTTGAGCTCGGAGGTACCTTCTGTATGGGCAATTGCCAGAAGGGAGTTTGTGTTACGGTGGATGAAGCTTTTCATTCAGTAAGCCCCGATACCGTGGACGAATTTTTCAAAAACGAAGTTTTGGCGAAGGCGTGAAATCATAATGATTATAGAGGTTTGTGTCGGCAGCTCCTGTCATATTAAGGGCTCGCCGGAGATTGTTGATTTATTAAACAAAGCAATAGAGGAGAATAAACTTGAAAGTGAGGTTACGCTTGCCGGTAGCTTTTGCACCGGCAGGTGTAATCGTGTTGGTGTCACCGTGCAGGTCGATGACGAGGTGTGCGTCGGAATTACCAAGGACAATTTTAAGGAATTCTTTGACAGCAAGGTGCTTGCCGTTTTGAAGAAGGGAAGGGAGTAAAGCAAATGCCGAATTGTTTAACATTAAAAAAATCAAACTGTAAAAACTGCTATAAGTGTATAAGACATTGCCCCGTAAAATCAATTCGTTTTTCGGGCAATCAGGCGCACATAATAGGAAACGAGTGCATATTATGCGGTCAGTGCTTTGTTGTATGTCCACAGAATGCAAAGCAGATTGTTGACGAAACAGAGAAGGTCAAGGTTCTTCTGCAAGGGACAGACCCTGTTGTAGTAAGCTTGGCACCTTCCTTTGTCGCAAATTATGAGGGCGTTGGAATAAACGCAATGCGTGACGCACTTCAGAAGCTTGGTTTTTATGATGTTGAAGAAACGGCAATCGGTGCTACAATAGTTAAAAGAGAGTACGACCGTATGCTGAACGAAGAGAAGCGGGATATAATCATCAGCTCCTGTTGCCATTCGATTAATTTGCTTATTCAGAAGTATTTTCCGGCAGAGCTTGAGTTTTTGGCGGATGTTTTGTCTCCAATGCAGGCGCATTGCATTGATATTAAAAAGAGATTTCCCAAGGCTAAAACAGTGTTTATAGGACCTTGCGTTTCCAAAAAGGACGAGGCTGAATACTACGAAGGAATAGTCGATGCGGTTTTGACCTTTGAGGAGCTTACAAATTGGTTAAAGGCAGAAAATATTGAGCTTAAGCAGAGTATGGATATAACCGAGGAAAGCCGTGCAAGATTTTTCCCGACAACGGGAGGAATTCTTAAAACCATGGCTCAAAATGCTCCGGGCTATACATACCTTGCTCTTGACGGGGTGCAGAACTGTATTGACGCATTAAAGGATATTGAAAACGGTAAAATACATAAGTGCTTTATTGAAATGTCAGCTTGTGTCGGCAGCTGTATCGGCGGCCCTGTTATGGAAAAATACCACCGTTCCGCGCCGGTTAAGGATTATATTACAATCGCAAATTATGCAGGAAGCAAGGATTTTGATGTTGTACAGCCCGATGATATTGAGCTTAAAAAGCAGTTCACGCTTATTGAGCATAGGCTTCAGATGCCTTCAGAGACTGAAATTTACAGCGTCCTTCGTCAGATGGGCAAGTTTAAGGAATCCGATGAGCTCAACTGCGGCTCCTGCGGTTATAATACCTGCCGTGAAAAGGCGATAGCCATTTGTCAGGGCAAGGCTGAAATTTCAATGTGCCTTCCTTTCCTTAAGGATAAAGCGGAGAGCTTTTCCGATACCATTGTGAAAAACACTCCCAACGGGCTTATTGTTCTTAATGAGGAGCTTGAGGTTCAGCAGATTAACGCTGCTGCAAAGAAAATTATGAATATTCGCTCCAGCAAGGACATTCTCGGCGACCAGGTTGTCAGAATTATGGACCCGAGTGACTTTGTTGAGGTCAGAAATACAGGCAAGAGCATAAAAAATAAACCGGTTTATCTTGCCGAATACAAACGCTATGTTGAGGAAACCGTTCTTTACGATAAGGAATCCCGTCTTATTATTTGCCTTATGCGAGATGTGACGGATGAACAAAGCGAGCGTGAAAAGAAAGAAAACATCAGCAGGCAGACTGTTGAGATTGCCGACAAGGTTGTTGACAAGCAAATGAGAATTGTTCAGGAAATAGCCTCTCTTCTCGGTGAAACCGCGGCGGAAACAAAAATTGCGCTTTCAAAGCTAAAGGAGTCGATTTCGGATGAATGATTTGTGTACGGACATCGGTTGGAAAAGCATAAACCATTACGGCGAGCAGCTTTGCGGTGACCATGTGGAAATAGTGGAGCCGAACGAAAATTCAACGGTAATAGTGCTTGCGGACGGTCTTGGAAGCGGTGTAAAGGCAAGTATTCTTTCTACACTTACATCGAAAATTATTTCCACAATGATTGCATCGGGGCTTCCGATTGAAGAATGTGTTTCAACAATAGCCGCGACGCTTCCTGTGTGCTCTGTCCGAGGCGTTGCATATTCAACATTTACGATTATGCACATTATCGACAACGAAACGGCAGAAATCATTCAATACGATAATCCCCAGGTTATTGTTATAAGGAACAACAAAAACTACGATTATCCGAAAACCGAAATGAATATTGACGGTAAGAAGATATTAAAGTCAGTAATCCGTTTGCAGGAGGACGATATTTTTATTGCAATGAGCGATGGCTGCCCTCATGCGGGAATAGGAATGGCGTACAACTTCGGCTGGAAGCGTGATGATATAATAGATTTTATGGAAACCATGTCGGTTTCCGGGCTTACCGCAAAAAATCTTTCGACTTTGCTTGTGGATGAATGCGATAAGCTTTACGGCAACAAGCCGGGGGATGATGCAACCGCCTGCATCGTTAGAATCAGAAAGAGAGAGCCTATGAACCTTCTTTTCGGGCCTCCGTCAAACAGAGATGATTGCGACCGAATGATGTCACTGTTCTTTTCAAAGGAAGGAAAGCATATTATTTGCGGCGGAACAACCTCGTCCATTGCTTCAAAGTATCTGGGCAAGCCGCTTCAGGCATCTCTTGATTTTCAGCAATCCGATATTCCTCCGATTGCAAAGCTTGAGGGGGTTGATTTGGTTACCGAAGGCGTAATCACCATAAACAGAGTTTTGGAGTATGCCAAGGATTATCTCGGTAAAAACGAAATGTATGAGCATTGGAATTACAGCCGTGACGGAGCTTCGCTTATTTGCAGACTTCTCTTTGAGGAGGCAACCGATATTAATTTTTATGTCGGCCGTGCGGTAAACCCGGCTCATCAGAATCCCGACCTGCCGATTAATTTCAATATTAAGATGAATTTGGTCGAGGAGCTTTCAAAGTGTCTAAAAATGATGGGAAAACGAATAAAGGTAAGTTATTTTTAAGGAGTGTGTTCTATGAGAAAATTCGATACTAAGGTTCAGCATTTGAAGTACAAAGTTTTGCGCGAGGTTGCAAGGCTCGCTTGGAACGATACACTTCTGGAGAATATTACGGAAATCCCGAAAACAATAGTTCCCGGCAAAACTCCCACAATGCGTTGCTGCGTTTATAAGGAACGGGCTATTCTTATGGAGCGTGTAAAAATCGCAATGGGCGGCGATAAGGAAAATCCGAATGTTATTGAGGTTATTGATATTGCCTGCGATGAATGTCCTGCGGCAGGCTATGATGTAACAGATTCATGCAGAGGCTGTCTTGCCCACAGGTGCGAGGATGTGTGCAAAAGAGGCGCAATTTCTTTTGACCATAACCATGTTGCTCATATTGATAAGTCAAAGTGCGTTGAGTGCGGTCAGTGTGCCAAGGTTTGCCCCTATTCTGCGATTATAAACCGTAAAAGACCTTGCCAGAAGGCTTGTAAAATCAAAGCGATTTCAATCAATAAGGACAATGCTGCCGCAATAGATAACGAAAAGTGTATTGCCTGCGGTGCTTGCGTATATCAGTGTCCCTTCGGCGCAATTATGGATAAGTCATATATTCTCAATGTGATTGACATGATTAAGAAAAGTGATAACAACAAAAAATACAAGGTTTATGCCATGGTTGCACCCTCTATTTCGAGCCAGTTTACATACGCAAAGCTCGGTCAGGTTATATCGGGGCTCAAGGAATTGGGCTTTTATACTGTTCTCGAGGCGGCTCTCGGAGCGGATATGGTGGCTCATGCGGAATCAAAGGAGCTCTCCGAAAAGGGATTCTTAACAAGCTCATGCTGTCCTGCGTTTGTAACTTATGTTAAAACGGCATTTCCGGATCTTCAAAAGTACGTTTCTCATAATCTTTCGCCGATGGCAACCCTTGCAAAGTATTTAAAGGAAACCCATTCCGATGCAAAGGTTGTATTTATCGGGCCTTGTACCGCGAAAAAAGCCGAGGTTCAGCTTGAAAGCGTAAAGCCTTATGTTGATGCTGTTGTCACCTTCGAGGAGCTTCAGGCACTGTTTGACAGCAAGGATTTGGATATAACAACGCTTGGAGAGGATGTTCTGGATAACGCTTCTTATTTCGGTAGGATTTTTGCCCGTTCGGGCGGTCTTTCGGATGCTGTTGCCCAGGGACTTAAGGAGCATGACCTTGATTTTGAATTAAAGGCTGTTCCCTGTGACGGTATAGAAGCCTGCAAGGTTGCACTTCTTAAGAAGAGTAAAAACCTTCTTGACGGGAACTTTATCGAGGGCATGGCTTGTGTCGGTGGCTGTATCGGCGGCGCGGGATGCTTAACCCATGGAGAAAAGAACAAATCCGAGGTGGATAAGTACGGCAGGGAAGCTTTGGAAAAAACAATTACGGATGCAATTTCGATATTGAAATATTAAATTTTGGCGGTACGGCAATCACAGCCGTGCCGCTTTTTCGGCTTAAAGAATAAAGCATAAAGATGTTGACAGAATGTACCGTTTGTGATATAATTATTCCAATGTTAAATCGGAGGTTAGTAATATGAAAAAAGTTATTTTGACCGGTGACCGTCCGACGGGAAGACTCCATGTGGGGCATTATGTCGGCTCGTTGAAGGAACGTGTTAAGCTTCAGAATTCCGGTGAATACGATGAAATATATATTATGATTGCCGATGCTCAGGCTCTTACCGATAATGCCGAGCATCCCGAAAAGGTCAGAAATAATATTATTGAGGTTGCGCTTGATTATCTTGCGTGCGGTATTGATCCGGATAAGTCAACCATATTCATTCAGTCGATGATTCCCGAGCTTACCGAGCTTACATTTTATTATATGAATCTCGTTACGGTTTCAAGGGTTCAGCGTAATCCTACCGTTAAGGCAGAAATTCAGATGCGTAACTTTGAAGCAAGTATCCCGGTAGGCTTTTTCTGCTATCCCATAAGTCAGGCGGCGGATATTACCGCCTTCGGCGCAACGACTGTTCCTGCGGGAGAGGATCAGATGCCAATGATTGAGCAGTGCAGGGAAATTGTGCATAAATTCAATATGGTTTACGGCGATACGCTAACGGAACCGAATATTGTTTTGCCGTCAAACAGTGCGTGCCTGAGGCTCCCCGGAATTGACGGAAAGGCAAAAATGAGCAAGTCCTTGGGTAACTGTATTTATCTTTCCGACGATGAGGATACCATACGCGAAAAGGTTATGTCTATGTTTACAGACCCCAATCATATCCGTGTGCAGGACCCCGGGAATGTTGACGGAAATCCTGTGTTTATATATCTTGACGCTTTTTGTACAGATGAGCATTTTGCCGAGTTCCTTCCGGAATATAATAATCTTTCCGAGCTGAAGGAACACTATACACGGGGCGGCCTTGGGGATATTAAGGTAAAAAAATTCCTTAATAATGTTATGCAGACCGAGCTTGAACCCATAAGAACAAGAAGACATATGTGGGAACAAAAGATTCCCGAGGTATATGAGATTTTAAGAAGCGGCAGCCAAAGAGCGGAAACAACTGCCGCAAAGACTTTGAAAGATGTACGAAAAGCTATGAAAATAGATTATTTTGACAACGAAAACGGAACATTTTAACAAATATATTTCGTTTTGCGATTTTGGCTTGATTTTTAAAGTTTTATGCATTATAATATATTAAAGGAGGTTGATAGTATGGACGATACAATGAAATTCAATCTGGTTTTTGACCGAAGCAAGGAGCTTGCCGAGTGCATAGCAAAGGTGTATGAGGCGTTGACCGAAAAGGGATATGACCCGGTCAGCCAGATGGTAGGATATATTCTATCGGGGGATCCAAGCTATATAACCAGCCATCATAATGCACGAACTATGATAAGCAAGTTTGAACGGGACGAGATTATTGAGTTTTTATTAAAGAATTATCTTAATCTGTAGTGTTTTTGCACGCAAATCTTACGGTTTGCGTGCTTTTTCATTTATGCACATGAAAAATATTGACTTTTTTTTGTTTAAATGATATAATTATACATGGGAGTGAATGAATTATTTTTAGGAGGTACTGCTATGAAACTTATTATGGCTATCGTTCCGGATATTGATTGTTCTAATGTAATGTCAACTCTTAACAGAGAAGGATATTACGTTACAAAGCTTGCCTCTACAGGTGGGTTTTTGAAATCGGGAAATACTACTCTTATGATAGGTGTTGAGAACGAGAAGGTTCAGACGGTTGTCGACCTTATCCGCTCAAAGTGCGAAGGAAGGAAAAAGGTTTTGGTGAACTCATCGCCGAATGTTATGGATGCAAAGGGTGCGGTTCCTTTTCCTGTTGAGGTAGATGTGGGCGGCGCAACGCTTTTTGTTCTTAATATTGACAGATTTGAGAAAATATGATTGAGCTTATTGGACACAGGGCAGTTAAGAAGCAACTTGCCGATTTGATTATTAATTCTCAGCTTGGTCATGCGTATATTTTTGACGGAATAGACGGGATAGGCAAAACAACCGCCGCAAAATGGTTTGCGGCGGCGGCACTTTGTAAAGAGGGCAAGGGAAAGGCGTGCGGAGTGTGTGATTCCTGCAAAAAAATCGAAGCCGACTCTCATCCCGATGTGGCGGTCATTTCGGAGGATTTTGTTAATCAGCCTAAAATGATTTCCGCTTTGCCAAAGGCTCCGGGGAAAAGACCTATCGGTGCAAATACGGTTCACGCAATGAGAATTGCAAGATATGTTGCCGCTACAAAGCCGCTTTTAGCCCACAGAAAGTTTATTATAATTCCCGATGCCGACGAGCTTAATATTCAGGGGCAGAATGCCATTTTGAAGGTATTTGAGGAGCCTCCGTCGTATATGACGATAATAATGATTTCAAATAATTCGGGTGCATTGCTCAACACAATTATTTCCCGTGCGGTAATGTATCGCTTTCAGCCGCTTTCCGACAGTGAAACAAAAGCTGTTATCATGAATTACTGTGATGACGAAAAAGCGGCGTCCGAGCTTTCCCGGCTTTGCTTCGGCTCTCCCGGAACGGCTCTTGGGATGCTTGAAAATCCGGAATTAATAGAGTATTCAAGGAATGTGCGAAAAGAGTTTTTTGATTATGCACGCTCGGGCGGTGATATGACATCGGTTTTGCCGCTGCTTACAAAGGAAGATATTTCGTTTGCATTAAGTTGCATTGCCCATGAAGCACTTTTGCTTTCAAAAAATGATTTTGACAATGCACTTCATTATATTAACATTTTTGATATTGTACAGGATATTCGTATAAAGCTGAAAAACAACTGTAATTTTACTCTGGCTGTCACGGATATGCTTATAAGAAGTTGGGAGGAATTACATGGTTGAGGTTATAGGTGTCAGATTTAAATCCTTGGGTAAGGTGTATTATTTTGACCCCGACGGCGCTAAGGTAAGCATTGGCGACAGTGTTATTGTCGAAACTTCAAGAGGTATAGAAATGGGTACGGTTGCGCTTGACAATTTTTCCGTGCCGGACGAAAATATTTCTCAGCCCCTGAAAAAAATGGTCAGACCTGCCACAAAGGACGATTTGAACAGAAGCGAATCCAACAGAAAAAAAGAGGCAGATGCCTTCAAAATCTGTTTGGAAAAGATAAATGAGCATAAGCTGGATATGAAGCTTATAGAGGTTGAATATGCTTTTGACGGAAGCAAGATTCTTTTCTATTTTACAGCTGACGGCAGGATAGATTTCAGGGATCTGGTAAAGGACCTTGCGTATGTTTTCAAAACAAGAATCGAGCTTCGGCAGATTGGCGTAAGAGATGAAGCCAAGATGATAGGGGGGCTCGGCATATGCGGAAGGCCGCTTTGCTGCTCGTCTTTTCTCGGTGAGTTCATGCCTGTTTCCATAAAAATGGCTAAGGAGCAAAGTCTTTCCTTAAATCCCACAAAGATTTCCGGAACCTGCGGAAGGCTTATGTGTTGCCTTAAATATGAGGAGGAGGCTTATAAAGACCTTCTGAAGCGTACTCCGAAGGTTGGAGCAACCGTTAAAACCCCCGACGGTAACGGGGTTGTTGCGGATACACAGCTTTTAAGGGGAAATGTTAAGGTTAAGTTTGAAAACGAGGGTACGGTGAGGATGTATAAGGCGTCCGATGTCAGAATTTTGAAGGATTCCGCTCCCGAAAAAAACACGGATGAACCAAAAGAATTAAAAGAACTTGAAGATAATTAAAAAAAGCCTTGCCTTTTTTTATTATTTGTGTTACAATACAGTTAGCATGAGAGTTTTTCTCTTGCTCATACTTTTCGAGGAGGTGTATTTTAATGGCTTATGTAATCAGCGATGAGTGCCTCAGCTGTGGTGCTTGCGAATCTGAATGCCCGGTTGAAGCTATTTCTCAGGGTGATTCCAAATATGTAATTGATGCTGATAAGTGCATCGAGTGCGGTGCTTGTGCAGGTGTTTGTCCTGTTGGAGCTCCGGCTGCTGAGTAATTTTAAATCTGACCCTTTGGGGACAATATAAAGTTACTATAAGGCGGATTTTATATCCGCCTGATTTTTTTAGGGGTAGCTTATGGAACTTAATGAATTTGAACGCATGGATGACCTTCAGATAGGCGGAACGGTTATATTTCAGGATAAGCGGCTTTTTTGCTTCGGGGTTGACGCGGTTTTGCTTGCAAATTATCCGACAATAAAGCCGGGTTGCCGAGTATTGGATTTGTGCTCGGGAAACGGTATTGTTCCGCTTATAATTTCGGCAAAGACACCTGCCGGTGAAATCCACGCAATTGACATCTTGAAGCGGAACTTCGAGCTTATTGCAAAAAGCATAGAGTATAACGGACTTCAAGACAAAATTTTCCCGATTTGCGATGACTTAAAGAATTGGAAGGCGCATTTTGCCGCAACTTCCTTCGATGTTGTAACCTGTAATCCGCCCTATATAAAATGCGGAGGTGGACTATTAAACGACAGTGCCGAGAAAAGCTGTGCAAGGCACGAGATTTTCTGTAAGCTGGAGGATGTAGTATCTGCGGCATCTTCGCTTTTGAAGCATGGAGGAAGGTTTTGCATCGTGTATCGTCCCGACAGGCTTGCGGAGTTGATTGTCACGCTGAAAAATTTCAGACTTGAGCCCAAAAGAATGCGGTTTGTACATTCAAGAAATGGCGATAAGGCAACAATGGTTCTTATTGAAGCGGTAAAATCGGGTGGTTCGGAGCTTATTGTTGAACCGCCGCTTTATGTTTATAAAAACAAAACTGAGTATTCTGACGAAATTGAAAGCATATACGGCAGAAAATAAAGGATTGATAAAATGACTACCCAAAACAAAGGTACGCTTTTTGTATGTGCAACGCCTATCGGCAATCTTTCGGATATGAGCGAAAGGTTTATCCGAACAATAAGTGAGGCTGATATTATTGCCGCCGAGGATACGAGGCATACACTAAAGCTTCTTAATCATCTCGGAATAAAAAAACCGATGATCAGCTACTATGAACACAATAAAAGAGAGCGGAGCGGAGTTATAGTTTCAAAGCTCAATGAGGGACTTGACGTTGCCCTTGTTTCCGATGCGGGCACTCCTGCGATTTCAGATCCCGGAGAGGACCTTGTGTCCCTTTGTCACGATGAAGGAATCAGGGTGATACCGATTCCCGGGTGCTGTGCGGCTGTATCTGCATTGTCGGTGAGCGGATTGCCTACGGGCAGGTTTTGCTTTGAAGGCTTTTTGACGGTAAATAAGCAGGGCAGGAGGGAAAGGCTTGAGGAGCTGAAGGATGAACAACGGACGCTTATTTTTTACGAAGCCCCTCATAAGCTTTTGACGACTCTTAAAGATATGCTTTCGGTTTTCGGAGACAGGAGGCTTTCGCTTTGCCGAGAGCTTACAAAGCTTCATGAGGAAACCGTCAGAACAACCTTAAGCGACGCTGTCGAATTTTATTCGGAGCATCCTCCCAAGGGTGAGTTTGTGCTTATTTTGGAGGGTGCCGAAAAAAAAGAAGCGGAATTTTGCGAAACGGTGGCGGAGCAGCTTATAAGGCTTGTTTCTTGCGGAACCGATAAAAAAGAGGCTATAAAAATCGTTGCCAAGGAGCGCGGCATACCGAAAAAGGATGTCTACGCCGAAGCACTTAAACAAAATTTGTAGATTTGTGCGATAAATATAAAAAAGGACTTGTATTTTTATTATAAATATGCTATAATTATTAAACAACAATTTTTAACAAGGAGATATAACCATGTTTAAGAAATCACTTATTATGCTTCTTTGTCTTTCTCTCGTTGCTTTCACAATGCTGACAGGCTGCGGTAAGGACGAGAAGGATTCTGAAAAGAATGAAACAACCGAAACAACCGAAGGTGTTTCAAAACCCAATTACGAAATAGAGTATTATGACGGTAAAGACGGTGTTTATGCCGAAGTAAACGGTGAAAAAATCACAACAGATGAATTTAAGTATTTCCTTATGATGCAGATGTTTTCCGATGAAAGAGATGATTCGGGGCAGGTCAAGGAAAACTATTGGACAGATGATACAATCAAGTCAGCGATTGACAACGCTTTGAATCAGGCTGTTCTTATGAAGGTATATAAAACAGGAGCCATTGATAAGGGCATTGAGCTTTCCGATGATGACAAAAAGTCAGTCGATGAAAATTTGAAAAGCACAAAACAGATGTACGGCGAGGAAATGTACAATCTTCAGCTTGAAGGAATGGGACTTACAGAGGATATGTACAAAGAATTATCCACTCTCAGCATGTATGCCAACAAGTGGTTTGAAAAGTATGCCGATGAAAATGCGGACGATGAAACCGTTAAGAAGCAATTCTACAAAGAATATGTAAAGGCTAAGCATATTCTTATCAAGAAAACAAATGACGCCGGCGAGGATGTTTCCGCCGATGCTTACACAAAGATTGAAAATATTAAAAAGCAGCTTGATGAGGGTGCTGATTTTGACACTCTTATGAACGAAAATTCCGAGGATCCGGGGCTTCAGTCCGCACCCGAAGGTTATGTTTTCACAAAAGGTGAGATGGTTCAGGAATTTGAGGATGCGGCGTTCAAGCTTGAACCCGGTCAGATAAGCGATATTGTTGAATCTTCATACGGCTATCACATTCTTAAAAAGGTTGAACTCACAGACGCAGACCTTGAAGGAACCGCTACCGATTCCTACGGTCAGCAGACAACCTATAAGGATAAGATTAAAAACACCATTGCAAGCAATAATTTCAATCAGCTTCTTGAAGATACAAAGGCAAAGGCTAAGGTTAAGGTTAACAGAAAAGAAGAAAAGAACATTAAGAAGAATGCCGAAAAGCTCTATGAGGATTTCACCGCAAAGATGACGGAAATCAGTCAGAAGCTTCAGGCTCAGCAACAGGAAACGCAGGCTATGCAGCAGGAAGCTATAGAAAATGCAGAGAGCCCCGCACCTGAAGAATCCCAAGCAGAATAATTTTTAAAAATTATGGCATTGCTAATTGCGATGCCATTATTTTTTAAAAAACTATTGCTTAATATGGGAAAATATTATATAATAGTAATTGTGATACAATCATAAAAATTTGCCGAAACGGAGAATTTGTATGGATAACAAGCAAAACGATGAATATTCAATATCTTTGGAGCAGCTGTCCAAGGATATGGGGCTTAAATGTATTTTTGATGCAGACGGGCTTGAAGACAGGATGATTTCCTCAAGAGATATAAACAGATGCGGTCAGCAGCTTATGGGGTATCTTGATTATTTCGATAGTGCACGAATTCAGATACTCGGGCTTGTGGAATACACATATCTTGAGAGCCTTGATGCTGAAGCAAGACAGAAAAGTATTGATGCGGTCATGGAAAGCCATATTCCGGCTCTTGTTGTTACGAGGGATTTGAAGATTTTTCCCGAAATCATGTCGTCCGCAAAGAAATACAATGTTCCGGTTTTTACCACTTCTCATCCCACCTCGTCATTCATGGCGGCTATTATTGCGTATCTTAACAAAAATCTTGCGCCGAGAATCACAAGACACGGAGTTTTGGTTGAGATATACGGTGAGGGCGTTCTTATTCTCGGTGAAAGCGGTGTGGGTAAGAGCGAAACTGCTATCGAGCTTGTTAAAAGAGGTCATAGATTGGTTGCAGACGATGCGGTTGAAATCAAGAAGGTTTCGGCTATTTCTCTTGTGGGCACATCACCCGAGGTTATCAGGCATTTCATTGAGCTGAGAGGTATCGGAATCATTGATGTGAGGCGTATATTCGGTATCGGCGCCGTAAAGGATTCGGAAAAGATTGACCTTGTTGTTAAGCTTGAGGCTTGGGACAACACAAAGCAGTATGACAGATTGGGGCTTACAACGGAAAAGATTGAAATTTTGGGAATTGAAATAAATTCAATCACAGTTCCTGTTAAGCCGGGGCGTAATCTGGCGGTTATTTTGGAGGTTGCCGCAATGAACAACCGACAAAAGAGAATGGGCTACAATGCGGCTGAAATTCTTAATAAAAGGCTTATGGGCGATTTCAGCGAATAAAAAATAAAAAGTAATGGAGGATTTTAGTATGTATATTGGTATTGATCTCGGAGGAACAAATATTGCAGCCGGTGTTGTTGACGAAAACGGCAGAATTTTGCATAAGGACAGCATTAAGGCGAACGCCGAAAGGGAAGCGTCGGAGATTATTAAGGATATGGCGGAGCTTTCAAAAAAGGTTACCCTTGATGCAGGCTTTAAGCTTTCCGATGTGGAATGGGTAGGTATCGGAAGTCCGGGAACCTGCGATACCGATAACGGCGTTTTGGTATATGCAAACAACCTTAATTTTTATAACACGCCTATGCGTGACGAATTCAGAAAGACTTTTGATGTGCCGGTTTACATTGCAAATGATGCCGATGCTGCGGCTTACGGCGAGGCAATGGTAGGTGCGGCTAAGGGAACAAAAAGCAGTATTATGATTACTCTCGGAACGGGAGTCGGCGGCGGTATCATAATTGATAATAAAATTATCAACGGCTTTAACCATGCAGGCGGTGAGCTTGGTCATATGGCGATTTGCGTTGACGGCATAAAGTGCACCTGCGGAAATGACGGCTGCTGGGAGGCTTACGCTTCGGCTACCGCTCTTATCCGTCAGGCGAAGGAAGCTATGGAAGAAAATCCCGACTCTAAGCTGTGGGAGCTTTCAAAGGGCGGCGAGGTAAACGGCAAAATCGTATTTGACGCGGCTAAAGCGGGGGATAAGACGGCTATTGATGTTGTTAATAAATATATAAAATACATCAGCGTGGGCGTGACGAACATTATCCTTATTTTCCAGCCCGAAAAGCTTCTTATAGGCGGAGGAATTTCGGCTCAGGGCGATTATATTATTAAACCCATAAGAGAGTATGTTAAGGCTCACGATTATTGTAAGACCGAGCAGCATACTCAGATTGAAGCGGCGGCTCTGGGTAACGATGCCGGAATAATCGGTGCCGCATTTCTCGGAAAACAGTTTGTGACGGAGGCTTAATGTGAGCAAAATTTCAGAGGCCTTGCAGGGCATTAAATTTATCGAAAACGAACCGATGAGCAAGCACACTACATTTAAAATCGGAGGCTGTGCGGATTTTTTCGTGTGCCCCGAAACTGCTGATGAGCTAATCAGAGCTTTAGAGCTTGATTGCCCAAAGCTTGTAATCGGCAACGGCTCAAATCTTTTGTTTCCCGATGATGGATTTAGGGGAGCTGTGATAAAATATTGTAATGACGAAATTTTCGTTCGGGGCGAGTCGATTATTTGCGGTGCGGGAGTGCTTATGTCAAAAATTGCCGCTGTAGCTTATGAAAATTCCCTCGGTGGCTTCGAGTTTGCTTCGGGAATTCCGGGTTCTATTGGTGGCGGAGTGAGAATGAATGCCGGTGCGTACGGCGGTTCTCTTGATATGGTTGTGTCCGAAACC
>CABUMF010000022.1 GCA_902492655.1 uncultured Eubacteriales bacterium | reverse complement strand
GGTCATATCCAAATCGGCGGTCATCTTATAGTATCTTATCGGGGACACGCCGTTATAACGGCCGGAATAATATCCGCTTACCCCGAAAGCACCTGCCGCCGGCCAAACCTTGTCTGTGCCGGGGATAGGATAATCCTCCGTGGTGTTGTAATAACCGTTATCGTAGTTTGTTGTAAGATAAACAAGTGTTGCCAAGTCCTTCGGGGTCTGAATAAGGTACGGATCTTCTGCCGTACCGCTGCCCTCAAAGTACCCTTCAGCAGCCGATACAAAAACCATCGGCAGCGTGGAAAGTATCATTACAATGCTGAGCAACAGTGCCAATATTTTTTTCATGCAAATCTCCTCTATGTCGTGTTTACTCCAGTGTAAAGCTGTCAGTTTCGTTTCCGAACGTTGAAGCTTCGCCTTCAGTTGCTATATAATAAGGTTTCATCGTGAAGCTGCCGGTCTTTACGCCTTCGCCGAACACCTTGATAGCGTACGCCCCGTTTTTATTTTCGATCGCTTCAAGCGTAAGCGCTTTTCCGTCCGAAACACGTGTGATAACCATACCGTATTCAAACGGATTTACTCCGACAAATCTTGCATATGCAACCGCCGCCGGTGCATTGCCATCACCGTAAGTTGACTTTACAACAGCTTTATCAACAACAATTGAAGGCTCTGTTGCCTCTTTCGCAAATTCAGCAGACCATGCACCGCCTTCCGAAAGGTCGGAAAATGCAAACCTTGCACTGCCCGATATGCCGAAGTCGGAGGTTTTGTCCGCACCGCCGTACCTAACAGCAGAAAGTGCGTAATTCTCGGCAGGCTGAGCCGAAACCGTAAGGTCTGCACCGGTTTTGATATAAACCGTATTACCGGTTCTTTTAACCAACCCCGCCTCTTCCGTCACATCAAGAGTACCGTTTTCAGGCGTTTCAAGCGTGTTTGTTATGTAGGTGTATTCCCATATTAAAACAGGAAGTCCGCCGTTAAGGCTCAGCACATCGTTCATGAAATCAGCGCCTAAAGCTGCAGCTGTCGGTGCGGGAAGGTTTGTTTCGGTCGCAACGGGCGCAAGGGAACTCGTGCCACTCTCCCATTTGCTCCAATCCGTGCCGTTTGCCGAAAGGCTGTAGCAATCCGTGAATGAGAATGTAGCGTGTTCCGTAGTTCCCGGAACAACGCCCATCGGCGGAAGATAAGGACGCACTTCGGAGCCTACCGAGTAGCAGTTTGATATATAAGCTTTGTTGTCCTTCATCCAATTATGCCAGATTCTCCCGACAATACCACCGTAGTCCGGCTGACCGTCCTCTATGCCTTGGTCATTCAGAAGCCTTATCCCTTTCGCATAACAGTTTCTGATTACCGCTGTTGAAGCAGAGTTTGCCGTAAAGTTAAGGCATCCCACGATACCGCCGTTTGACGGTGCAAGATCTCTTGACTTAATCTGCGATGAAGAATTTTTAACATAGCAGTTTTCGACTGCGGTGTTTTCAACATTAGCAAGAGGTCTTAAAAATCCTATCAGAATACCCGAAACGAATTTATCAGATGTCACGCTTGCGTTTTCAACACCTACATTTCTTACACCCTGTCCCGGAACATTGCCAAGTGCAACAGTCGAGAAAATGCCGTTGCCTTCGTTGCCGGCAGAGGATGAAGATTTCCAGTTTTTGATAACATGACCGTCACCGTCAAAGCTGCCCCTAAATTCCAGATTTGACCCGGCGCAGATACCGCCGCGGTTGAAGTCATAGCCGGTCATATCCAAATCGGCGGTCATCTTATAGTATCTTATCGGAGACACGCCGTTATAACGGCCGGAGTAATATCCGGCTTTGCCGTGTGCACCTTCTGCCGGCCAAACATTGTCGGTACCGTTGATCTGATAATTCGATGAGGTGTCATAATAACCGTTATCATAGTTTGTTGTAAGATAAACAAGTGTTGCCAAATCCTCCGGGGTTTGGATAAGATACGGACTTTCCTGCGTTCCCAAGCCCTCAAAATACGGGTCTACCTTCTCGTCGGCGAACACGCCGAGCGGCAAAACCGTCAGCATAAGCGCCAAAGCCAATAACAAGACAATCGTTCTTTTCATTTTATCACTCCCTGTTTTAATTTTAACATTGTCTGTAAATATATTATACAAAAAAAATTGCCGCACTGCAACGGCAATTTTTATGAAAAAACCTAACTATTTTTTGATTTGGATTTTCTGTATGCGTTCGGTGTGCTTCCGCACAGTTTTTTGAAATATCGGTAAAATCTTACATCATCGTCATACCCTATCCGCCTTCCGATTTCATCAACTGACAAATCGGTTTCGCGAAGCAGGCGGCAAGCATTTTCGATACGCTTTTTCTGAATGTAATCGGTAATCGTCATACCGTAGCACTCACGGAACATCATACTGAAATAAGACGGCTGATAAAGGCTCTTTTTCGCAAGCTCGGAAAGCGACAGCTTTTCGTTATAATGCTTTTCGATATAATCGAGAACTTCCGAGGTTATGCGGCTTTTCGTCTTATTTCCGAATTGCTGCGTCATTTCCCGAAGCGCCATGGTTAAAAGAATCATTGCGCTGCATTTTATGATCGTTTCCCAGCCCGGAATTTTGCTGTCATACTCACGGTACAGCGTTTCGGCAAGCATATCCGCTTTCAGGATATCATCGCCGCGGAACTGAATCATACTCTTTTCTCCGGCCAGCTCCCGAAATTCCTCAAAACAGGAGATCATCATTATTTCAAACGCATTATCGCTCACGAGAGCGCTTCCGCTGTTTATAAAAAACTCCGGCTTTAAAAGAATGTTATAATAAACCGTGTCCTCCGTTGCTTCCATTTCATGCTCATGACCGAAATTCACAAACAGAAAGCAGCCCTTATGCACATTATACCTTGTGCCTTTTATGCTATGCCAGCCTTTGCCCGACGCAATATACACAAACTCGATAAACTCGTGCGTATGCGGCGGTTCAACCCATTTGCAGGCGCTCTTTCTGATGCAAATCAAGTCGTCCTCGCCGAAAAAATTGGTATAGGTAAAATGCTTCATTGCTTCATCTCCATATCAAAGAGATTTTATAAATCCGGCTACCTTATCCGCAAGGCAGGAATGCCCGAAATCGTTCGGGTGAAGCCCATCTGCGGTGTATGTAAGCTTATTTGCCTCAACATCCGGACAAATCCCCGATTCGTTATACAAATCAAGCGCCGGAATTGCATATTTTGCGGCAACCGGCGCATAGCGCTCTGCGATTACGCCGACATAGCCCTTTACGGCAGGATCGCTTGCTCCGCTGCCTTCCGTAATGCTGTCGCCGAGAAAATTTATCTTCAATCTTTTTATATCCGTTAAAAACATCCCATAAAAATAAATTTGCAACTTTAATTATAGCACATTTTAAAAAAATGTCAATAAATATATGGATTTTTCAACGGTTTTATGTAAAAATTAAATCGGTGATGATTATGAAGCTTAAAGGCTGCGGTGCACTGACGGACTGGTTCAGAAAAGAACTTGCCGGGAACTTGGAACACACCCTTCTTGAATCAAAAGTTACCCCCGATGAACCGGGAGAAATTATGGTTTTGCCGCACTTTGCCGGCGCCGCAACGCCTTACTGGGAATATGCAAGCTTGACACAATCGGCAGAATTATGGTTATGGTGGCGGAAAAATCAAGCGTGCCGGTTTGCGTTCATCTTGACCACGGAACGGATCTTGCATATATAAAATCGGCGCTTGACCTTGGTTTCGCATCGGTTGTGTATGACGGCTACGCCCTGCCGTTTGACATAAATTCCGCCAACACCCGGATTGCGGTATCGCAGGCGGCAAAATAAATATATATTCCCCGTTTTAAGATGAGATTTTTGTTTTGTATTATTCAATATTCATTTAAGAAAGGATTTTTGTAATGAATAGTGAAACCGCTTCGCTGATGAATAATGAATAAACAAGTCGGATATCTGAATTGTTCGCCTTTACAAAAAGTCGCCGAAAACGCATATAAAACCAATTTTATTGACTATTTAAGTATTTTATACTGATCATCCGTCACGGCTTCAAGCCATTCGTTTGAACCGTCTTTTCCGGGAACTTCAATGGCAAGATGACTGAACCATGAATCCGGTGCGGCACCATGCCAATGCTTCACACCTGATGGAATATTAACGCAGCATCCCGGCTTCATTTCTATTGCATCCTTATCCCATTCCTGATAGTAGCCTCTTCCTGCAACACAGACAAGTATCTGTCCACCGCCTTCCGACGCATGATGAATATGCCAGTTATTGCGACCTCCCGGTTCAAAGGTCACATTAAAAATACCAATCTGTGATGCAGATATAGGTGCTAAGTAGCTTTTTCCGATAAAGTATTGCGCAAATGCATCATTTGGCTGTCCAATTGGAAATACCATTTCTTTTGCATGTGCTCTCATAGCTTCATCTTCATATGGTAAATCGCCTTCGTTAATCTGCCATACTTCCTTTGCAAGATTAAAAACCGCCCATCCCTTTGGCCATCCCGCATAAAAGGCTACATGTGTAATAATTGCCGCTATTTCTCTCTGTGTAACACCATGATTCTTTGCGTTCTGCAAATGATATTTGAGTGAAGAATCCGTAATGCCTGAAGACATAAGTGCGACCACCGTGATGATACTTCTCGTCTTCACATCAATGTCATGATTATTCCAGTTTTCCCCGAAGAGAACATCATCATTAAAATGAGCAAACTCCGGTGCAAACTCGCCGAGAGTACCTCTGCCTGATGTCTGCTCTATTTTTTTCATAATACAAACCTTCTTTCCTGTACTATCTTGATATTTTGATTTTAATGTTTCCTTTTGACAGCAAGTCTATTATAAGGAATATCTTCATCCTTACAGCCCCATTCCAAACTCATAGGCTTTTTGCATAATGTCTTTATGATTGCTTGCATCATTAGGACCGGTTATTCCTCCACCCATTACAATGCCTTTCAATTCTGCCTTTTCAAAGCAGTCTACCCATCCGCGAAGGCCATTGTATGCTTTTTCAAATGCATTTTTCCCATTCTCTGCGGCAGTTGCAATCATATAAATATCACGGAATGAATAATCAGAAGAGAAAAGCGGATTCAATCGGTCAAGCAAAGTTTTCATCTGTCCTGCCATTTCATAATAATAAATCGGTGTGGCATAAATGATTACTTCCGCATCCTTAACCTTTGCCATAATTTCTGCCACATCATCCTTAAGAACACAGCTTCCCTTTGTCTGACAGGCTAAACATCCAATGCAATATTTAATCTCTTTTCCTTTTAAGGAAATGTATTCTACTTCGTGTCCGGCTTCTTTAGCACCCCTCTCGCATTCCCTTGCAAGGATATCCGAATTGCTGCCGCCACGCAGACTTGTTGAAATAATCAATACTTTCTTTGCCATAATTAACGCACTCCGTTCTCTTCAAAAAATTTCTGCATCTTATCGAAAGGAATTACATCAAGATTGTCATACAGATCCGTGTGAACTGCATCGGGAATAGTTAGAAGCTCCTTATTGGCAGCATATTTACAGTTCTTAATCATAGCCTCATATGCATCTTTTCCGAAATAATAGCTGTGCGCTTTCTCCCCATGTATGATAAGAACAGCACTTCTGATTTCATTACTGTATTTTAGAATCGGCTGATTCATAAACGATTGACAGCCAATGCTGTTCCACCCTTCATTGGAATTAAGGCTTCTTTCGTGATAGCATCTTCCCTTATAATATTCGCTGTAATCCTTTACATAGAACGGTACATCATCAGGAATCGGGAGCGGTACACATCCGCCTGCTCGTGAATACTCACCCTTTCTATATTCCTCAGTTCTGAGCGTATTCATAGCCTGCTTCTTTGCAAATCGAGCTTCTTCACTGTCCTCTGAATCAAAATATCCGTTAGCGTTTACTCTTGTCATATCATACATGGTGGATGCAACTGTTACCTTGATTCGTGTATCGAGTGCTGCTGCATTGATTGCCAGACCTCCCCAGCCGCAGATGCCAATAATGCCAATCTTATCGGCATCTACATTATCCTGTACGGAAAGGAAGTCAACTGCCGCCATAAAATCCTCTGTGTTGATATCAGGCGATGCCATATATCGTGGCAGACCGCCGCTTTCTCCCGTATAAGAGGGATCAAATGCGATTGTAAGAAACCCTTTTTCTGCCATTGTCTGTGCATATAATCCGGAACATTGCTCCTTTACCGCCCCGAAAGGACCGCTTACTGCAATTGCCGGAAGCTTGCCCTCTGCGTTCTTTGGAATATACATATCCGCTGCAAGAGTGATACCGTATCGATTCACAAATGAAATTTTCCTGTGATTTACCTTTTCACTCTTGGGGAAAGTTTTATCCCATGTTGTAACCAAGTTAAGAACTTCTGTTTTCATAATATCAAATTCCTCCAAATAAAAAATTTCTATTGAAATAAAAGCAATTTTGCTGTATAATAATATTATAATACCTAAACCTAACTTTAGGTCAAGTGTTTTTTGAAAATTTTCTGTGAATTTGAAAGAGGTTTTTCTATGTACACAATCGGTCAGGTATCTGAGATGTTTAATATCCCTATTTCCACCTTGAGATATTACGATAAAGAAGGATTTTTTCCCAATCTTGAGCGCAAAGGTAATATCCGATACTTTAGCGATAACGAGTTTGAAGCAATCCGAATAATCGAGTGCTTAAAGAAATCAGGTCTTGAAATTAAGGATATAAAACAATTCTTTGAATGGGTGACAGAAGGATCCCAAAGCTATACAAAACGAAAAGAATTATTTGAGCATCGAAAAACTGCCATTAAAGAGGAAATAAAACAGCTTGAAAAAACTCTCGCTATGCTGGAATTCAAATGTTGGTATTACGACACCGCCATAGCAGACGGCAACGAAGATAAAATCAATGCCATGCTCCCCGACAATCTCCCAAAGGACATTCAAAAGCTTTATAACAAAGCCCATCAATAGATTTTGCCGGGCAAAATTGCCTGGCTTTTACAATTTCGCCCACAGAGTCAAATGTATTGCGGCTTTGTCCGATATAATGTCATTGTAATATCGGACACTGCGGCAAACATCATCAAAAAAGCTTTCTGCAATCCCTTAACTTAACTGAAAATGAATATATAAAAAAGACACATATTACTGCAAAAAATGCCTATATTGAGCCGAAAACTTTTTGTATAATATATGTATCGACTTAAGCGGTGTGGCAATATTCCCGCCGCTTTTAACAAAGGATTAACGGAGGGCAAAGATTATGAAAAATAGGCATTTTACTTCCCGTATGCTCATCTGCGCCGGAGCTTTGATTAGTATATCGGGAATTCTAACAATTATCTGCGCTGAGCCTGCATATGGCGGAATACTGTTTGCGGCAGCCGCCTGTATGTTCTTTGCGGCACGCAATTTCCGTATAGCGGAAGACAAAAATAACGAGTCGGAAATCGAAAATGAATCGTCAATAAATTCTGATAAGAAAGGAAAACCGACCGAAAATTACGGAACAGAGGGAATGTGCGTGGGAATGTGTCTCGGTACAGCAATCGGCACGGCATTCGGTAACAATACCGGCATTGGAATTTCTCTTGGTATGTTGCTCGGTCTTGCCATTGGAACCTGTATCAAAAAAGGGGGACAGTTATGAATCTGCCATTGGAAGAGTCAATATCTTACCGCATAGCGGCATTGTTGGTTATGGCGGTATTTTACGGAATTTATCTCATAAAGCAATGGAGGCAGAAGCTCGGCGGAATCCGGACCATGCAGATAGGGCGCAGAAAGGACAAGCGCACCCACACGGTGGAAACGCTGATGAGCATTGCTACCGTAGGAATTATACTTTCTCAATTAATTTCTATAGTATTCGACATGAGTCATCTGCCTGTAAATGCCCGTTTTACCGGATTATGCGTTAGTTTGGCGGGTGATATAATCTTTTTGGTTTCCGTCCTGTGCATGAAAGACAGTTGGCGTGCCGGCATTCCCGATAAAGACAAAACGAAACTCATAACTGACGGTATTTACGCTTACAGTCGCAATCCGGCTTTTTTGGGCTTTGATTTGCAATATATCGGTGTGTTGCTCATGTACTTCAACCTGCTGACCGGAATCTTCACTGTTTTTGCAATCGTGATGTTGCACCTGCAAATCCTTCAGGAGGAGCGTTATCTTGCAGTTACATTCGGTGCGGAATATTCAGATTACAGCCGTCGGGTTTTTCGTTATCTTGGGCGACGCACGAAAAATAGAACGGCATAAAATCATAAGTGAAAACAAAAATTTTTAAGCTTTACCGCATGATAATCACGGCTTGCGGTTGTTCTGATAAAGGGTGATTTAAATTGAGCAGACTGATTATTTATGACACACAAAACGAAATATTATCGGCGAAAAAGGATGACATTCTGTTTTCCGCAAACCCGATTGTTAAGCCCTGTATGGGCTGCTTTGGTTGTTGGATAAAAACTCCGGGCAGATGCGTAATAAACGACAGATGCAGTGATATTCCGTTATTCATTTCAAAATGTGACGAGATGATTTTAATAAGTCCGATTTTATTCGGCTGCTATTCCGAAAGCATAAAGGCGGTAATAGACCGCTCAATTCCGTATATTCTGCCGTACCTTCGGATTGTCGGCGGCGAAATGCACCATAAAATGCGTTACAAGCACAGCTTTAAGCTGACCGTGTTATTTTACGGGAAATGTGATTTGGAAGAACGGCAGATTGCCGAGAGTCTTGTGCGAGCAAATTCAGTGAATTTCGGTGCAAAAAGCTGTGAGGTGAGGTTTTTTGACGGTATTGAAAAATTAAGGAGTGCGATATTATGAGTACATTGATGCTGTGCGGAAGCCCGCATAACGAGGGTGGAAATTCTACATATTTTTTGAATACTCTAAATGAAAAGCTAAACGACAAGGGGGAAATTCATAATATAATGCAATCATCAGAAATTTCGGAGGCGGCATTTTTAGAGGCTATTAAAAATGGAGAAAATATTGTATTTTCGTTTCCGCTGTATGCCGATTCTCTCCCTGCGTATTTTCTGGCCTTTTTAAAAAGACTTAAAACGAGTGCCGAGGGCATTGCATCAAAGAGCAGCGTTTATGTGATTGTAAACAACGGCTTTTATGATGATGTGCAGAACAATATTGCAATAAAAATAATATGGAAATGGTGTGATAAGTGCGGACTTTTAAAAGGTCGCGCTTTGGCAATCGGTGCGGGCGGAATGGTACACGCGGCACCCTTGGGCAAGGGGCCTTTGGCAAAGGTTGATTCGGCACTTAAACAATTGGCAGAGGATATAGAAAACAACAGGTCCGGAGATACGATTTTTGTAAAGCCTGCTATCCCGAGGTTTCTTTTTACATTTATGGGTAACTTAAGCTTTACGGCTGAGGGCAAGAAAAACGGTTTAAGCAAGGCGGATATAAAGGCTTTGCAAAATTAAAAATCGTAATTTGCGGAGGTAAAAAATGAAGCGTTTAGTCATATATATACACGGCAAAGGCGGCAATGCGGAGGAATCAAAGCATTATCAGCCTATATTTGCTGAAAGTGATGTTATCGGTTTTGACTATAAATCGCAAAATCCGTGGGAAGCTAAGAATGAGTTTTCTTGTTTTTATGATTTACACAGCAAGGGGTATGATTCTGTTATTTTGATCGCAAACAGCATAGGGGCTTTTTTATCAATGAATGCTTTGCCCGATAAACGAATAGAGAAAGCATACTTTATTTCTCCCATTGTAAATATGAAAAAGCTGATTTCGGATATGATGATGTGGGCAAAAGTAACCGAAGATGAGCTAAAAAGCAAAAAGGAATTTGAAACGAATTTTGGCGAGACTCTTTCGTGGGAGTATCTGTGCTATGTAAGAGAACACCCTACTTTATGGACAGTTCCCACTCACATTCTGTATGGAGAAAAAGACCACTTAACATCTTATGAAACAATTTCTGAATTTGCAGAAAGAATCGGTGCAACTCTCACAGTTATGAAGGACGGAGAGCATTGGTTCCATACAGATGCGCAGATGAAATTCCTTGATGAATGGATATGCAGTATAAAATAATATAAATCGGGATTTGTGGGGAGATAAGGTTATGCTTGAAAAAATGAGCGATTTTTTTGAAAATAGATTAGACGGATATGATGAGCATATGATGACACATATTGAATCGGCAAGTGAATTCTATCCATTTACAGCTAAATGTTTGCCTGTCAAAGAGAACTGCCACATACTTGATTTGGGTTGTGGTACAGGCTTGGAGTTAGAGGAATACTATTTGTTATGCCCGACGGCAAAGATAACAGGAATTGATTTATCGCAAGGAATGTTGTCTGCTCTTAGCAAGAAATTCGCTGACAAGGATATTACACTGATTGTCGGTTCTTATTTCGATGTGTCATTTGGCGAAGATGTATTTGACGCCGCTGTATCGGTAGAAAGCCTGCATCATTTTATGAAAGAGGAAAAAATCCCTCTTTATGCAAAACTTCACGCAGCATTAAAGAACAATGCTTATTTTATACTGACGGATTATTTTTCGTTGTCCGATGATGAAGAACAGACGCATCGTCAAAATTTGACTGCATTGAAGGCTGAGCAAGATATTGCCGATGATGAGTTCTACCATTATGACACACCCCTTACCGTAAAGCATGAAATCGAAGCATTGTCAGAAGCAGGGTTTTCATCTGTTGAAGTGTTGAATAATTGGGGAGCGACTTATACTATAAAAGCAATGAAATAAATTCCGGTTTGCAACACTTAGCAGAGCGGTGTTGTAACGGAAATGATATAAAAACGACCAATCGGAGGGGTTACTATGGAATTTATAAAATTAACACACGAAAATTTAGAGCAGGAGCACATATGCTGTGCCATTTCAAGCAACAAAGATCCGCAGGTGGCATCAAAAAAAGCATGGCTAAAGGATCGAATAAGCGAGGGACTTGTATTTTTAAAATCTGCACAGCGGGGCAAATGCTTTATTGAATATATCCCTGCCGAGTATGCGTGGGTGCCGATTGATGCAAATGGATATATGCACATTAACTGTTTTTGGGTGTCGGGCTCGCTAAAAGGACACGGATACTCCAACGAACTGCTTAACGCTTGTATAAATGATGCAAAGGAGAAGGGCAAAGCCGGAATCACGGTCATTTCCTCGCAAAAGAAAAAACCGTTTTTGTCCGATCCTAAATATCTTTCATATAAAGGATTTAAAATTGCAGACACCGCAGAGTCTTATTATACTTTGCTCTATCTGCCGTTTGATGAAAATGCGGTTATTCCGAAATTCAAGGAGCAGGTTAAAAAGCCGCATATTTTAGAGAATGGTTTTGTGCTTTATTATACTGCCGGATGTCCGTACACCGCAAAATATGCTCCGCTTATTGAAGAAAGCGCAAAGCAAAACGGAATCCCATTAAAAATCATACAGATAGACAGCCTTGAAAAAGCAAAAAATGCTCCTATGGCGTGGACAAATTATGCTCTTTTTTACAACGGTGAATATGTGACAAATGAAATATTAAGCGAAAAGAAGTTTCTTTCGCTTGCGGAAAGCTTAAAATAACAAGAAGGCTTAGAACTATGGATAAAAGGCTTTGAAAAAATGATTTATTGGGAGCATATCCGCTTTTGGATATGCTCCTAAAGATCTTATGAAAAAATTTGTAACGAATTATCATAACAGAAGTCTAATAGTTAACTGAGGAGGTGAGATTGTGCAAGACTTTGATAAAATATATTCCGAATATTTTTCGGAAGTATATAAATTTGCGTTCAGCCTATGCCAAAATCCCACATTGGCAGAGGAAATCACACAAGAAACATTTTTCAAAGCACTTAAAAGCATTGACAGTTTCAAAGGTAATTGCAAGCTCGGCACATGGCTGTGCAAAATAGCAAAAAACACCTTTTACAGCTGTGCAAAGAAGCATAACAGCCAAACCGATTATCCTCTTGAAATAATCATATCAGATGAGAATATCGAGGAACGGTTTGCGGATAAAGAAACAGCTTATGCAATACATGGAGTCTTACACAAGTTAAGCGAGCCGTATAAGGAGGTGTTTTGGTTACGAACTTTCGGAGAACTGTCATTTGCTCAGATTGGAGCATTATTCGGCAAAACCGAAAGCTGGGCAAGAGTTACATATTACAGAGCCAAAATCTTGATAAAGGAGGAATTACAATGACTTACCCTTGCGGAATTATAAGAGATTTGCTTCCGCTTTATATTGACAATGTTTGCAACGAAGAAAGCAAACAGGCGGTAGAAAATCATTTATCCGAATGCGAAAAATGCAGAAGATGCTACGAAACTATGAAATCGACAGACGGTTTTACAGAAAAACAAAATGACAATTCGGAGGATATGAAAATGGCTGATAGCTTAAAGAGCATAAAACTACGCATAAACAAAAGAATCAGGAATATAGTTTTAAGCTCATTGGCGGCGGCACTATTATTTATAATGGGATTTTATGTGCTGTTCAATGTTGCAATTAAAGAAATTTCGCCTGATGCGGTTTCGGTATCGGCGAATGTGTTCTCTTTGGAAGAACTTGCTGAAAATCCGGTTCAAAGTGTTCCCGACTCGGAATCGGTTATGATCTTTTCAGGCGATGACGATGACTTGCAAAAGATTAATATAAAAATACCCGAGCTTGGAAATGTTACACTTACCGAGGATACTATTGAAAAATGCAAGTATGCAACTGTAGTTTCCGTAAGCTCGAAATACTTTTTAAGAACGATAAAGCAAGAAACAAAGGGCGATACAATTTATATTTCCGCTTTTAAAACAACTCTTCTCAACAACAAAGCTGAAAACTATCAAAAAACGATGAACAGCCTTGAATTTAGGGAAATCAATAAAATTGTATTTGTTGATAAAAACGGAAAAGAAACCGTAATGTGGAGTAAATAATAAAAAAGGTGTGACAAAACAGTTATAAACCGTTTTGTCACACTGTCTTTTTGCTTTATACTGTCCTATGTGCTTAATAATTTTCTTTTCTTACTTCAAAAAAGCTCTGGGGGTGATTGCATACCGGACATACGGCAGGAGCTTCTGTTCCTACCGCAATGTGACCGCAGTTACGGCATTCCCAAATTGTCACACCGCTCTTTTTGAAAACTTCCATTGTTTCAACATTTTTAAGAAGTGCACGGTATCTTTCCTCATGCATTTTCTCTATGGCGGCTACGCCTCTGAACTGTGCGGCAAGCTCCGTAAATCCTTCTTCTTCGGCGTCCTTTGCCATTCTGTCATACATATCTGTCCATTCGTAATTCTCGCCTTCTGCCGCATGAAGAAGATTTTCCGGTGTGTCGCCAAGCTCACCCAAAGCCTTGAACCAAAGCTTTGCGTGTTCCTTTTCGTTGTCTGCCGTCTGCAAGAAAAGTGCTGCAATCTGCTCATAGCCTGCTTTTTTCGCTACCGAAGCGAAATAAGTGTATTTGTTTCTTGCCTGAGATTCTCCTGCAAAAGCCTCCCATAAATTCTTTTCGGTTTTTGTTCCTGCGTATTTGTTTGACATTTTTGTTTCCTCCACTTTCTTTGTTATTTTTTCAAAATCAGATGCCGGGTGCTTGCACAACGGACAAATAAAATCCTCCGGCAATTCCTCTCCAACATATTCATATCCGCATATAACACAACGCCAAACCGTCTGACCGTCATCGGTTTTCGGTGCGGGCTTTGGCTTAATGTTATTGAAATAATACTCGTAAGTTGCGGATGAATCGGAGCTTAAGACCTCCATGTCCGTAATTTCGCCTATGAACATGGTATGCGAACCCAAATCCTGAGTATTTGTAACCTTGACCGAAAAATAAGCATTTGTCCCTTCGGTTACATACAATATCCCATTCTTGCCTTCCTTACAACCTTTGAAATCCGCAAATTTGTCGGTATCCTTTCCCGACTGAAAGCCAAACCTCTTAAACAAATCAAATGTTGCGCGTGTGCTGATTACCGAAACGGAAAATTCACCTGTTTTAACAATCATATCGTGTGTGTAATTATCCTTATTCACGCAAATGCTCATTTGATTGGGCGCAGAAGCCGCCTGAATAGCAGTGTTTATTATGCAACCGTTATTCTTGCCGGCATCTTTTGCGGTAAGCACAAACAGACCGTAGCTCAACTTGAATAAAGCTTTTGTATCCATCTTCAAACCTCCAAACATAGTCCTTATAACAGTATTATATCACCAATTTATTAAATGTCAACCCTAAATATTTTTATTTTTGTTGCTACAGGACATATTCAAACAAACCGTGTCTATTGCAATAGAAAAAGAATTTCCCTCCGAACATTTTCGGAAAGCAAATCTCACAGTTCTGCTCAGGGTACAATCTAATTAACATCATTCTGTCCATTGAAACATAGGCTATAAACGAAATGAAATGCTCCTTTGTCATATCGTGATCAATTTCAACGAAGTAGTCATTTTCAATCTCGGTCACCTTTAACAGGTGCCCCTCGTCCGCCTCCGAAGGCTCAAGGGGACTAAGCTTGTTTCCGCAGCAAATCACCTCGTATTCCCCCGTACCGCAAATTACGCTTCCGCAATTTTTGCAGGCGTAGAATTTATTTCTTTTCATATTCCCCACCTCCTCATCGTTTTTGATTAAATCACCGGATAAAAGTATTTTTTCGCTCACGCCGAAAATGTCCGCAAGTCCGCTTACGAAGGAAATGTCGGGAAATCCCCGTCCTGTTTCCCATTTTGAAACGGTTTTCGGTTCAATTCCGAGAATTTTTGCAACCTGCTTTTGAGTCATTTTTTTGATTTTCTCAATTCACGAATAAGATTTCCGCTTTTGTTTAAGTCCATATCCCTCACCTCCTAAGGTTATTATAACGATATGCACCTAAAAAGTCAATCCACGGATAGTAGATGCTTCAGTCGCCGAGTATTTTGCAAATGCTTATATCTCCTGAGGTAGTTTCTATATCAAGCGTAGAGGTGCCGTTGCCGCACACATATGTTTCTTCTTTTTCCGAAGTGGCAAATTCCTTAAAAAGGGCAAAATCGGATGAAAATTCACCGCTTGAAACAGAAATTTTCGCAGTAAACTTGGCATTTTCCGGCAAATCAATGTCAACATCACCCGAGGACGACTTAATAATACATTCAGAAGTGGGAACATTTGAAACCAAGGAAATATCACCGCTTGAAGATTCAGCAACAAACGATTTCAGATTTTCCGCCATAACATCAATTTCGCCCGAAGATGTATCAAGCTTTATGCTTTCGCTGTCACAACAAATATCAATACTTCCCGATGAGGTTTCAATATTAAGTTCCTTAGCTACTAAAGCCTCGGCTTCAATATCGGCAGATGAGGTATTGATTTTTATACTGTCATATACGATATTTCCGGGGATTGCCAAAGTCAGATCCTTTCCTTTTGAGAAAAGATATTTAAGTCCTGAACGGGAAAACTTAATTCTGAGAGTATCGCCGTCTTGCCACCAATGAACCATTTTTTCATCATCCAAATCCGTATCCGATTCCTCAAAAAGCAATATACTGTCCTTTTCGTGGGTAACAATATTAACATCGCCGCTCTGCCAATCAACAGCAATATTTTTGACAGTGCCGTTTATTTCTGTATTCCCGAAGCTGTATTTTTCTGAATTTGAATACTCAGGGTTGGAACAGCCCGTAAGGCACAACACGCACAATAAATAAGCTATTATTTTTTTCATTTCTACTTTCTCCTTTTTATTTTGCCGATTAACATTATTATTCCGAAAACCATCCACGCAAATGCGATAATCGGCACTGAAATAATTGATGAAACGGCGAAAAAGTAAGGAATATCCACATATAATCCTATGCATAGCATCATCAGCAAAAAAAGCAGGGTGTCCGCCGCCATGCAAATAAGAGCCCGTCTATGCTTTATGACCTTCAAAAACGGCATGAAAACTAAGCATAAACCAAAAAGTGAAGCCGAAGACGCAACAAAGAACCACCGTCCCCCGGTGTACAGGCAGCACACTCCCATGAGCAAAACAAGGGTAACGGAAAATGTTCCGAGGGTCCAAACCAATTTGTTTTCGGGCACCATAAGAGGGACAACCGTCAAGGATGCCGCAGTAAGGAGAGATGCCAAGACTATAAAAAACCAAGTCAGGGACGCACCTGTTGCCAAATTAACAATAAGGCACACCAAAACGGGAATCATAAAAATTGCGGAAATGATGCCTCCGACAGTTGCGGATTTTCGCTTAAAAAACCTTCTTTGAGCTGAAATTACGGAGACTTTTTCGGCATTTATTTCGCTTTCAAGCTCCTTTTCCTTCATTTTTGAAAGCAGCTCTGCGCAGTCTTTACATTCCAAAATATGCTCCTCGACCATGCTTTTGCTCGGACTGCTTGCAACGCCGTCAATGTAAAGCGGCAGTAAATCCCGAACAATTTCACAATTATATTTCATGTTTATCCATCCTTTCTCTGATTTTAAGTGCGGCGCGATGATATGTAACCCTCGCCCAGCTTTCGCTTCTTTTAAACAAATGCGCTATCTGCTTAAAAGACAGCTCGCCGAACAAGCGAAGCTCAAAAACCTCTTTGTACGGTTCTTCCATACTGTGAAGCACCATATGAATTCTGAAGGAAGCATCCGCATCGCAAAGCCTTTCCGAAGCATCGAAGGTAGCTTTGCCGATATTTGCAAAATCTCCGCTTCTGCATTTTTCTCGTCTGCTCATTTCATCGTAAAACAAATTCTTTGCTATTGCGCAAAGCCATGTAAATTCATTGCTTTCCCCACGAAATTTCTTGTCCGTTGTCATGGCTCTGAAAAATGTTTCCTGGGTTATTTCTTCCGAAAGCTCTTTGTTTTTCGCAAGCGTCATAACAAATGAATAGACCTTCATGTAATAAGTTTCATATAGCCTTTCCGAGATTTTTTTATCCGTAATCATCGCCCCCTTTCATTGAAGCTTCATAGTTTAGACGGAAAAAACACCGTTTTGTTACAAAAAATTTTTAAAAAAATCAATACCCCCGCTTCTTATGGACAAAACGGGGGTAAATAATATTATTCTTCTTCGGAATTCTGAGGCTTATCTTCCATGATTTCGGCAAATTCTTCGCCTGTAAGTGCCTCTTTTTCAAGAAGTGTGTTTGTTATTTCATGAAGCTTATCTATATGAGCTTTGAGAATTTCCGTGCATTTTTCGTGGCATTCGTCAATGATGCTTCTGACTTCCGCATCAATCTCAGCCGCAAATTCTTCGCTGTAGGGCTTGGTGCTTCCGAAATCTCTGCCCATAAAAACCTCTTCATGCGTCACATACGCAACGGTACCGAGTTTTTTGCTCATTCCGTACTTTGTAACCATATCACGGGCAATCTTCGTTGCCTGCTGAATATCGCCTGATGCGCCGGTTGAATAATCGCCGAAAATAATCTCCTCGGCAGATCTTCCGCCCATTGTCATAACAATATCCTGGATAAGCTCCTCACGGGTTTTGTAAAGCTGGTCATCCTTCGGGAGAGTCATTGTATAACCGCCGGCTCTGCCTCTGGGGATAATGGAAATCTGATGAACATTATCAACCTTGGGAAGATAATATGCCGCAATTGCGTGACCTGCTTCGTGGTAAGCGGTGTTTTTCTTGTCCGCCTCGGAAACCACCCTTGATTTTTTCTCCGGTCCCATGGTAACCTTCAGCATTGCTTCCTTAAGCTCGGGCATATTGATAACCTTTTTGTTCTGCCTTGCTGAAAGAAGCGCCGCTTCGTTAAGAAGATTTTCAAGGTCTGCGCCCGTAAAGCCTATGGTAGTCTTTGCAACAACGGACAAATCAACATCATCACCTAAGAACTTGCCCTTTGAATGAACCTTAAGTATTTCTTCTCTGCCCTTAACATCGGGTGCACCTACAACAACCTGTCTGTCAAATCTTCCCGGGCGAAGGAGTGCCGGGTCAAGAATATCGGGGCGGTTTGTTGCGGCGATAATGATAACGCCTTCGTTAATTTCAAAGCCGTCCATTTCAACGAGGAGCTGATTAAGCGTCTGTTCTCTTTCGTCGTGTCCACCGCCGAGGCCTGCACCTCTTTGTCTGCCGACAGCATCAATTTCGTCAATGAACACAATGGCAGGAAGATTCTTTTTCGCCTGCTCAAAAAGGTCTCTCACACGGGAAGCACCGACACCGACGAACATTTCAACGAAATCCGAACCCGAAATCGAGAAAAACGGAACTCCCGCCTCTCCGGCAACAGCCTTTGCAAGAAGCGTTTTACCCGTTCCCGGAGGGCCCACAAGCAAAATTCCCTTAGGTATTCTTGCTCCGATTTCCGTAAACTTTTTAGGATTTTTAAGGAACTCCACAACCTCTGCAAGCTCCTCTTTTTCCTCGTCCGCACCTGCAACATCTTTAAATGTCACCTTATGATTAATGCTTGTCGCCCGTGTTTTCGCCTTACCGAATGACATCATTTTTCCGCCGCCGCCCTGAGTCTGACGGAACATGAAAAACATAATGGAAATAAAGAAAATAAGCATAATAAGCGAGGGAATCATTGATAAAAACCAGCTGTCGCTGTCATGCTTTACATTGACGGAAAGTCCGTTTTCTATTAAGGCGTTCATACCCTCGTTTCCTACAGCCGACGACAGTCTGTCGATACTTCCCGGAACATCAACCGAGTGAACTTTAACGGAATTGCCTTCCCGAATTTTTATTTCGGCGGTGTAATCGTCAAAGAACGTCATGCTCTCAATCTTGCCCTTTTCACCGTTTTCCACGGCTTTTATATCTGCGTTTATATCCTTAACGAGGTCGGAATATCCGTATTTGTCAACCTCCGCCGTCATGTTCATAACCGACCACATAGCACCCACAAGTACAAAAAGCAATATGAGGAAGATTACATTTTTAAATTTTGACATACAACCAAACCTTTCTGCTCGCATATTTGCGATTCATCTTACTGCGAGCACGCAAGATGAACAAATATAATTAACCCTCGTAAACCTCCCTTTTAAGAACACCGAGGTAAGGAAGATTCCGGTAATAGCCTGCATAATCAAGACCGTAGCCTACAACAAATTCATCCGGAAGCAAAAATCCGCTGTACTTTGCTTCAACCTTCATAACCCTTCTGTCGGGCTTGTCAAAAAGTGCGCAAACCTCAACCGAAGCCGCACCCTTGCTTGCAAGATAATCCATAACATAACGCAAGGTTCTTCCTGTATCAATAATATCCTCTGCTATAATAACATGCTTATCTTTAACAGGTTCTTCAATATCTTGCTTTATAATAACATGTCCCGAGGACTCCGTTTTATCGCCGTAGCTCGATGCAACCATAAAATGCATGGAAACCGTGTCCGAGTCAATAGCACGAAGCAGGTCGGACGCAAAAACAAACGCACCCTTAAGTATGCAAAGAAGCATAACCTCCTTGCCCTTATAATCCTCAGAAATCTTTGCGCCGAGCTCTTTTACCTTCTGTTTAATCTGTTCTTCGGTGAAAAGGACCTTGTCGATATTGTTATTCATTATATTTTCTCCAATCAATAGTAATAAAATTTACCGTTTTGTCATCAGGTAAAAATTCCTTGTTTATACCAAATCCGAGTGCGCCCATACATTTTCCGCCGGTTTCCAGAACCGCAACCGAATTTCTGTCAATTTTTGAAATTTTTTCATCTATAAGAATATCCTTAAGCTTCTTTGTGTGACCTTTCCAAAGGCATCTGTCACCGTTTTTCCTGTTTCTTACATAAATATCCGATACCTTATCGGCGTCCAGAATACAGCCCTTGTGTATGCCCTTCTTAATTTCAATCTCAATACCGATTTCAGGAATACGAACTTTTTCGGAAAGCTTTATATTAAATTTTGTTACCTTCCATTCTCTGCCTACGCTGAAGCGGCCGTATTCGGTTTCAAGAAAAATCCCGTCAAAAAGGTCTGCCCTCTTTCCGACCCGACCGCTTGCAACAAGCCTTGCTGCGGCGTCTACCGAAACAAAGCCGAGATTTTTATCGCTTCCGTAAACTAAAGAATACATCCGCCTTATAAGCTGCATAAGAACCGCGCGGTCATAATCTTCAAGCTCAGCATAAATTCTGCCGTGCTTTTCTTCAAGAGGTATTTTATCGGCTTCGAGCCTTATATGCTCATGCTCCGCTCCCGAAATCTCCGCGGCACGCAAAATTGCATCGGAAAAACCGGGATTTATCCTTTCAAGCTCGGGAATGACGCAATGCCTGATTTTATTTCTTGTATAATCGTCTGTCAGGTTCGAGCTGTCCGTTCTGTACGAAAGCCTGTTTTCCTCACAATACGCTTCAATATCGCTCCTTGAAACATCCCTGAGCGGTCTTAAAACGCCTTCTCTTTCGGGAATACCCTTCAGTCCTCCGCTTCCTCTCAAAAGGTGCAGAATAACCGTTTCCGCCGCATCGTTTTTGTTGTGAGCCGTTACGATAATTTTGTTTTCAATCGGGACACTTTCAAAAAACTCGTACCGAACCCGTCTGCCCTCGTCCTCACAGCTTGTGCCGTGCTCTTTTGACAACGAGGCAACATCGGCTCTCAGCGTAAACAGTCTGACTCCCAGTGTTTCGCAAAATGCTTTTACAAACATTTCGTCATCGTCTGCCTCGCTTCCCCGAAGGCAGTGATTTACATGGGCACAAACAACATCAAACCCGGCATTTTTAAGTATGTGAGTGAGGCAAACCGAATCTGCCCCTCCCGAAAGACCTATAACCGCCGTATGCCCCGAAAGTGCATATGCAGCTTTTGTAACCTTTTTTATGATTTTATCAGAAACCGTCATTTTGTTGCTTCTCCAAAGTACAAAAACGGGTATATTGACCGAGCCAGCAAACGTTTATTGAGCCGGTAGAGCCGTTTCTGTGTTTTCTGATAATAATTTCCGCCTGATTTTTCTTTTCCTCATCATCGGTATCCCGGTGGATAAACATAACAATGTCGGCATCCTGCTCAATTGCGCCCGATTCACGAAGGTCGGAAAGATTGGGCCTTTTATCCGTTCGGTTCTCGACGCCTCGGGAAAGCTGGGAAAGCGCAATTACCGGGACATCAAGCTCCTTTGCAAGAATTTTCAAGCCTCTTGAAATGTCGCTGACTTCCGTCTGACGGGATTCCTTTCTCGTTCCTTCCATAAGCTGAAGATAGTCGATTATAACAAGCCCCAGGTTTTCCTTCAGCTTCAGTCTTTTACACTTTGAGCGAATTTCGTTAATTGACGCATTCGCCTTATCATCTATAAAAAACGGGGCTTTTATTATTTCTTTTGCGGCACTTAAAAGCTTTTGCCAGTCATAATCGTTAAGGCTGCCCGTTTTAACGCTGTTTGAATCTACGAAAGCCTCCGAACAAAGCATTCTCGAAGCTACCTGCTCCGCCGACATTTCGAGAGTGAAATATGCGGTGGGAATATGCTCATGAACCGCCACATACTGCCCGATATTGAGTGCAAGACTGGATTTACCCATGGCAGGTCTTGCGGCGATAAGAACCAAATCGGAATTATGAAGCCCCGAAAGAATCATGTCCAGATCGTGAAGCCCGGTGGGAATCCCCGTTACTGCCTCGTTTTTCTGCGAAAGCATCTGAATATGATTCATCGTCTCCGGAATTATTGCCCCGACCTTAACAAGCCCCTGTTCGGAACGGTGCTGCATAATATCGAATATTTCCTGCTCGGCGCTGTCCATAATCTTTTCGGTTTCTTCTTTTTCTTCAACACACTTTTTTATAATTCTTCCGCAGGCATCAATCAATTTTCTCAAATATGACTTTTCCTGAACGATTTTTATGTAATAGTCCAGATTTGCGGTTGTGGGAACAGCCTGCGCAATTTCAATTATATAACTCATGCCGCCGATAGCCTCAAGCTTACCGTCGGTTTCAAGCTGTTGTTTTAAGGTAACGACATCAATGGGCTTGCCAAACGAGAAAAGGCTCAGCATGGCAGAATAAACCGCTCTGTTCGCTTCGATATAGAAAGCGTCGGAGCTCGGCAAATTTTCCGCAACAACAGTGATTTGCTGCGGATTGAATATAACCGAACCGAGAACCGAAGCTTCCGCCTCGGCAGAGTACGGAACTGTCATATTATCCATGTCAGCCGTCCTCCTTTCGTAAAATAATTATTCAGCCGAAACAATGACCTTAAGCTCAGCCTTAACCTTCGGATGAAGCTTAATTTCCACGGTATGCGTACCGGTGCTTTTAATACCGTCCGGCAAAACCATTTTCTTCTTATCAATAACAATATGATGCTGATATTTAAGCTTTTCAGCAATTTCCTTTGAGGTAATGGATCCGAAAAGCTTGCCGTTTTCGCCTGCCTTTGCGGAGAGCTCTACCGCAACTGCCTTAAGCTTTTCCGCTGTTGCCTCGGCGGACTCAAAATCCTGCTGACGGCGATAATCCTCAGCCTCGTTTTTGCCCTTCAAATCATTTAAATTAGCCGCTGTTGCTTCAAGTGCAAGACCTTTCGGCAAAAGAAAATTCCTTGCATATCCGTCATTAACATTAACCAAATCTCCTTTTTTGCCTTTGCCCTTAACATCGGCAGTAAGAATAACCTTCATATATATCATTCCTTTCAAATCTTTGTTATAAAACAGCTTCATTTAAGAACTGCTGTTTGCAAAATAAGTATCAATCGCATCGAGAAGCATCTTCTTTGCCTCATTCATTGAAGCTCCCTTTATCTGAGCCCCTGCAACAACCATGTGTCCGCCGCCGCCCAAAGCCTCGGCAATCAGCTGAACATTTATTTCCCCTGTGGAACGGGCTGAAATATGAATAAATCCGTCCGCCTCGCAAAGCACAAAGGATGCCTTTATTCCGCTTATTTCCAAAAGCTCATCGGATGCCGCAGCCGCATTTTGAATACTTGACTTTCCGCAAGCTATTGCTGTTATGCTCCTGTAAATCTCTGCCGATTCGATTATTTTCAACCGTTCCTTATACTCATCAAACCCGACCTTAAAGATGTCGCGAACCGCTGTTGTGTCAACCCCTCTTTTTCTTAGGAATGCGGCGGCATCAAAGGTTCTGACACCTGTTTTAACGGAAAAGTTTTTGGTATCAAGCATAATGCCGGCATAAAGTGCCTCCGCTTCAAACCGCCTGATTTTATTACCGTTATCGGTGTATTGCAATATTTCGGTAACCATTTCGCTTGTGGAAGAAGCGTACGGCTCATGATAGGTCAAAATGGTATTTTTGATATAATCCTTGTTCTTGCGGTGATGATCAATAACCACGATTCTTGATGTAAACCTCAGAAGCTCGGGGCACTGCGCTCTTTCCGCCATGTGAGTATCAAGCAATACCACAACCGTTTTATCGTTCATAATATTGAACGCCTGCTCCTCCGAAATAAAAGCAAATTCATACTCTTTGTATTCCGTGAATTTATTGATTTCGGCTTTTATAACCGCATCATTTTTATCAATAATAATCCTTGCACGAACTCCCAGACTTTCGGCAATTGTAAACACTCCGATTGCGGCGCCGAAGGAATCCGCGTCCATGCCGGCGTGTCCCATAATAATGATTTGATACGCATTTCTGACAATTTCGGTAAGAGCCTGAGCCATAACTCTCGCTCTGACCTTGGTTTTCTTTTCTGTTTCCCGGGAACCGCTGCCGTAAAAGCGGTAATCATCGTCTATTTTCACAACCGCCTGATCGCCCCCTCGCCCGAGAGCAAGCTCCATCGCAGAACGGGCATAGGAAACGCTTTTTGAAACCGAATCGTCGGCACATCCGACACCGATGCTTATTGTTACCTGTATCTCATTTGATCCCTTAATCTTCTTGATGTCGTTCAAAATCGAAAATCTTTCCGCCATCAATATGGACAGATGCTCCATATCTAAAATCATGAAATACAAATCCCGTTCAAGCCTTTGGATTGAACCGTCGCAGACATCCGCAAGCTCCGAAAGCACTGTTTCGATTTCTATTGCAAGCTTACCCGTTTCGTTTGAGGAAACGCCGCTCATAACCTCCTGAAAATTATCAATGGTCAAAAAGCAAGCGACGGTCTTTATAGCCTCGCATCTTGAAGAAACGGTTTTAAGCTCGGTAATATCATGAAATGTTATAAAATAGAGCGTTTTTCCGTTTTCAACGCAGCTTACAAACCTGTATTCAAAGCTCATGAGATTGATATTTGTTTCTCCCTCACCGCTTTTTCCGCCGACCTTATCCGCACCCGGGAAGAGAGATGATATATTCATGCCCGAAATATCCTCTTTTTCAAAAATCCTTAAAGCCGCGGAATTAAACCAAAGAACCGTTCCGTCTTCATCTGCAACAACACAGGGAACAGAAAACTCAAACATCATTTTTCTGGTTGAACTGTCCACCGCAAGGCTATCCGCTTCCGAAGAAGTTTTTTCTTTATTCACGCCTTTATCCGCCGCAAAAAGCAAAACCGCCAAAAGAAGCAGCGAAAGCGATGTGGACAAAAGACCGAAAACCGAATTTGCTTTCAGCCAGATAACAATGTTAAGAAAAGCAAGTACAAATAAGGTAGGAAAAATTATAAAACCCGCATTATTCTTTTTCATTTCCAAGTCTCCTGAATTTAAAAATACCGTCAATCATGCCGACAAAGGTCAGCATTGTATTAAACGCAAAGCAAACGGGAATAAAAATAACAAAAACAAAAATCGAAAAAGGCTTTGGTTTTATCTTGTCCGTCAAATACTTCACAACGGATATACCGCAAAGCATCATGAAAACAGACAAAACAAACACCGCATTCGCCATAATAAAAGCCGCACTGCCTTCGGCCCCCATAAGCCCCGATGAAATATACAAAAGGCAAAATACATATACTGCGGACTTTGGTGCCCTTATCCCCGAAAGAGGAGGTACGGGAATGCCCTTAATAAAAAATCTTGATAAAATCAATGCAATTATGCACACAACGCCTCCGGCAACAATGGTAATGCCGGGAAGCATGAGCTTAATTCCTTCGCCTGTTGCCGTAACCAGCTGTCGCATATAATCTATGCTCTCTGCCGTATATCCCTCAATATCCGATAAGGAATTCAAGTTTTCAAGCACAACCGAAAATGCCGAATCCACAAACCTTGAAAACGCATCGAAAAGCCCGTATCCGAACTCCGATCTTTTCATAAGCACATCCACTGCCATAATACTGATTGAAAAATCGGCAATGCCGGCAGCCAAAGCATATCCGAAATCCGAAGTCCGAATTATCACCAAAGACATAATGTACGAAAGCGCGGTTACAAGCATACCGAGAAACAAAACATATATCGTTCCGCCGAAAAGAGCGGCTGTGCATAGAAACAAAACATTGACGCCTACAGCCGTCAGCCTGTCCCCCGCCACATCAACTATAAAGAGCGAAAACACCGCGACAATATAGCAAACCGCAATTAAATTAGATGTGCAAATACCGACCGAAGCCAAAACAGAAGCTATTGCAAACGGCAACAATCTGAAAAACAATTTATCCATAGTTATCTCCAAGTTACAGTATTAGAGTATTATATCACATTTTATTTAAAAGCACAATACATTTTTTAAATTTTTTTTCTATTTATTATGTACAAATTCACACGCATTTTGTGTTTCGTAAATTTTACACTTTTTTTAAAAAAGGTATTGACAAACAGTTATATCTGTGTTATACTTATAAAGCTGTCGATGATGGCGTATATATCGCGGGGTGGAGCAGTCTGGTAGCTCGTCGGGCTCATAACCCGAAGGTCGTTGGTTCAAATCCTTCCCCCGCAACTCTTTTACCGCTTGGCCGTATGTTCGGTCGGGCGGCTTAATATAGGGGTATAGCTCAGTTGGTAGAGCATTGGTCTCCAAAACCAAGTGCCGAGGGTTCAAGTCCTTCTGCCCCTGTACCATGCGGCTTAAAGCGTATGCTTTAAGCCGTTTTTTTACTTTATATCGAAAAAAGTTTTAATTTATATATTGAAAAATTATTTTTTGTATGATATACTTATCTTGATTTGTAAACTAATGAATAAGGAGATGCAATCATGGATTTTCATGCAATGAAAGATTTTATGAATCGGCTGACTGAGTGGAGAATTCCTGGTAATACAGCCATAGTTTACATTGACAACAAGGAGGTATTTCGTTATCAATCGGGATATTCCGACCTTGAGAACAAAATTAAAATGACGGATTACCGTCTGTTTTACATCTATTCATGCTCAAAAATAGCTACCGTAACGGCGGCTATGCAGCTTTATGAAAAGGGAATATTTTTGCTTGATGACCCGATTTATGAATATCTCCCCGAATGGCGTGATGTGAAGGTTATGGAAAACGGTAAAATTGTTGATGCCAAAACTCCCGTAACATTCCGTCATCTATTTACAATGACGGCAGGCATATCCTACGAAAGACCGAAGGAGTTTTTGGACAAAATCGACAAAATATCCGACGGTAAATTTGACAACCGCAGTTTTTCAAAGGTGCTTGCGGAGCGTCCTCTTTCGTTCCAGCCCGGAACGGCTTGGCAGTACAGCTTTTGTCATGACCTTCTTTCGGCGGTAATAGAGGTTATATCGGGGATGAAGTTCAGAGATTATGTAAAAGCGAACATCTTCCAGCCCCTTGGAATGACGCAAAGCTGCTACCACCTTACGCCCGATATGGAAAGCAGGCTTGCCGTTCAGTACAATTTTGTCGATGATACCAATGAAACGGATATTGTTCGGCTTCAGCAGACAGACAGATCCAAGCTTGGCGGTCATGTTGAAATACTCGGAAACAAAAACGCTCATATTCTCGGGCCGGAATTTGACAGCGGCGGAGCCGGAATAATAACAAGCGCCGATGATTACATCAAGCTTGCCTCGGCTCTTGCAAATTTCGGAGTAGGTCCGAACGGCGCACGCATACTTTCTCCCGCATCGGTTGAGCTTATGAAGCAAAATCAGCTTTCGAGCGAACAGAGAAAGACCTTTGTATGGCCCCAGCTTAAAGGATACGGATACGGCCTTGGCGTGAGAACAATGATTGACAAAGCAGAAGGCGGCTCTCTTTCTTCCATCGGAGAGTTCGGTTGGGGCGGCGCCGCCGGTGCCACGGTTCTTTGCGATACCGACAAGAGGCTTGCGCTGTTTTATACCCACCATATGTGCAATCCGCAGGAAACATATTATCAGCCTCGACTCAGAAATGTGCTTTATTCCTGCCTTGACTGATTATGAACATTAAGCCTATTGCAAAAATAAAAAATGACCTTCCCGAAAAATTCGGAGTACCGAAGCAAAGCGGACTTGCCGCAAGTTTTAAATCCAAAATTATTTTTGAGCCGGAATTTGCGATACCTGAGGCAATCCGCGGACTTGAAGGCTTTTCACATATCTGGCTGATATGGGGATTTTCCGAAACGAACGGAAAGTGGTCGCCTACCGTACGCCCTCCGAGGCTCGGCGGAAACGCAAGAATGGGAGTTTTTGCCACACGCTCACCGTTCCGTCCTAACTCCCTCGGGCTTTCATCCGTCAAGCTTGAAAGCATTGATACTGCCATGGGTGAAATAACGGTTTCGGGAGCAGACATGAAGGACGGCACACCAATTTACGACATAAAGCCGTATCTTCCCGAATTTGACAGTCATGAGGATGCTATGTCAGGGTTTGCGGCGCCTAAAACCCCAAGGCTTACAGTAGTTGACAAAAACGGATGTCTTGAAGTTTTTTCGGAGGAACGAAGGAAGGCACTTATTGAGCTTCTATCATTTGAAGTTCGGCCGCAGTATCACGAGGACGGCAAGGTTTACAGAATGTCATTTGCACAAAAAACCGTAGAATTCCGAATTTCGGGAAAAACCGCAGAAATCTTAAAAATAAGGTGACTCAAATTGGACAAACTCAAAAATATATTAAGAACCTACGGCAAAGCCTTCGCAAAATGGGTTTTAATTTCCGTTTTGGTAGGTCTTATATCCGGATTTGTAGGCGCTTTGTTCCATAAAGCGATAGCTTTTGCGACACAAACCCGTATGGCTCACGAAAGGCTGATACTGTTTTTGCCCCTCGCCGGTCTTTTGATTACGGCGATGTACAGGCTTTCAAAGCAAAGCCTGACAACGAACACCGTCATTGACTGCATAAGGTCAAGACAGCCGATTTCATATCTTCTTGTTCCCTTTATATTCATAGGTGCTTTTTTAACACATCTTTTCGGCGGTTCTGCCGGCAGAGAGGGTGCGGCACTGCAAATCGGCGGAGGAATAGGTTCGATTGCAGGCAAAGCAATGAGGCTGAAAAAGCAAAGCCTCGGCACGGTTATCATGTGCGGTATGAGCGGTGCTTTTTCCGCAATATTCACAACCCCCGTAACAGCGGCGATTTTTGCGGTCGAGGTAATATCCGTGGGACACATCAAGTATTTTCGTTTTCTGCCGTGCATCGTTTCATCGGCAGTGGCTTTTGAAATAACAAAGCTTATGGGAAACGAAGCACTGTTTTATCCTATTCACGGAATTCCCGAGTTCAACCTTACAGCGATTTTTAAGATACTGATTTTCTCCCTCGTTGCGGCAATTATTTCCATTGTTTTCTGTGTTGCTCTGCGAGGTGCGGAAACAGGATTTAAAAAATATCTAAAAAATCCATACTTAATATCTGCGGTCGGAGGTATAATCATCGTTATACTGACCTTGGCTGTAGGGACAACGGATTATAACGGCGCCGGCATGAACATCGTGGAATCTGCATTAAACGGCGAAAAAACAGCATATTCCGCATTTTTACTTAAGCTGATTTTTACAGCTATAACGGTAGGAGCAGGCTATAAAGGCGGCGAAATTGTCCCTGCGTTTTTCATCGGAACAACATTCGGCTGTGCCTTCGGAGCATTTTTCGGGCTTGATCCGTCCTTTGCCGCTGCACTCGGGCTTTTGTGTATGTTCTGCGGAATTTCAAACTGTCCCTTCGCAACTCTTATTATGGGCGTTGAGCTGTTCGGCTCGGGAGGGATGCTATATTATGCTCTTGCCTGCGCGGTATGTTTTGTTATGTCCGGTCCATACGGATTATACAGCAGTCAAAAGCTTGTTTATTCAAAATACAGCTCGGATAAAATAGACAGATTTTCAATTTAAGGAGATTTGGTAAATGAAGAGAATTACATTCGGGACACCCGAAAAATTTGTTCCGTCATACTTTTGTAAAAACTTTAATTATGAAGAAACAAATGTATCGTATGACACATCAAGGATTAAATTCAAAGAAACTGCAAGAGGCTGCCTTTTGGAGATTCCGCTTAGGTTTGAAGAGCAGATTTACGGAGGAGGACTTCAGCTTAAGGGCTTCAATCATAAAAATCACAAGCTGAAGCTCAGAGTTAATTCCGACCCCGTTGCAAACACCGGAGACAGTCACGCACCCGTTCCGTTTTTTGTTTCGACGGCTGGGTACGGAATCTATATTGATTCCGCAAGATACATTGATGCATTCTGCGGAATAAGCAGAAATCTGAACCGTGAGCCTAATCCCGACAACACCGTTATTGCAACGGCTGAGGATTTATATAACAAGGTGGGGCTTAAAGAAGAAACGATTATGACGATTGACATTCCCACTGCCAAGGGTGTGGATATTTATATTTTTGAAGGTGAAACCATAACAGATATTGTTTCTCAGTACAATATGCTCTCCGGGGGCGGCTGTGAAATACCGGATTGGGGGCTGGGCACGCTTTATCGTTGCTATGCCAAAAACACCGGTGACGATGTTATGAAAATGGCGGATTACTTCCGTGAAAACGATATTCCGTGCGATATACTCGGTCTTGAACCCGGTTGGCATTCCAACTCCTACTCATGCTCTTATCTTTGGGACGAGGAGCGTTTTCCCAACTACAAAGAGGTAATATCATATCTTAAGGAAAGAGGCTTCCATATCAATCTTTGGGAACACGCATTTGTCAATGCCGCCGCTCCGTTTTATCAGGAAATGAGAAAATACTGCGGTGACATCGAGGTGTGGAAGGGGCTAATACCCGACTTTTCAACAGAGGGTGCAAGAAAGCTTTTTGCGGAGCATCACAGGGACTATCTTGTAAATGAAGGTATAGACGGATTTAAGCTTGACGAATGTGACAATTCGGAATTTGTTCACGACTGGAGCTTCCCCGATTGCACCGAATTTCCCTCGGGAATGGACGGTGAGCAATATCACTCTATGTTCGGCGTGCTTTATATGCAAACGATTATGGAGGCTCTCGGCGAAAATAAAACCTTCTCCGAGGTTAGAAACGCCGGTGCGCTGTCCGCTTCGTATCCCTTTGCGCTTTACAGCGACCTGTACGATCACAAGGATTTCATAAGAGGTGTGGTTAATTCCGGATTTAGCGGAATACTCTGGTGTCCCGAGGTTCGCCATGCCGTTTCTGAAAAAGATCTTATCAGGCGGCTTCAAACGGTTGTATTCTCGACGCAATGCCTTATAAATGCATGGTACTGCACCGAAGCGCCGTGGCTCAAATGGGGCTGCGAGGATAAGGTTCGAGAGCTTTTGAAAATAAGGGAAACTCTTATTCCCATATTAAAGACCGCATTTATTGAATATAGGAAAACGGGAAAAGCACCGATAAGAGCACTCGTTTCCGATTATACAAACGATCCCGAAACATATGGTATTGACGATCAGTACATTTTCTGCGACAGACTTATCGTTGCCCCCATGACAGAAGCGGACAACGACTCAAGAAGAGTGTACCTTCCCGAAGGAAAATGGGTCGATTTTTGGACCAAAAAACCCGTAAATTCGGGTTGGTTCGAGGTAAACACCGAAAATATCCCCGTTTATGAAAAAATTTGACTAAATATGCAAAAATACTTGACTACTCCTTTTTCATATAGTATAATGAAGTTGTAAAATATTATTTAACGGAGGTACGATCTTTATGATTAACAGAGCAGAACTTAAGCTCAACGCAAAGGCTCAAATCAAGGGGAATATCGGAATTCTTTTTTTAATCCTTTTATTGATTTCGCTCATCAGCGGAGCAATAAACGTTATCCCGATTGCAGGCGCGCTTGTGTCATCCTTAGTCGCGCTGCCCGCTTTCACGCTTTCTATCGCATATGTCTATGTAAAGCTCGTTGCTGGTACAAAGCCGGATGTTGCAGACACATTCTACGGATTCAAAGACCTTTGGGCTGCATTTAAGCTCAACTTCTTTGTAGGACTTTTTACTGCCCTCTGGTCGTTACTCTTTATCATTCCCGGAATAATAAAGTCATTGTCTTACTCTATGGCTCATTACATTCTTGCGGAAAATCCCGGAATGGCCGCATTGGAAGCTATTGATCGTTCCAAGGCAATGATGGACGGACATAAAGCGGATTTATTTGTTCTTATGCTTTCGTTTATAGGCTGGACTCTTCTCGGAGCAATCACATTCGGTATTGCATATATTTGGATTGTACCTTATATGAGTGCAACATATGTTAATTTTTACAACACAATTAAAGGTGAACAGGCAGCAGCTCCTGTTTCGGATGCTGTTGCGGAAGAATAGGTTGCATACTAAAAGAATCCCGCCGATGCGGGATTCTTTTGTTTTATTTTAAATTAAAGGAGATGATTTTATGAAAAAAACAGCATTGGCTGTCGCAATCGCTTTAACGCTCCAAAG
>CABUMF010000021.1 GCA_902492655.1 uncultured Eubacteriales bacterium | reverse complement strand
GACTTTGTAGGACACGGCGTGGGAAGTCAGCTTCATGAAGATCCGAGTATTCCGAATTTCGGCGCACCTTGCAGAGGTCCGAGGCTATACCCCGGCATGACCTTGGCGATTGAGCCTATGGTTAACCAAGGCTGCAAGGAGGTATATGTTGCGGATGACGGGTGGACGACTTACACCCGTGACCGAAAGCTCGCCGCACATTACGAAAATACCATTTTAATAACTGATAATGAACCGGTAATTCTGACGATTAAGTAGTGTATGAGGTGATTAATCAGTGGAGGATTTTTACCCGTCAACATTTGTGAAATCTGTTGCAGGACGGGACAAGGACAGAGTTTTTATCGTAATGTCCCCATGCGATGAAAAACACGTTTTCATAAGTGACGGCAGAATGCGAAGGGTTGAAAAGCCCAAAAAGAAAAAAATAAAGCATTTAAGGTTACTTGGACAGCATAGCGAATTTATAAGTAACAAACTGGCTGAGGACGGCAGAGTTTCAAACTCCGATGTGAGAGAAGAAATATCACGGCTGTCCGACGGGCTCGGAAGCGAAGATTAGCTTCCGCATTTCAAAGGAGGTTGATCATCTTGGCAAAGGATGATGTTTTGGAATTGGAGGGCACGGTTACAGAAGCCCTGCCTAACGCAGTATTCCAGGTTGAATTGGAGAACGGTCATCAAATTCTGGCTCATATATCAGGTAAACTAAGAATGAACTTTATAAGAATTCTTCCCGGAGATAAGGTGACGGTGGAAATGTCGCCCTATGACCTGACAAAAGGCAGAATTACATGGCGAGCAAAGTAATTTTTAAGGAGGTTTATTTCAATGAAGGTAAGACCATCAGTTAAACCCATGTGTGAAAAATGCAAAGTAATCAAAAGAAAAGGAAAAGTAATGGTTATCTGCGAAAACCCCAAGCATAAGCAGAAACAGGGCTGATGCACTGTTGCGAGCGGCTGACTTAGGGCGAAAGCCTTAGGTAGCGCAACAGCATTAATATATTTTTTATTCCAATAACCATAAAAAACAGGAGGTGCAAAGAGCAATGGCAAGAATCGCAGGTGTTGATTTACCTAAAGAAAAGCGTATTGAATACGGCTTGACTTATATTTACGGTATCGGTATCCAGAGCGCAAGAAAAATTCTTGAGCAGGCAGGAATTAACCCCGATACAAGAGTTAAGGATCTTACCGAAGAAGAAAACGGTAAGCTTCGTGATATAATCGACGCACAGTACACTGTTGAAGGTGACCTTCGCAGACAGGTTTCTCTCGATATAAAGAGACTTATCGAAATCGGCTGCTACAGAGGACTTCGTCACAGAAGAGGTCTTCCCGTAAGAGGTCAGAATACAAAAAATAATGCCAGAACCAGAAAAGGTCCTAAGAAAACAATGGCAGGTAAGAAGAAGTAATCAGGAGGATTTATTATGGCTAAAACGGTTAAAAGAACGACTCACAGAAGGCGTGAGCGCAAGAATATCGAAAGCGGCGCAGCACATATCCAGTCATCGTTCAATAACACAATCGTTACAATTACAGATGTAGCCGGAAACGCTCTTTCATGGGCAAGTGCCGGTGGATTGGGCTTCCGCGGTTCTAAGAAAAATACTCCTTTTGCTGCTCAGATGGCTGCCGAAACGGCTGCCAAAGCTGCTATGGAGCATGGCCTTAAGAAGGTCGAAGTATTCGTTAAAGGTCCGGGCGCAGGAAGAGAAGCTGCTATCAGAGCGCTTCAGGGTGCAGGTCTTGAAGTCAGCATGATTAAGGATGTTACACCTATTCCTCACAACGGATGCAGACCTCCGAAACGCCGCAGAGTTTGATTGTTTCGGACAAAAGAATTAATTAATAACTTATGGAGGTGCAAATATGGCACGTTATACAGCTGCAGTGTGCAGACTTTGCCGCAGAGAAGGCCAGAAGCTTTTCTTAAAGGGCGATCGTTGCTATACAGGTAAGTGCGCTATTGACAGAAGAACCTATGCCCCCGGTCAGCACGGTCAGGCAAGGAAGAAAATGTCTGAATACGGCTTACAGCTCAGAGAAAAACAGAAGGTTAGAAGATATTACGGAGTGCTTGAAGGCCAGTTCGCAAAGTATTTTGAAATGGCTTCCAAGGCTAAGGGCGTTACCGGTGAAAACCTGCTTTCCATCCTTGAAAGCAGAATTGACAATGTTGTGTTCAGAGCCGGTTTTGCTATGTCAAGACCTGAAGCAAGACAGCTTGTAAGACACGGTCATTTCACGGTAAACGGCAAAAAGGTTAACATTCCTTCCTATCTTGTTAAGGCAGGAGATGTTATTGCCGTTAAAGAAACAAGCAGAAACAGCGTTAAGATAAAGAACGTTTGTGACGCCACAGCCGGCAAACCTAAGGCAAAATGGCTCGACGTTGATGTTGACAATATGCAGGTTAAGGTTGTTTCCTTGGCTGCAAGAGAAGATATTGATCTTCCTATCGAGGAACATCTTATCGTCGAATTGTATTCTAAGTAATACTGAGATTTTTATTAAATCTCTAATTTTGCGAAGGAGGTTTTGCACATGTTGGAAATCGAAAAACCAAGAGTCGAATGCGTTGAACAGGCTGACGATGGTTCATACGGAAAATTTGTTGCCGAGCCATTAGAGCGTGGATTCGGTATAACACTCGGAAACTGTTTGAGAAGAATTCTTCTTTCTTCGCTTCCGGGTGTAGCGGTTACATCAGTTAAGATAGACGGTGTTCTTCATGAATTCTCGACAATCCCGGGAGTGAGAGAAGATGTTACCGAAATTATACTTAACATTAAAAAGTTAGCTGCAAAGCTTCATTGCGACGGACCTAAGGTTGTTTACATTGATGCTAAGGGTCCATGTGAAATCTGCGCTTCCGATATTAAGGAAGATGCCGATGTTGACATTTTGAACGGCGACCTTCACATTGCTACACTCAATGAGGAAGGCAGACTGTATATGGAAATCACCCTCGATCGCGGCCGCGGTTATGTTTCGTCCGATAAGAACAAGGAAAGCCTTGCTCAGTCGGTAATCGGAGTAATTCCGGTTGACTCCGCTTTCACACCCGTTAAAAAGTTCAACTATACTGTTGAAAACACTCGTGTGGGCAGAGATACCGATTTTGATAAGCTTACCGTTGAGATTTGGACAAATGAGGTTATCGCTCCCGATGAGGCGTTGAGTCTTGGTTCCAAAATCATGAACGAGCACCTTAACCTGTTTATCGAGCTTTCCGATGCGGCTAAGGACACCGAAATCATGAAGGAAAAGGAAGAAGCAAGACCCGACAAGGTTTTGAGTATGCTTATCGAAGATTTGGATTTCTCGGTTCGCTCCTACAACTGCTTGAAGCGTGCGGGAATCAATACTGTTGGTGACCTTATCAACAGAACCGAGGAAGACATGATGAAGGTAAGAAACCTGGGCAGAAAGTCTCTTGAAGAAGTTATGAATAAGCTTGTTTCGTTGGGACTTTCGCTGTCCGAGGAAGAAGATCAACAATAACCAAGGAGGTAAACGACTATGGCAGGTAACAGAAAATTAGGCCGTCCCGCCGATCAGAGACGCGCTATGCTGAGAAATCTTGTTACTTCCGCTCTTGAAAACGGTAAGATTACGACCACCGAAATGAGAGCTAAGGAAGCAAGAGTAATTGTCGATAAAATGATTACACTCGGCAAAACAAATACCCTGCATTCAAGGCGTCAGGCTTTGGCTTACATCACAAAAGAGGATGTAGTTAAGAAGCTCTTTGATGAAATTGCTCCTAAATATGCTGAAAGAAATGGCGGTTATACCCGTGTTATTAAAATGGGACCGCGCAGAGGAGACTGTGCACCCATGGCTATTTTAGAGTTAGTTTAATTGGGGTTATGAAGGTTCCGGCATTCGCCGGGACCTTTTTTCGTTTAAATTTTAAAAATTTAAACGAAACCTATTTACAATATGATGATTTTATGGTATAATCATAACAGTAGGAGATTTATTATCCCTTACATAAATTATTTAAAGGAGAGAAGACATGAAGAGATTTGCAAGAATTATTTCAACAATTCTTGCCCTTGCACTTGCTGTTTCGCTTTGTGCGTGCGGTTCGTCAACGGGCGAGAAAAAAGCGGCGAATTTAATCGCCGATGACCCCGATAAGCACGTGGATTTGGTTTGGTACATAAGGTGCTCCGAGCCTAACGGCTTTAAGGAAGTTTTGGACGAGGCTAACAAGTATCTTAACGAAAAGCTTAATATCACGCTTAATCTTCAGTGTATTGAGCCCGGTGACTATGATTCAAAGGTTCAGCTGGCGCTTGCATCCGAAGAAACACTTGATATTATCTGGACATCAAACTGGGCAAATAAGTATGAGCCGAATGTGGCAAAGGGTGCTTTCATGGCTTTGGATGATTATCTTGAGCTTCCTGAGCTTGCAACCCTTAAGGCCCGTTATAAAGAAGGTATCTGGCAGGCTGCATCCATAGGTGACAAAATCTACGGTGTTCCGATTGAGCAGGTTCTTTATAATCAGGGCGGCGCTGTGTTTATTAAGGATATGTCGGAAAAATACAATGTAGTTGATAAAATCAACGGCTCCAAATCCATGGACGATTTTGAGGAAATTTTTGAAATAGTAAGAGAAGGCGAACCTTCTGATTTTGCTATAACAACCTCAAACACAAAATATTTTACTGATCACGGTGATCGTTCTTCGTCAGCCGGAGAATTTGACATTATTAATGATAAGGTTACAAACAGCTATGACGAAAACTTTGAGCACGCCAAGAGAATGAGAAGATGGAACGAAAAAGGCTTCTTCCCGGCTGATATTGCAACGCTTGATGATACAACGGCGCTTACAAAGCAGAAGAAGGTTTATTCAAACTTTTCAAGAAATCTTCCCGGAAATGCCGGTAAATTCATGCTTACAAACGGCTATGAGGTTATTGCTGTTCCCACGAGCAGGGCTATTCTGAACAGAGGCGGTATTCAGTCAACGCTTTATGCCCTCAGTGCCAACTGCAAAAACCCTGTAAGAGCTCTTAAGCTTATAGACCTTCTTTTTGAAGACCAGTATCTTTTGAACCTTCTCAGCTACGGTATAGAAGGCAGAGATTTCACGAAGGATCCCAATAATCCCAACAGAATGAACAGAGATCCCGGCGGATATTATATTTCTGAGTTTATGATAGGCAGCCAGTTCCTTGCTTATCTTGCACCTTCTTATGAAGACGATGTTTGGGAAGAAACAAAGAAGGGCAACGAGGAAGCTGAAGTTGATCCTTACATCGGATTCAGCTTTGATCCTTCTCCTGTAGAATCCGAGATGTCACAGCTTTCTTCTATCAGACAGCAGTACAGCAAGATTCTCGGATACGGTTTGCAGGATCCTGAGATTGTATTCCCCGAAAGAGAAGAAAAGCTTGAAATGGCAGGCCAAAAGGTTGTTATGGATGAAATTCAGGCACAGCTTGACGAATGGTTAGCCGAACATAATTAATAAGTGCTTAAAGAATCATGACTTTTGTCATGATTCTTTGCTTTTATGCAACTTGCACAAAAAAGCGAAAGTATTTTTGTTGACAATTACCTGACGAAAATTATTGTGTAAACTGTCGGGATGTGTTATAATATTAATACTACAATTATGTAAAGGAGTCATTGTAATGAAAAAAATGTTAAAACCCGCAGCAATTCTTTTGGCACTTGTTATGCTTTGCTCCATGCTTGTAGCATGCGGTTCCGGCAACAGTGATCAAGGCGCTGCAAAACTTATTGAGGACAATATGGACGAAGAAGTTAAGCTTGTTTGGTACATAAGAAGTTCCGAACCCCAAGGCTTCAAAGAAGTTTTGGATGAAGCTAACAAGCAGCTCAAAGAAAAGCTTAATGTAGTATTGGATCTTCGCTGTGTTGAACCCGGCGACTATGATTCAAAGCTTCAGCTTGCTGCCGCTTCGGGTGAAGAGTTTGATATTGTTTGGACATCAAACTGGGCGAATAAATTTGAACCCAATGTTTCAAAGAATGCTTTCATGGACATCACAGATTATCTTGAAAGCCCAGATCTTGAATACATCCGCAACCTCTATAAGGACGGCATTTGGGATGCCTGCAGAGTAGGCGGCAGAATTTACGGCGTGCCGATTGAGCAGGTTATCTATGACCAGGCAGGCATCTGGTTCATGAAGGAATATTGCGATAAGTACAACATCAATCCTTACGAAAAGCTCAAGACGATTGAAGACCTTGAAGATATTTATCAGACCGTTCATGACGGTGAACCCGGCTTTATTATGTGCACGCAGATTAACTCGGTTCGGGATAAGCAGAAGTCAGAAGTAGGCGGCGGCTGGTTTATTGACGCAGACGGTAATATTACCGATATGGAAGATTGGCCTCAGCACGGTATCGATACCGCAAGAAGAGCAAGAGATTGGAATGAAAGAGGCTTCTTCCCGGCAGATATAGCAACATTCGACGAAGAAGATTCTTACATCAAACAAGGAAAAATCTTCAGCCGTTACGGAAGATACCTCCCCGGTTCTGAAGGTAAAACAAGAATCAGCAACGGATTTGATGTATATCATGTTCCAACGGGAGATAAGCTTATTACAAGAGCCTCCGTTCAGTCTACCATGAGCGCTATAAGCTTTACATCAAAGCATCCTATGCGTGCTCTTAAGCTTGTTCAGCTTATGCACCAGGATGAAGAGCTTCTCAACCTCATTTGCTACGGTATTGAAGGCAGAGATTACACCAAGGATCCTGAAAATCCGAAGAGAATGAACAGAGAATCCGGCGGTTACTATATCTCCGAATTCTTGGTAGGAAGTCAGTTCCTTGCATACCTCGTTCCTTCTTACGAAGACGGTGTTTGGGAAGAAACAAAGGCTGAAAATGAAGCAGCGGATGTTGATCCTCTTATTTCCTTCTCGTTTGACAGAAAGCCTGTTGAAACTGAGCTTTCAAACTGCTCTGCTGTTGCAGAAGAATTCAAGGGTCTGGATAAAGGTCTTTACGAAGATTACGAAACGGTTTATGCAGAAAAGCAAGAAAAGCTTAAGAAAGCCGGTAAGGACATCATCAGAGAAGAAGTTGAGAGACAGTACAACGAATGGAAGTCTGCTCAATAATATCCGAATAATAAAAAATCACGGCCGAAAGGCCGTGGTTTTTTTACTGTTAATATTGCACAAAAAGCAGAAGATATTTTTGTCTATCATTTTTTGTAAAAAGTTATTGTTAGGCAGGCGTCCATATGATATAATTTTAGTACAATATATATAATAGGGGAGAGGAAATGGCAATGAAAAAACTTATCGTATCAATTTTGTGTGTTTTGCTTTCTGCTTCGCTTTTGTGTTCCTGCGGCAGTAAAACACAGGAGAAAAAGGTGTACAAGGACACAGACGAGCATGTGAACCTTGTATGGTATGTCACGGCAGCAGAGCCCGTCGGCATAGAAGAGGTTATGGAGAAGGTAAACGAGTATCTTGACGAAAAGCTTAATGTCACATTGGATCTCCGTGTCATTGAGTCGGGGGATTACGATACAAAGATGCAGCTTGCGCTTGCCTCCGGAGAGCCGGTAGACCTCATTTGGACATCAAACTGGAAGTTCAATTATGAATCAAATGTGCTTAAAAATGCATTTTTGCAGCTTGATGACTATTTGGATTCCCCGGAGCTTTCTGATTTAAAGAATTATTATCACGAAAGCGTATGGGATGCGGCAAAAGTTTCGGGCAAGATTTACGGTGTCCCTATGGAACAGGTTATGTATAATCAGAAGGGAATTCATTTTTCCGACAAAACTTATCTTGATAAGTACGGTTATACGAATTATTATGACCAGGTACACGATATGGACGAGCTTACGGATATGTTACAGACAATTACCGACGGTGAGGCGAATGATCCCACATTTTATGCCGTGTCCACAAAGCAGTCCGACTTCTTTATTCCCGAAATGACAACCGTATCTTCGGGCTGGGAGATTTCACCGGAGGGCGAAGTGACGGACAGAAAAAGTGAATATGACATTTGGCGCAGGCAGATGTATGATTGGAATAAAAGAGGGTTCTTCCCTGCCAGCGTAACAAGCGGCGGTGACGGTGCAGACCTCAATGTTTTGACTACATATTGCAGATACCTTCCCGGAGTTGAAGGAAAATCCGAGCTTTCCGACAAGAAGCACAGAGAGCATATTGTTGTTCCGTCAACCGAACCCTTTATGGGAAGAAACGGTATTCAGTCAACTTTGACGGCAGTTGCCGCAAATTCAAAGAATCCCGTTCGTGCATTGAAGCTTTTATATCTTACTCATACAGACGAATATCTCTTGAATCTTCTTTGCTACGGGATAGAAGGCAGAGATTTTACAAAAGACCCTGAAAATCCGAAGAGAATGAACAGAGAACAGGGCGGATATTATCTTGCAGAGTTTTTGATTGGAAGCCAGTTCCTTGCATATCTTGCGCCTTCTTATGAGGACGGTGTATGGGAAGAAACAAAGAAAGCAAATGAAGAAGCGTATGTTGATCCCAACATCGGTTTCTGCTTTGACCCGAGCTCTGTTGAGTCTGATATATCGCAGGTTTCTGCGGTTAAGCAGGAATTTTCGGACATTTTTGCTTACGGACTTTCGGATCCTGAAATAACAATTCCGGCATATTATGAAAAGCTCGAGCTTGCAGGCTTCAATCAGATAGGCGATGAAATCAAAGCCCAGTATTCGGAATGGAAAAATCAAAATCAATAAAGTTATAAGTATTAATACAAAAGTTTGGGAGTGCGGTATTTACTTTTCCGCACTCCCTTTGAATTTATTTGTTTTTTGTTTTCTTTTTAGTCACATCAAAGCTGTAATCAAGTAAAAATTTGATTTTTTCGTCATCGGCAGAGCCGTCCAAGGCGGCTGTAATCCAATTTGTTTTGTTCATGTGATATGCCTTAAAGAAGCCTTCCTCCAAAATAAGCGAGCCAACCAAAATAGGATCGCACTTGAAATTTACAATGCTTATTATTTCGTCATTTTCAAGACCTATTCGGTTTTTGGGAATATCCATAATGACGGCAAACCATTTTTTGTTTTCTTTATGCCTGAAAACCGCGTAGGTCGGCGCAGAATCCCAAGGGAAATCGGGTTTTGCTTTGTATTCTTTGAAAATGAGCTTTTCCAATTCTTTACGGTTCATGACAATTCTCCGCACTTAATGCCAACATATTTATAAGCGAGATTGAGCGCAAATTCAGCCGTTTGCCGCCTTATTTCATCCCTTGTTCCGCTGAAATTGCACTTTTTGCATATTGCCCCGTCGGGTGTTGCGAGAGAAACATAAACAAGCCCGACAGGTTTTTCCTTTGTCCCTCCTCCGGGACCGGCAATACCCGTGACCGACACCGCAATGTCGCTCCCCGAACGCTTTTTTGCGCCCCGACTCATAAGAAGGGCGACAGGCTCGCTTACAGCTCCAAAGGTTAAGAGCGCATCTTCCCAAACGCCGAGAATGTTCGTTTTCGCTTCGTTTGCATATGTTACAAAGCCATATCCGAATACATCGGATGAGCCCGAAACATCGGTTATCATTTTCGCAATAAGCCCTCCTGTGCAGGATTCGGCTGTCGAAATTGTCATATTATTGTCCTTAAGAATTTTTACAAGCTTTTCGTTTATCATAATCATTAAACCTCCCATTCGGGGTCGATTTTGATAACCTCTGCATCTGCAACCGCCTTTTCGATATATGGCATATAATCAAAATTGCTTTCCGACTTTTCAATATCCGCAAGAACAGGCTTGGTTTTGGGATGCTTTGCAACAAAAACCGTGCAACAGTCCTCATATGGCTGAATTGAAGTTTCAAATGTGTCTATTTTTCTTGCAATCTTAATTATTTCATCCTTGTCAAAGCCTATGAGAGGTCTGAAAACCGGTAGGTCAAGCCCGTGGTTTGTTACCGCTAAGCTATACATTGTCTGGCTTGCAACCTGTCCGATGCTTTCCCCCGTTACCAAAGCCTGGGACTCGGTATTAACAGCGATTTTCTCTGCAATGCGTGCCATCATTCTCCTCATAATTATGGTTCCCTCGTCATCGGGGCAGTTTTCGTTTATTGCAAGCTGAAGGTCGGTGAAAGGCACCACATAGAGGTTAATTCTTCCGCAATATCTTGCCATAAGCCTTGCAAGGTCTATAACCTTTTCTTTTGCGCGTTCGCTTGTGTATGGGTAGGAATGGAAGTGCACCGCATTAAGCTCAACGCCTCGTTTTGCAATCATCCAGCCGGCAACGGGACTGTCAATCCCGCCGGAAAGAAGAAGCGTTGCACGGCCGTTTGTTCCCGTTGGCATTCCGCCGGCACCCTGTTCTCTTTCAACATAAACATAACATTCCGCATCCCTGACATCAACTCTTAAAACAACATCGGGATTTTTCATATCCGCTTCAATTCCGCCGCTTATGTTGTCATACACATAGTCTGCCACCATGCGGCTGATCTGGGGAGAATTGTACTTAAATTTCTTGTCGCTGCGCTTTGTTTCAACCTTAAATGTTTTGGCACCCGTTTCCTCCATAACCGAAAGGGCAAGCGGAAGAACCTTATCCATGTCCTTTTCGCAACGGTGAACCTTGCTGATATTTGAAATGCCGAACACATATTTCAGCCTTTCAAAAATTTTATCAATATCGCCGTCCGATTCGAGATAAATCGTGCTTTGAGCACACCTTAACTGCACCTTTCCAAGGTCACGCAGACGGAATTTTATGTTCTTCATAAGTCTTTCTTCAAACAGATGGCGATTAAGCCCCTTAAGAACAATTTCGCCGCATTTTATCATTATAAGCATATTTTTATCCTCTCATTTTCTGCGTATTTTAGGTAGTATTCGTTTTAAAGCTTCTACTGCTTCATCGGCTTGCTCAACCGTATTTTCACGACAGAAGCTGAACCGGATTGAACTGTCGATAATATCGTGTTTTTTGCCCATTGCGGTTAATACATGGCTGTTTCCCGGCTTGTTTGACGAGCAAGCAGAGCCCGATGAAACATATATTTTTTCCGCTTCGAGGAAATGAAGTATTACCTCGCTTCTTGCGCCGGGGAAGGATATATTGAGAATCGAAGGAACAGAATTTTCAAAATCGGTGTTGTTGATTACGGTGTTTGGAATTTCGGCTGTAATTCTTTGTGCAAGCCTGTCCTTAACCGCCTGCATTCTGCGTAAATTTTCTTCCTTTTTTCCGATCATCTCAACGGCCTTTCCAAAGCCTGCGATTGACGATACATTTTCGGTTCCCGAACGAAAACCTCTTTCCTGACCGCCTCCGAGCATAAACGGATTGATTTTTGTGCCCTTCTTGATATACATTGCGCCGATTCCCTTCGGCCCGTGAATTTTGTGTGCACTCAGGCTTAAAATGTCGCAGTTTTTAGCAAAAACCGGGATTTTCCCGAACGCCTGAACGCAGTCGGCAAAAAAGCACGCATCGGGATTTATCCTTTTAACCGTTCTGTAAGCGGAGGCAAGATCTGTAACAGAGCCCACTTCGTTATTGACCTGCATCATGCAAACAAGCACCGTATCGCCGTTAACAGCGGCTTCAAGCTCGGATTGATCCACAAAACCGTTTTCGTCAACAGAAAGGTAAATAACCTCGTATCCTTCCTTTGAAAGCTTTTCAATGGGGCGCAAAACGCAAGGATGTTCAACCGCAGTTGTGATTATCCTCCGTCCCCGCAGGCGGCTTGCAACTCCCAGTATTGCGGTGTTTGCATTTTCCGTTCCGCAGGCGGTAAAGTATATTTCATCTTCTCTCGCACCTATTTCTTTTGCTATAACCTGCCTTGCATGACGGACCGCTCTTTCGGCTTCGATTCCGAGCGTGTGCAAAGAAGACGGATTTCCGAAATTTGAATATGCCGTTTCCGCAATAATTTCGCATACCTCCCGGTACGGCCTTGTTGTTGCAGAATTATCAAAATATATCATATAAACTATCTCCATAAAATGATTCAATATATATATTATCACATTTTCTTCAAAATAGCAAGGGTTTGTATTGACATTAATGCTTAAAAGTTGTATAATTAGATTAATTGGAGCATTGAATTTTTATGCAGTAAGGAGTGCATATTTATGAATATAATATCAGGTGGAGTAACTGCCGCAAAAGGTTTTAAGGCATACGGGCTCAGGGCCGGAATAAAAAAAGGCAAAACAAATCGTGATATGGCGATGATTTTTTGCGAATGTGACGCAATAACCGCCGGAACATTTACCAAGAATCTTGTTAAGGCAGCGCCCGTAAAGTGGGATAAACGGCTTTGCGAGGAAAGAGAAACAGCCCGTGCGGTTGTGATAAACAGCGGTGTTGCGAACGCCTGCACCGGTGCAAGAGGGCTTTCGGATACCGAAAAAACCGCGGAAATTGCCTCAAAAGCACTCGGTGTAAACAAGGATGATGTTTTCGTTTCGTCAACCGGTGTAATCGGCGCAAACCTGCCGATGGATGTTATTGAAAACGGTATAAATATGCTAAAGGATAAGCTTGAAGCAACCGAAAACGGCGCAAATCTGGCTGCCGAGGCTATTATGACTACTGATACAAAGCCCAAACAAATTGCGGTTGAGATGAGCATAGGCGGGAAAACCGTCAGGATAGGCGGAATGTGCAAAGGTTCGGGCATGATTCACCCTAACATGGGTACGATGCTCGGGTTCATCACTACCGATTGTGCAATTTCCAAAGAAATGGCGGTTAAGGCACTAAAGGCAAGCATTGAGGACAGCTTTAATATGGTTTCGGTTGACGGCGACACCTCCACAAATGATACGGTTTTGCTTCTTGCGAGCGGTCTTGCGGGTAATGATAAAATTTCGGAGGATAGCGAGGATTACAAGGCGTTTTGCGAAGGGCTTGATTATGTCACTAAGTTTCTTGCAATGAGAATTGCCGAGGACGGCGAAGGTGCTACGAGGCTTTTTGAGGTATCGGTTGTCGGCGCAAAGGACAAGCTTTCGGCAAAAATTCTTGCAAAGTCCGTTGTTACATCCAGCCTTACGAAGGCGGCGGTTTTCGGAAAAGACGCAAACTGGGGACGGATAATGTGTGCGCTTGGCTACAGCGGTGCGGATTTTGACCCTGATAAAACAGATATTTATATCGAAAGCGAAAAAGACAAGCTTAAGCTTGTAGAAAACGGTATGGCGACCGATTACAGCGAGGAAAAGGCAACTGAGATTTTGGGAGCGGACAAGGTGATATGTACCTGCGATGTAAAGGAAGGAAACGAAAAAGCAACCGCTTGGGGCTGTGATTTAACCTTCGATTATGTCAGCATTAATGCAGATTACAGGTCTTAATAATGCGCACCGCATTTGCGGTGCGCATATTTACTGCTTTTCGGTGGTCTTTTTTATTGTAATTCCGTATTTTTCGGCAAGGCGAACAGCCTTATAAAGATGCTTTTCAGAAATAATAAGGCTGTATCCGCATCCTCCTTGCGAGATTGCTTTTGGCGTATGCACCATTGTGCTGCCTATCTTTTCGGATTCAAGAAGCTTTTTCAGCCTTTGCGCCGAGGTTGCGGATGAGAATACCAGATAGTACTCATTTGCTTTATTTCTCATTTTACTCACCATATACAGTTTATGCAACAATTCGATTTTATTTGACAAATGTTTTATAGAAATTCCCCTCTTGCTTTTTTTCGGTTTTTGTGTTATCATAATAGTAATTATCTTTAACTTAATATAGGAAGTAATCAGCTTGATTAATAATTTGACTCTCGGAATAGATGTAGGTTCCACAACCGTAAAGTTTGTACTTTGCGAAGATCAGAAAATAATATATAAAACTTACGAAAGACACTTATCAAAGGTAAGAGAGAAAACCTCAGAAATTTTGGAGGAGGTTTCGGGGATTATCGGGGATAGGTCTTTTTCTGTTGCAATATCGGGTTCTGCCGGACTTGGGCTTGCCCAGAGCATAGGTGTTTCGTTTGTGCAGGAGGTTTTTGCCACAAGCGAGATTGTAAAGGCGGTCGAGCCTGATGCTTCGTGCGTCATTGAGCTTGGCGGAGAGGATGCCAAGATAATATTCTTTGACGGCGGCTGCGATGAACGCATGAACGGTTCCTGCGCCGGCGGTACGGGAGCGTTTATTGATCAGATGGCGGTTCTGCTCAATGTTTCGGTGGATGAGCTTGATAAATTGAGCCTTGATTACAAGCATATTTATCCCATTGCTTCCAGGTGCGGAGTGTTTGCGAAAACGGATATTCAGCCACTTCTTAATCAGGGTGCAAGGAAGGAAGATGTTGCCGCAAGCATTTATCAGGCGGTTGTCAATCAGACGATTGCAGGGCTTGCGCAAGGCAGAAGAATCGAAGGAAAGGTTCTTTTCCTCGGAGGGCCTCTTTATTATTGTAAAGGCCTGAGAGAAAGATTTAAAGAAACATTAAAGCTTTCGGACGAAAACGCTGTTTTCCCCGAATATGCAAGGATTTCGGTTGCGTGGGGAGCTTCGCTTTTTGCGGCTGAAAGCGGGACGAAAACTACCGCAAAGGAACTTATTTCAAAAATAGCTTCGGCAAAGGGCGGCATTTCGTCAAATCGCCTGCCTCCTCTTTTTGAAAACGATGAGCAGTACCGTGAATTTGTTGACAGGCATGAACGCGCCGATGTTCCGGCTTGTAAGCTTTCGGATTATTCCGGTAAGGCTTATCTCGGAATTGATTGCGGCAGTACAACAACTAAGCTTGTGCTGATTAATGATAAAAAGGAAATTTTGTATTCCTATTATTCGTCAAACAACGGAAATCCCGTTGAAATAATAAGACAGCAGCTCGAAAAAATTTATGATTTGTGCGGAAGTAATATCCGTATATGCGGAAGTGCCGTAACTGGGTATGGCGAGGAGCTTATTAAAAATGCATTTTCGGTCGATTTCGGTTTGGTTGAAACGATTGCCCACTATACCGCCGCAAGACATTTTTGCAAGGATGTGGATTTTATACTTGATATAGGCGGTCAGGATATAAAGTGCTTTAAAATCAAAAACGGTGCGATTGACAGCATAATGCTTAACGAGGCTTGCTCATCGGGGTGCGGATCGTTTCTCGAAACCTTTGCAAAATCCCTCGGCTGCCCTATTGACGAATTTGCAAGGAAGGGGCTTTTTGCAAAGGCTCCGGTTAATCTCGGCAGTCGCTGTACGGTGTTTATGAATTCCTCCGTAAAGCAGTCGCAAAAGGAGGGGGCTTCTGTGGAGGATATTTCCGCAGGGCTTTCCGTGAGCGTTGTTAAAAATGCGATATACAAGGTAATAAGGGCGGCATCTGCCGACGAACTCGGAAAGAATATTGTTGTTCAGGGCGGAACCTTCCATAACGATGCGGTTCTTCGTGCTTTTGAAAAGGAACTCGGCAGAAATGTTATAAGACCGCGCATTGCGGGACTTATGGGAGCGTACGGTGCGGCGCTTTATGCAATGAGAGCAAAAGAAAGCACGGTTTTAAACCGAGAGGCACTTAAAGAATTTTCCCATACATCAAAATCTGCGGTATGTCGGGGTTGCGGAAACAACTGCAGGCTTACGGTTAATATTTTCGGAGAAGGTAAAAAGTACATTTCGGGCAATAAATGCGAGAAAGGTCTTGGCAGAACGGAAAAATCGGATTTGCCCAATCTTCACGAGTTTAAGAGGAATTTGTTGTTATCGCTTACTCCCGGCGAGAATATTCGGGGTAAAATCGGTATTCCGCTTGCGCTTGGAATGTATGAATTGCTTCCTCTTTGGCACGGAATATTTACCAAGCTGGGATTTGAGGTTGTGGTTTCTCCCATGTCTACAAGAAGGACATACGAAAAGGGGCAGTTTACAATTCCGTCCGATACCGCATGCTATCCGGCAAAGCTGATGCACGGGCATATTGAAAATCTTGTGGAAAGCGGTGTAGACGCTGTGTTTTATCCCTGTCTTTCTTACAATGTTGATGAGGGAGCATCGGCAAATCATTATAATTGTCCTGTTGTGGCTTATTATTCGGAGCTGCTTAAGGGCAATTCAAAATCGCTTGAAAAAGTTCGGTTTATGTATCCTTATCTTAACATCAATGAGCCTCGGGAACTTAAAAAAGAGCTTTATAAATATTTAGCCGACTACGGTATAAAAAGGTCCGAAATTTCTCAAGCCGTTGATTTTGGCTTCAGGCAGTACGGCGAGCATATGGATAAAATCCGCAAAGAGGGCGAACGCGCACTTTCGTACGCAAGAGAGAACGGCAAAAAAATAATGATTTTGGCTGGAAGACCGTATCATGCGGACCCCGAAATAGGGCACGGAATAGATAAGCTTGCGACATCGCTGGGGTTTGTGGTTGTGAGCGAGGACAGCATTTGTCATCTAGCGGAAAAGCAGGAGGTAAGGGTGCTTAATCAGTGGACTTATCACGCAAGACTGTACAGAGCCGCAAAATACGCAACTTTGCATGAGGATACGGAGCTTGTGCAGCTTGTGTCCTTCGGATGCGGAGTTGACGCCATAACCACGGACGAGATACGCAGTATTTTGGAAAACGGCGGAAAGCTTTATACTCAGATTAAGATTGATGAAATAACCAATTTGGGTGCGGTCAATATCAGGCTGAGAAGTCTGTTGGGCGCATTGGAGGAAAGGTCAGGAAATGATTGAAAAATATATCCCTTTCACCGAAGAAATGAAAAAAACACATACCATTTTGGCTCCCAATATGCTTCCGGTGCATTTTAAACTCTATATAGAGATTTTGAGGAGCTATGGGTACAATATTGAGCTTCTGGAAACTCAAAGTTCTTCCGTAACGGAAGAAGGGCTGAGGTATGTTCATAATGATACTTGCTATCCTGCAATAGTTGTAATAGGGCAGTTTTTGGAAGCGGTTAAAAGCGGCAAATACGATACCGATAAAATCGCACTTATCATGTTTCAGACAGGCGGCGGCTGCCGTGCGTCAAATTATATTTTCCTTATCAGAAAAGCACTCGAACGAGCAGGTTTCGGGCACATACCGGTAATTTCGTTAAGCCTTGCCGGACTTGAAAAGCATCCGGGGTTTAAGCTTACGATTCCGATGCTCCGAAAGCTTCTTTACGCAACGCTTTACGGCGACCTTATTATGTCCCTTGAAAATCAGTGCAAGCCTTATGAAATCGAGAAGGGCAGTACGGAAGCGGTTACCAAAAAGCTTACGGCTTCCCTTACGGGCGAGATGAACAAAAAACGCTTTACCCTTGTGAGCATAAAGAAAAATTATAAAAAAATTATTGATGAGTTCGGCAAAATCGAAAGAAGCAACGAAAAAAAGGTTAAGGTCGGTATAGTAGGCGAGATTTTTGTTAAGTTTTCTCCTACGGGAAATAACGGACTGGAGCGTTTTTTGGTTTCGGAAGGGGCAGAGGTGGTTATGCCCGGGCTTATGGGCTTCATGCTTTATTCGATATTTGACAATGAAATGGACTATAAGCTTTACGGACGGGGTAAGGCACTTTATCCTTTTATAAAGCTTATCCGCAAATTGCTTGAAAAAGAAGAAAAAAAGGTTATAGATGCCGTAAAGGCAGACGGAAGATTTAAACCCTTCGCTCCTTTTTCGCATACCGTTTCTTTGGTTGACGGTTATGTGGGCTACGGATGCAAAATGGGTGAGGGCTGGCTCCTCCCGGCGGAAATGCTCGAGCTTGCAGACAGCGGCGTAAACAACATAGTCTGCACCCAGCCGTTCGGATGCCTTCCCAATCACATTGTAGGGAAGGGTATGATGAACCCGATTAAAAAACGAAATCCAAATGTCAACATTATTGCGATTGATTATGACGCAAGCGCTTCCGAGATAAATCAGCAGAACAGAATAAAGCTTATGCTCGCAAACGCAAAGGAAAAGCTTAACATGGAATAAAAAAGTAAAGTTTGAATATAGAATACCGCTAAAACCGCATAATTTTTGTAGGATTTTTGATTGACAAGACAAGTATGTAAGTGGTAAAATATATAGTATATAACTATGTTCGGAGGTTTAATTATATGAAAAAGTACAATATTGCCGTGGTTGGTGCTACAGGTATGGTCGGAAGGACTTTTCTTAAGGTTCTGGAAGAAAAAAATCTTCCGGTTGAGAACTATTATCTTATGGCTTCCGCCCGTTCTGCCGGTAAGACCGTTAAGTTTATGGGTAAGGATTATGTTGTCGAGGAGCTTAACGAGCATTCTTTCGATAACGGTCGTGTTGATATAGCACTTTTCTCGGCAGGCGGTTCTACAAGTGAAAAGTATTCTCCCATTGCCGCAAAAGCAGGCGTGGTTGTAATAGATAATTCAAGTGCATGGAGAATGGATAAGGAAGTGCCGCTTGTTGTTCCCGAAGTTAACCCCGAGGACATTGAATGGAACAAGGGCATTATTGCAAACCCCAACTGCTCTACAATCCAGGCCATGGTGGCTCTTAAGCCTTTGCAGGATAAATACGGAATTAAGAGAATTGTTTATTCCACATATCAGGCAGTTTCGGGTGCGGGAATGGCAGGATATAAGGACCTTGAAAACGGTCTTAAGGGCGAAGCTCCCAAGAAATTCCCTTATCAGATTGCAGGCAACTGCTTGCCTCATATAGATGTTTTCCTCGATAACGGTTACACCAAAGAGGAAATGAAAATGGTTAACGAAACAAGGAAAATTCTTCATGATGACAGCATAAGAATCACCGCAACGGCTGTAAGAGTACCTGTGTTTAACAGCCATAGCGAATCTATCAATGTTGAACTCAAAAAGCCGTTTGAGCTTTCCGAGCTTGTGGAAACTCTCAGAAATGCTCCCGGTGTTGTTATCATGGATGATCCCGCAAACGATATTTACCCGATAGCCGAAAAAGCAACCGGTACAGACGAAACCTATATCGGAAGAATCAGACGCGACGAAAGCGTTGAAAACGGCGTAAATCTTTGGGTTGTTGCGGATAATATCAGAAAGGGTGCGGCATCAAACGCAGTCCAGATTGCAGAAAAGTATATCCAGCAGCAAAGCAAATAAGGGAAAGGAAAAATTGCAATGAAAAATACAGTGTTTACAGGCTCGGGAGTTGCGCTCATTACTCCGTTTAACGAAAACGGCGTTGATTTTGAGGCTCTCGGTCGCTTGATTGAGTACCATATTGAACATAAAACGGACTCTATTATCATTGCCGGAACAACGGGCGAGGCGGCAACGATGACGGTTGAGGAGCACGAAGAAACCATTAAATATGCCTGCCGCAAGGCGGACGGAAGGATTCCGATTATTGCAGGTACCGGTAATAACGATACCGCTTGTGCAATTCATCTTTCAAAGTTTGCGGAGGGCGTCGGCGCAGATGCGCTTTTAATGGTTACTCCTTATTATAATAAAACATCTCAAAGAGGGCTTGTTCAGCATTACGGAAAGATTGCCGATGAGGTAAATATCCCGATTATACTTTACAATGTTCCTTCAAGAACAGGGGTTACAATTTCTCCCGATACCCTCTATGAACTTGCTCAGCGAGAAAATATCGTAGGCATTAAGGAAGCAAGCGGAGATATGTCTCTCAGCGTAAAAATGATGGAAAAATGCGGAGATTTGGTTGATATGTATTCGGGTAATGACGATATGGTAGTTCCGCTTATGTCGATCGGCGCAAAGGGTGTTATTTCGGTTCTTGCAAATGTTGCACCGGATGAAACTCACGATATGTGCGAGCTTTGCTTAAACGGTGATTATAAAGCTGCCGCAAAGCTTCAGCTTAAATATCTTGAGCTTATTAATTCTCTTTTCTGCGATGTTAACCCTATACCGGTAAAGGTTGCCATGAAGATGCTCGGCATGGATAACGGAATGCTCAGGCTTCCGCTTTATGAACCGTCCGATGAGAACAAGGCACGCATTGAGGCGGCGCTCAAATCAGTTGATATTTTGTAAAGAGGTGCTTGCAAATGACAAGTATTATAATTAACGGAGCATTGGGCTTTATGGGCCGAGTGATTGCGGATACCGTGAAAAAGAACGATGACCTTGAGGTTGTGTGCGGATTTGATATAAAGCAGGATGAGGCATCAATGTTTCCCGTATATTCTTCGCCCGATGATTTTAAGGGAAGCGCCGATGTTATTATTGATTTTTCTCACCCTTCCTCTTTTGACGGAATTTTGAAATATGCGGTTGATACAAAAACTCCCATAGTTTTTGCAACTACGGGGCTTTCCGATGAACAAAAGGCGAAAATGAAGGAAGCATCCGCAAAAACAGCAATTTTCTATTCTGCCAATATGTCTCTTGGGATAAGTGTTATTACGGCTTTGGCAAAGCGTGCGGCGGAAATATTGGGGAAGGATTTCGATATTGAAATTATCGAAAAGCATCACCACAGGAAGCTTGACGCCCCCAGCGGTACGGCGCTTGCAATAGCCGAAGAGCTTAACGAAAACGATGATTTTGAGTTTGTTTATGACAGGCATTCCGTAAGAAAAGCGCGTGATCCCAAGGAAATCGGAATTCACTCCGTAAGGGGCGGAACGATTGTCGGTGAGCATACGGTGCTTTTTGCAGGGAATGACGAGGTTATCGAGATTAAGCATTCCGCAAATTCAAGAGAGATTTTTGCAACCGGCGCAATAGCCGCCGCAAGATTTCTTAAGGGCAAGCCTTCGGGAATGTATTCAATGAAGGATATAGTTAAAATATAATAAAGAAATCCGCCGATGTCGGCGGATTTTCTTATTGCTTAATATACGCTGAAACGGCGGAATACAGGTCTTCTGCTCCTATAATGCCTGTTTTGTCGGTGAGCGAGGAGGCGTTTGATTTTGGAATAATGCATTTTTCAAAGCCCAGCTTTCTTGCTTCCTTCACTCTTTGCTCAAACCAGCTTACACCTCTTACCTCTCCTGTAAGACCGACTTCTCCGAAAACTACGGTTTTGTCCGGTGCGGCTATGTTTTTGAAGCTCGAAACAATAGCCATGCAAATTGCAAGATCTGCCGCAGGCTCGTCCAGCTTCATGCCACCGGCAACATTTATGTAAATATCCGAGCCCGAAAGGTTAAGCCCGAGCCTTTTTTCAAGCACTGCAATCTGAAGCACCACACGGTTGTAATCTATCCCTATTGCGGCACGCCGAGGATTGCCGAAGCCCGTTTTTGTAACAAGAGCCTGCACCTCTGAAAGTATTGGGCGTGTTCCTTCAATCGTGCAGAAAACGCATGAGCCGGGAACTCCTTGCGGTTTTCCGTCAAGAAACATCTCGGAAGGGTTCGGAACATCCGTAAGTCCCTTTTGCTTCATTTCAAATACACCGATTTCGTTTGTTGAGCCAAAGCGGTTTTTGACTGCTCTTAATATTCTGAATGAATGTTGCCCGTCACCCTCAAAGTATAAAACGCAGTCAACCATATGCTCCAAAACCCTCGGGCCTGCCAAGGCTCCCTCTTTTGTCACATGACCTACAATGAAAATCGTAATGCCTCTTTCTTTGGCAATTTGCATTAAAATCAGCGTTGCTTCTCTTATTTGCGAAACGCTTCCTGGGGCAGAGGTTATGTTTTCCGAATACATTGTCTGAATTGAGTCGATAATAACCGCACCGTAGTGCTTTTCGTCAAGAGCGGCTTTGATTCTTGAGGTGTTTGTTTCGGGAAGCAAAAACAGCTTTTCGCCGGAAACCGAAAGCCTGTCGGCACGCATTTTTATCTGCTTTGCGGATTCTTCTCCCGAAACATACAAAACATCAAGGCTTTTAGCAAATGAATTGCACACCTGCAAAAGAAGTGTGGATTTTCCTATTCCCGGGTCGCCTCCGACCAGCACCAAAGAGCCTTTAACGGCGCCGCCGCCCAAAACTCTGTCAAGCTCCGAGCTTCCCGTGGATATTCTTTCCTCATGCTCGATTGCTACATCGCCAATCGGCATAGGCTTTGAAAATGATGAAATTCCCACAGCACCGCCGTTTTTCTTTTCTTCTCTCGGGGTGTATTCGCTCATGGTGTTCCAGCTTCCGCATTCCGGGCATTTTCCGAGCCATTTTGACGATTCGTACCCGCACTCGTTGCACAAAAATACAGTCTTATTTTTCATTTGATTTGACATACGCACATACTCCGTCCGTTATTGCCTTTGCGATTTTATTCTGATACTTTTTGCTTAAAAGAAGCTGTTCTTCTTCGGGATTTGAAAGAAAACCGCACTCGACTATAACCGCAGGATTATCCGTTGATTTTAATATGTACATCGTGTCGTATGCCTTTTTCAGCTCCCTTCCGTCGCTTTTTTCCGAAACCTTTACAAGCTCCGTTCTTATACAGTCCGCAAGAGCGTGGCTTACATTGTTGTCAGCATAGAAAACCTGTGCTCCGCGGTACTTCTCCTGTTCAAATTTGTTCATGTGTACGCTTATGAAAATATCGGTTTTTTCGTCACCCGCAAGCGCCTTTCTTTTTGAAAGATCACTCCGTTTTTGCTCACGAACCGTATTTGCGGATTCGTCATGAAGCGAAATATCCTCATCCCGAGTCATGATGACGGATGCCCCTCTTGCTTCAAGCATTTTGCAAAGAATTTTTGAAACCGATAGGTTTATGTCCTTTTCAAGTGTTCCGCTGTGACCTACGGCACCGCCGTCCATTCCGCCGTGACCTGCATCGACAACCACGGTTAAGTTCGGAATTTCCTTATCTGCTTTTTTTGCATATACCGCCGCGGCAGTTATTATAATCGTGAAAGATGCGGCAAGAATTATCAAAGTAGATTTTTTTACGGTAATAAACATATATATACCCCCTTAGTAGGGTATATGCAATATTATATCACAAATATGACATTTTGACAATAAAAAATTGTACAGACCGCACTGTAAAGGGATTTGCAAAACAGCAAATCCCTTGATACCTGATTGTATTGAGATTATCTCGGTATAATTATCTTTTGCCCTTCGGGGAGCGTATCTCCGAGATTGTTTGCGCTTATAATGTTTTTCCTCGTTGCGCCGTACCGCTTTGCAATATCCCAAAGAGTATCTCCCGGTTTTGTGAAATAAACTATAAGAGAGGGCTTTTCCGATGCGCCGTCGGTGTTCTCAGGCTGTGCATTTGCAATGTAATTAAGCTTTTCGCCGGCTCTCTTTTTTGCGGTGAGAACTGCCGTAAAACGAATTTCCGCATCTCCCGAGCCACTTAGCTGGGCAGATATTCCCTTTGCTTTTGCGGTTATGCTCGGTGCTCCTTCGTTATATGCACCGCTGTATGTAAAGGGCACAGTCCTTGTGATATAGTTGTATGCACCTTCGTTATCAAGTATAAGAAATCCCGCATTTGCCTTGCCCGACACCGTGATTTCTCCGTTTTTGACTTCTGAGCTTACTACGCTTGCAGATACCTTTGAATCAAATATTCTCTTTGCATTTATTTCGGCAGAAGGTATGATGTCACGCACGGCGGCAAGCATTGTTACGGGCTCTTTGTTATCGGCGGAAATAAGGGACGATGTAAGCTTCAAATCGCATCCCGTACAAAACATATCGGTGATTACGGTTTCGGTTTCGTTTCTCCGACAATCTGTTTCCACGAACAGTTTGCCCTCTGTAAAAAACGCTCTCATTGCGCCCTCTGCGTTAGCGGTAGGCTCTGCTTTGAAGGGCGAAAGGGATACACGGATATTTTCCCTCATGTTTTCCTCTGCCCCGACAGCGTCGCAGATTTCGGTTATCGCTCTTGTGAATTCAGCCTTTGAAAGCTCGCCGTCTTCTCCCTTATAAAGAATATTGATTAAAAGATTTCCTCGTATTACCGCCTTGTTTGACAGCAGCTTAAAATCACGGTCGGTAAAGGAAACATTGCATTTTAGCACATTTACGGCTGCCGGGCTTCCGGACGGAATATCGAGGGTTTCGTGAAACGGTATTACATCCGTTGCATTTATGTGCTTTGAAACCGTTTCAACCTCACAGCTTTGCATTTCAACAGGGCAATCCGATTCGACGGATGAAAGAATTTCCGTGCTTATGTCACGGGTTGCCGAAAGCTCTATTCCGATATTTGCCCGAACATTCATTTTTCTTGAATTGTACAGGCTGTGTTCAACGGAAGAAACATGACAGACTGCGCAGATATTAAGACTGTCATCCTCGACCTTTTCGGAATGGCTGAATGTCATTTGCGTATGAATTGCTTCAATGCCTCCGGATTGAGGCGTGTAGAGTATGTCTGCCGAAACGGTTCCCGAAACGGTCAGTCTTCCGCCCGACAGCTCCTTTGATTCTATAATGCTTTGGGCATCCACGCACAGGATTTTTCCGACATCCTCCAAAACATCGGGAACAATAATATCGCATTGAACAGTTTCGTTTACATTTTTGGAAAATGCGTTCTCAATTAAGCTGATTTCTTTTATTTCAGGCTTGAAATTCATGATTTGTCCTCCATTACAAACATTAATTGTTATATTTATATTGTAATTTCGGAAAATTTATGCTATAATATTGTATGAATAGAGTTTTAATTCGGAGGAAAGTATGCCACAGGATAGCAATATAAGGAATTTTTGTATCATTGCCCATATTGACCATGGCAAATCCACGCTTGCCGACAGACTGCTTGAAATAACAGGCGATGTCAGCGAAAGGGATATGGAGCAGCAGCTTCTTGATAATATGGATTTGGAGCGTGAGCGTGGAATCACCATAAAGGCGAGGGCTGTAAGATTTATATATAAGGCAAAAGACGGGCAGGAGTATGTTATGAATCTTATTGATACTCCCGGTCATGTTGATTTCAATTATGAGGTTTCAAGGTCGCTTGCGGCTTGTGAGGGTGCGGTTTTGATCGTCGATGCGGCGCAGGGAATACAGGCGCAAACCCTTGCAAACACTTATCTTGCGGTTGACCATAACTTGGAGATTGTGCCGGTAATCAATAAAATTGACCTGCCGTCGGCAAGACCTGATTATGTTAAGGATGAAATAGAAAACATAATCGGTATTGAAGCTCAGGACGCTCCGCTTATTTCCGCAAAGGTCGGAATAGGCATTGAGGATGTTCTTGAGCAGATTGTGAATAAAATCCCCGCACCGAGTCGGGATTTCGATAAGCCGCTTCGTGCCTTGATTTTTGATTCGTACTATGATTCATATAAGGGCGTAATTGTTTATATAAGGGTTATGGAAGGAACGGTTAAGGTCGGGCAGACAATAAGGTTTATGGCAACGGATAAATGCTTTGAGGTTGTTGAACTCGGCTATCTTAAAACCTACGGAATGTCACCCTGCGGTGAGCTTAAGGCAGGGGAGGTTGGCTATATTGCCGCATCCATAAAAAGCGTTTCGGACACAAGAGTCGGGGATACGGTAACAATGGCATCCGGCGGCGCTCCGGAACCGCTTCCCGGGTACAAGCAGGTAAACCCAATGGTTTTTTGCGGTATATATCCGGCAGACGGTGCAAAATACAACGATTTGCGAGATGCCCTTGAAAAGCTTCAGTTAAACGATGCTTCCCTGGCTTTTGAGCCGGAAACATCAATGGCTCTCGGCTTTGGCTTCAGGTGCGGATTTTTGGGGCTTCTTCATATGGAAATTATCCAGGAAAGGCTTGAAAGGGAATATAATCTTGACCTTGTTACAACTGCGCCGAGTGTTATATACAGGATTACAAAAACAAACGGTGAAATGATAGAAATATCCAATCCGGCAAATCTCCCTCCCGTAGTGGAAATCGACTTTATGGAGGAGCCGGTTGCAAAGGCAACGATTATGACGCCGGTTGACTATGTTGGGAACATTATGGAGCTTTGTCAGGACAGGCGAGGTATATTCAAGGATATGCAGTATATAGATACCGACCGCGCACAGCTTCATTACATTTTACCGCTTAACGAGATTATTTATGACTTTTTTGATACGCTCAAATCAATATCGAGAGGTTATGCCTCCTTTGACTACGAGCTTGACGGCTATATAAGGTCAAAGCTTGTAAAGCTTGACATTCTTTTGAACGGAGACATCGTTGACGCAATGAGCTTTATTGTGCATGAGGATAAGGCGTATGCAAGGGGAAGACGCATTGCAGAGAAGCTGAAGGAGGTTATTCCGAGACAACTTTTTGAAATCCCGATTCAGGCGGCGATAGGCGGCAAGATTATTGCAAGGGAAACCGTTAAGGCACTCAGGAAGGATGTTCTTGCAAAGTGCTACGGCGGTGATATAACTCGTAAAAAGAAGCTTCTTGAAAAACAGAAGGAAGGTAAAAAGCGTATGCGCCAGGTCGGAACGGTATCGGTTCCGCAGGAAGCGTTTATGTCAATATTAAAACCCGATTAATATGGAGGTAGTTATGAGTAAAATTAAAATTGTATGTGATTCAAGCTGTGATATGCCGAGACATTATGAAAAAGAGCTTAATATCGGCATTTGTCCGCTCAGTGTCACTATTGACGGCACAACGTATCGGGAATGGTACGACCTTATGCCGGAGGAGTTTTATAAGCTTCTCGTTTCGGCAAAGGATTTTCCGAAAACAACTCTTGCGGGCCCCGAGCTTTTTTTGGAGCAGTATAAAAACGCCGAAAAGGAAGGCTTTGACTCTGTAATTGTTATTACGCTCCCTGCGGTAGCTTCGGGGACATTCCAGTCTGCAAACATTGCAAAGGAAATGTATGAGGACGAGGGCGGAACTTGCCGAATTGTTACATTTGATTCTCAGCTTTTGAGTTATCCTTACGGTTATTTGGTTGTCAATGCCGCACAAATGGCAGCCGAAGGAAAATCCGTTGAAGAAATTCTCGAAAAAACCGAGTATATAAGAAGGCATTATGACATATACTTTGCGGTGGACAGCCTCGAATACTTAAAAAAGGGCGGAAGAATAAATTCTGCCAAAGCCGCTATCGGAACTTTTTTGGATCTCAAGCCCATTTTGTCGCTTAAGGGTGGTCTTGTTGAGCAGGTGGATATGGTAAGAGGAAGCAAAAAAATTCTTCCGAGAATTATTCAGCTTTTAAAAAGCCACAAGGGAAATGCGGATTTTGAAAGGGTTATTATCGGTACAGCTGCGAATCCCGAGCTTTCCGATAAGTATAAAGCAAAGCTTACGGAGGAGTTCGGCTGCACCGAATTTGAAGATTTCAATGTTGGTGTTGTGGTAGGTGCTCATGCAGGCCCCGGCTTTTCTGCTGTTTTTGTAATAAATCCCGAATTTGAAAACGATTGCATAAATTAACTTGATTTTTTTCGGGTTTTGGTGTATTATATTATTAGAACACTTTGGCAAAATTTTAACAATATTATATATGAGGTGATTTTGATGTACAACAAGAAATCAATCGAGGATATTTCGGTATCCGGAAAGAGAGTTCTGGTAAGATGCGACTTTAATGTTCCTCTTAACGAGAATCTTGAGATTACTGACGAAACCAGAATTGACGGTGCGCTTCCCACAATCAAATACTTAATTGATAACGGTGCAAAGGTTATTCTTTGTTCTCACTTAGGTAAGCCGAAGGGCGAGCCCAAGCCCGAGCTTTCGCTTGCTCCGGTTGCAAAGAAGCTTTCCGAAAAGCTCGGAAAGGATGTTGTTTTTGCAAAGGATGACAATGTAGTGGGCGAAAACGCAAAGAAGGCAGTTGCCGAAATGAAAGACGGAGATGTTGTTCTCCTCGAAAACACAAGATACAGAGCAGAAGAAACAAAGAATGTTGATTCATTCAGCGAAGAGCTTGCTTCCCTTGCGGATGTTTTTGTAAATGATGCTTTCGGTACGGCTCACCGTGCTCATTGCTCAAATGTGGGCGTTACAAAATACATCAAGGAATCGGTTTGCGGCTATCTCATCGAAAAGGAAATAAAGTTCCTCGGAAACGCCGTAAACAATCCTGTAAGACCTCTCGTTGCAATCCTGGGCGGCTCAAAGGTTTCATCCAAGATTTCGGTTATTAACAATCTTCTCGAGAAGGTTGACACCCTTATTATCGGCGGTGGAATGGCTTATACGTTTATTAAAGCTCTCGGCGGCGAGGTTGGCGATTCTCTTTTGGAACCCGACTATATTGACTATGCAAAGGAAATGATGGCAAAAGCTGAGGAAAAGGGCGTTAAGCTCCTTATTCCGGTTGATACCGTTGTTGCAAACGAATTCAGCAACGATGCCGAATCAAAAACTGTTGATAAGGGCTGCATCGAACCCGGTTGGGAAGGTCTTGACATCGGCGAAAAGACAATCGAGCTTTATTCCGAGGCTATACGCGGAGCAAAGACCGTTGTTTGGAACGGACCTATGGGCGTGTTTGAAATGCCTAAATTTGCGAAGGGAACAAATGCAATCGCAAAGGTTCTCTCCGAAATTGATGCCGTTACGGTTATCGGCGGAGGCGACAGCGTTGCCGCTGTAAATCAGGCAGGTCTTGGCGACAAGATGACTCATATTTCCACAGGCGGCGGAGCGTCCCTTGAATTCCTCGAAGGAAAAGAGCTTCCCGGAATCGCAGCTCTTTGCGATAAATAATTTTTGATAAGGAGATTTTTACAAATGGGTAAGTATATTATTGCCGGAAACTGGAAGATGAATAAGCTTCCTTCCGAAACTTATGACTATGTAAAAGAGGTTGTAGCTGCAACAAAAGACGCAAAATGCGAGGTTGTTTGCTGTACACCTTTTGTGTGCCTTTCCGAAGCTTTGAGAGCTGCCGAAGGTACTCATGTTAAAATCGGTGCCGAAAATCTTTATTTTGAAGATAAGGGCGCTTTCACGGGAGAAGTCAGTGCGGATATGCTCAAGGATATGGGCGTTGAGTATGTAATCATCGGTCATTCCGAGAGAAGAGAATATTTTGCGGAAACTGACGAAAGCGTTAACAAAAAGACTGTAAAGGCTCTTGAAAAGGGGCTTATCCCGATTGTTTGCGTAGGCGAAACATTGGAACAGAGAGAAGCCGGAATTACGATGGATTTCATTTCTATCCAGATTAAAAAAGCTTTTGCAGGCATTGCTCCCGAGGATGCAAAGAAGGTAGTTATTGCTTATGAGCCTATTTGGGCAATCGGAACGGGCAAGACAGCCACAAGCGAGCAGGCTGAAGAGGTTTGCAAGGGAATAAGAGAGGTTATAGCAGGTCTTTACTGTGAAAAATGCGCTCCCGAGTTTACAATTCAGTACGGCGGAAGCATGAAACCCTCCAATGCCGAGGAGCTTCTTGAAATGCCTGATATTGACGGCGGTCTTATCGGCGGCGCTGCGCTTAAATCCGAAGATTTTGCAGCAATTGTATATGCGGTAAAATAAATCCGGAATTGTCGGGGCGGTGAACCGCCCCGATTTTATGCATTGAAAGGACAAGATATTATTATGAAAAAACCGATTAGTTTGATTATACTTGACGGCTTCGGAATTAATGACAATGCCGAAGGCAATGCCATAAAGGCGGCAAATACTCCGAATATTGACAAGCTTTTTGCGGAAAATCCCTCCACAAAGATAAGTGCCAGCGGACTGGATGTAGGCTTGCCCGACGGGCAGATGGGCAATTCGGAGGTGGGGCATACAAATATCGGTGCCGGCAGAATTGTTTATCAGGAACTTACAAGAATTACAAAGTCTATTTCCGACGGGGATTTCTTTGAAAATCCGGAGTTTACGGCAGCTGTGGAAAACTGCAAAAAGAAGGGTTCGGCACTTCATCTTATGGGGCTTCTTTCCTCCGGCGGTGTTCACAGTCACAACACGCATCTTTATGCTTTGGTTGAACTTGCGAAGCGCGCGGGACTTGAGAAGGTTTATGTTCATTGCTTTATGGACGGTCGTGATGTTCCTCCCGAAAGCGGTATTGATTTTGTGAAGGAGCTTTCCGATAAGCTTTCTGAAATCGGTACGGGAAAAATCGCCACGATTGAAGGAAGATATTACGCAATGGACAGAGACAATCGTTGGGAAAGAGTAGTAAAGGCTTATAACGCAATAGTTAAAGCCGAAGGAGAAAAATTCGATTGTCCGGTTTCGGCTGTTGAAAAATCCTATGCCGCCGAGGTTACGGATGAATTTATAGTTCCTACGGTTTCCGGGGGCTATGAAGGTATGAAGGCAGGGGATAGCGTTATCTTCTTTAACTTCCGCCCCGACCGTGCAAGGGAAATTACAAGAACTCTTGTTGACCCCGAATTTTCCGGATTTGAAAGAGAATTGCTCCCGATTACTTTTGTATGTATGACTCAGTATGATGCAACAATTCCGAATGTTTCCGTTGCGTTTAAGCCCGAAAGTCTTGACGATACTTTCGGTGAATATATCAGCAAAAAGGGTTATACACAGCTGAGAATTGCCGAAACGGAAAAATATGCTCATGTTACATTCTTCTTTAACGGCGGTGTTGAAAAGGAATATGAGGGTGAGGACAGATGCCTCGTGCCTTCCCCGAAGGTTGCAACATATGATCTTCAGCCTGAAATGAGCGCTTATAAGGTTACGGACGAGGTTGTGGAAAGAATCAAGTCCGGCAAATATGATGTTATAGTTCTTAACTACGCAAACTGCGACATGGTAGGTCATACCGGAGTGTTTGATGCTGCGGTCAAGGCTGTTGAAGCCGTGGACGAATGTCTCGGAAGAACGATAGATGCAATCCGTGAAATGGGCGGTATTGCGCTTGTAACAGCGGATCACGGCAATGCAGACCAAATGATTGATTACGAAACAGGCGGTGCATTCACAGCTCATACAACGAACAAGGTTCCGCTTATTATGGTCGGAGCAGGAGATAAAAAGCTTAAGGAAGGCAGACTTGCGGATCTTGCACCTACGCTTTTGGAGCTCATGGGTGAAGAAAAACCGTCGGCAATGACAGGCGAAAGCCTTATTGTAAAATAAAACTTCCGAAAAAAGGCAGGCATGGCGCTTGCCTTTTTCTTTTTTGTTGCTTTATTCCGGAAAATGTGTTACAATATTCATGGGAGGGTGAGAAAATGAAAATATATCCGTATATAACAGACGAACAAGGCAATATGCCTATATCAATGAATTTGTACTCTCATGACGAGGGCGAACATATGCATGATTATATTGAACTTGTGTATATTCTGTCGGGTTCGGGAATTCACTATATCAACGATGTCCCGTATCATCTTATGCACGGAAATGCTTTGTTTATTGACATCGGCGAGGTTCACAGATATACTGTTATCGACAATATGTCATATATTAATTTCAGGATAAGACCCGAGTATTTTTCTTCTCGGTTAGCCGGAAAAACTTCGATACAAGATATATATTCACTTCCCGAATTAAAGTCCTCTTTTCCGCACGGTAAAAATCATTTGGCTTATTTTGACGGGCATTTGCGGCTCCGAGTTGAACAGCTTTTGTTTTCGATACTTGAAGAAAATCTTAACAGATCAACCGGATTTGAAACAATAATAAAAAATAATGTGATTAATTTTCTTATTCAAACCAACCGCAATACGGTAACGGAGAAAAATGTCAGACGCGATGCGCTTTCGCTTCCCGATAAGCTGAAAAAGGGGATAGATTATATTGATGCGCACTCAAGCGAAAAACTGACTCTTAAAAGCATCAGCCGTATGTGCAATTATTCCGAGGTTTATTTCAGCAAGCTGCTGAAAACATATTTCGGTTGCGGTTTTTCGGATTATCTTATGAAAAAAAGAATTGCTCATGCAATGAATCTTCTTATCGAAACTCAAATTCCCGTACAGGAGATTGCTGTAATGTCAGGCTTTAACAATAAAACCCATTTTTATAAGACATTTCGTAAATATATCGGAGTTAAGCCTGCTTTTATAAGAACCTATAAGCAAGATAGCGCGAGCTTTGTACATTCCGCAATTAATAAGTCAATAAATGCGTTTTATGAATATGATGCGGAAAATTCTCCCGAAGAATAATAAATTATATTTTTCATAAAATATGAGCAAAAAGAACCACCGAGGCATGCACGCCTCGGTGGATTGTTTTATAAAGACTTATTTTTTAGACTCTGTTTCAGCATCTGCTGTATCTTCTGTTGTTTCGGAAGTTTCTTCGGAAGCCGCTTCATCAGTGGTTTCCTCAGTTGTTTCTTCTGAAGATTCCTCTGTCTTTTCTTCGCCTTCAGCCTCGTCGGTTACTTCCTCTTTGGGAAGATCCTTTA
>CABUMF010000020.1 GCA_902492655.1 uncultured Eubacteriales bacterium | reverse complement strand
TTTTCAATGTAAAGCTCAAAATTAAGGACCTTCTTGCGGGCATACTTATGATGACGGCACTGTACTCTGTTAATTACAGAATTGTCGGAGCACCGAACAAGTTCTTAATGCAGGAAAAAACTATTTTTACCGTTGCCGAAAAATTTCCTGCATGGCTTCAGTCGTATAAATATCTTTTGTTCATAGTTGCAATTGCGGTTTTTGCAAAGCTTATTCTTGATTGGTATTTGCGTACCAAATCCGGCTTTCTGTTAAGAAGTGCCGGAGATAACGAACAGCTTATTGTAACACTTGCAAAAAATCCGGGAACGGTAAAAATTATCGGTCTTTCCATTGCAAATTCCCTTGTTGCTCTTTCGGGTGCGCTAAGCTGTCAAAGAAATATGCAGTTTGACATAACTTCAGGTACCGGCATATTGGTTATGGGGCTTGCGGCGGTCATTATCGGAACCACGGTTTTCGGAAAGCTTAAGCTTTTTAATCTCACTACCGGCGTGCTTTTGGGTATGATTATCTATAAGGCTTGTATCACCGGCGCAATCAGTGCGGGGCTTCAGTCTTCCGATACGAACCTTATCATTACACTTCTGTTTGTCGCTACGCTTCTGGTAAGCAAAAAACGCAGGAATTAGGAAGGATTTGTATTAATGCTTAAACTCGAACATATAAACAAAACCTTTAATAAGGGCACGATTGACGAAAAAATACTGTTTTTAGATTTTAATATCGAAATAAAAAACGGCGAATTTGTTGCGGTTGTCGGGAGCAACGGTTCCGGCAAAACAACGATGCTCAATATTATTTCGGGTGATGTTATGCCCGATTGCGGAAATGTTATACTTGACGGTACAGATATTTCCAAGCAGAAAAATTTCAAAAGAGCTGCAAAAATAGCCCGTGTTTTCCAGAACCCTTCCGTTGGAACCTGCCCGTCCATGACGATTTTTGAAAATATGTCTGTTGCGGACAACAAAACAAAAAGCTTTAATTTGACGCCGGGCTTGAACTCAAAAAGAAAGAACTTTTATCAAAGCAAGCTTGAAACTCTCGGAATGGGGCTTGAAAACCGCCTTAACACAAAAGCAGGTTCGCTTTCCGGAGGACAGAGGCAGGCACTGTCGCTTATTATGGCAACGCTGGTTCGCCCCGAGCTTTTGCTTCTTGACGAGCATACGGCGGCGCTTGACCCGAAATCTGCCGACATAGTAATGGGGCTTACCGAAAGAATAGTTAATGAAGATAAAATTACTACTCTTATGGTTACTCACAACTTAAGATATGCGGTTGAATACGGAACACGCTCGCTAATGATGCATGAGGGAAAAACGGTGCTGGATATTTCCGGAGAGGAAAAGGCTGATTTCGGGATTGACAATTATCTTAAAATGTTTAATGAAATAAGTATTGAATGCGGTAACTGAAATATAAGACGGCGTTTTTGCACCGTCTTTTTTCTTTTTTGAGAATTTTAATCATAAATCCCTCATATAATCAGGTGAGGTGAGGGATTATGAATGATTATATAGAGAAAAGAGCAGTCCTTTTGGGAGAATATATTGTTCAAAAAAGAACCACCGTAAGGGATGCCGCCAAAATATTCGGCATATCCAAATCGACCGTACATAAGGATGTGACCGTCCGCCTTGAAAAAATCGACCGTATTCTGCATGAAATGGTTGCGGAGGTGCTTGCAGAAAACAAATCCGAAAGGCATATACGAGGCGGACTGGCAACAAAGCGCAAATACGCTGAAAGAAACCACCAAAATTGTAAAAATTGACGAATTGAAAAATAGGGGTTTACTTTTTTTAAAAAGTGTGGTAATATGAAGTTACAAAAAATTATATTTTTGGAGGACAAAGCAATGGCAGATAACATTCTCGACAGATTTGATCAAATCGTCGACGACGAAAAGAAAACAGACTCCGGCAGAAAAGTCAGAGTCGGAATTATCGGTACAGGCTGGATAGCAGAGGCGCACGTCAAAAACTACAAGGAATTGCCCGATGTTGAAATTGTTGCAGGCGCAGACCTTGTTCCCGGTAAGGCTGAAGCTTTCTTTAAAAAATTCGGTGTTGAGGGCGCAAAGTGCTACGGCAGCCATAAGGAAATGCTTGATGACGAAAGCCTTAAGCTTGACGCCGTAAGTGTTTGTACATATAACTGCACTCATGCGGAATGTGCAATTTATGCTCTTAAAAAGGGCGTACATGTTATGCTTGAAAAGCCGATGTGCGTTACATTGGAAGAGGGCATTGAAATCATGAAGGCAGAAAAGGAAAGCGGTAAGATTATCACAATCGGTTTCCAGCCCAGATTCGATCCCAACATGAAGATGGTTAAGAAGATTTGCGAAAGCGGTGAGCTTGGTAAAATCTATTATATTCAGACAGGTGGCGGAAGAAGAAGAGGTATTCCCACACCCTACGGTACAACCTTTATCGAAAAGGAAACCGGCGGTATCGGTGCTCTCGGTGACATCGGCTGCTATTCTCTCGATATGGTTCTCAATGCAATCGGATATCCGAAGCCTCTGACTGTTACAGGCTACAAATCCGCTTATTTCGGAACAGATCCCAACTATGTAGGCTACGGCGAGCATCATGAGTATGCTTCAAAGTTCGGAGTTGACGATTTTGCGGCAGGTTTTGTTCGTATGGAAGGCGACCTTATTTTGGACTTCAGAATTTCTTGGGCACTCAATATTGACACTCCCGGAGATACGCTTATTCTCGGTACAAAGGCAGGTCTCAGAATTCCTTCCACAAACTGCTGGAACGGTTCAATCGGCGGCGATCTTGTAATTTACAAGGAAGTTGCAGGCGAACAGATTGAATACAAGGTTCCCATGAAGGACAGCAATGTTAACTGCTTCCGTGAAAAGCTTCGTTCTTTCATTGATGCGGTTAAGGAAGGCGGAAAGGCTCCCGTTCCCACAAGCCAGATTATTTACAATCAGGCAATCCTTTCGGGTATTTGCAAGTCTGCCGAGCTCGGTCACGAAATCGAAATCGAAATCCCCGAGGTTTAATTTTATCGAATACGAAAACCCGTGTAAATTCTGTTTGCACGGGTTTTTTCAAAAAAATGAAACTTTTTCCGCTTTTGGAAGGTATTATATACGAAAACTATTTAAGACGGAGGGTTTTTTATGAAAAAACTATTATCAATCATTCTTTGCGTTATTTTGACGGTAGGCATGATGTCCGAGGCGTTTGCGGCGGATTCGGAGGATATGAAGAGGGTGCTTGAAACAGTCAAATCACGAATCGGAAACACCGATGAGTATGACAGCTTTGAAAGCGGCAGTCATTATTATGAAGGCGAAGAACAGCAGTTTAATTTTGATTGGCAAAACACCGAAACCGGTGCTTGTCTTTATGTTACGGCATTGGCGGACGGCACGATATTGAGGTACAGTTATTATGATGACAGCGAAAAGTCCGTTCCGATTTCTCAGATGCTAACAAAGGATGAATACAGGGTTTCTGCGGAGAATTTCGTAAAGCAGCTTAATCCCGATATTTTTGATGATATAAAGTTCGGCTCTCCATTTGTGAACTCAAGGGAGGTAAGCTTTGATATTACTTTGTGCAAAAACGGTTATCCCATAAAAAATACCGGAGGGATGATTGAAATAGACCTTACCGGCAAAAAGCTTTTGAGTTTTTATATTCACGGCTTTAATAATGAAAACAAGTATGAAACCGGCGATGTAATTTCCAAAGAAGAAGCGTTAAAAAGCTTTAAGGAAAAGCTCGGCGCGGAGCTTTATTATTCGGTGGATTACGAGCTTGATGATAATAAAGAGGAAAAAAGAACGATTTCTCCCAAATATCGTACGGTAGGCGAAGATAAGTACATAAGTGCCTTAACAGGTGAAACTGTTTCGTGCAGCGATGATTACGCAATTCCTTTATATAAGGAAGAATCCGCTTATTCTACCGCATCGGATTATGCGGGTAACGGTTTTTCGGATGCGGAAATTGATGAAATCGAAAATATAGAAAAGCTTATTTCTCCCGAAAAGGCGTTCAATACAGTTATGAATATAAAGTGCGCCGACTTTCCTTATGTGAAATTCGAGGATGTTTCCAAAAGCCTGACAAAATCCGGATACGGCGAAAAAAGGCAATACAGTTTCAGATATAGCGACAATTCGGAAAAAGACGGCTTTTATAGAGGATTCTATGCAAGTGTTGATGCCGAAAGCGGTGAGATTACAAACTTTAATGCTTTTTCCTATTCCGAAAGCGATGGTAAGGCTTCCGAAATTTCAGATGAGGATGCCGCAAAAACAGCGGATAATGCTTTGCGAGAGCTTGCTCCGAAAAAATACGGTGAGTACAAATTGGAAAACACCGAAAACGGAGATTGCCTGTATCAAAGATATGTTAATGACATACCTGTTGATATTGATACCGTCAGCATTTCGGTAAATCCCGATTCTAAAAAGGTTACACACTACAATATATCATATACGGACGAAACTTTCCCGTCTGTTGAAAATGTTATCACAAAGGACGAGGCGGAAGAAATTCTTCTTTCCAACGCCGATTACGAAATCTGTTATATATATGACGGCGAATCCGAAGAATACAAGCTTTGCTACAGCTTTTTGGACGGAGCAGGTATCGTTGATGCAAAAACGGGCGAGTACGAAGGCTTTACCGTGTCGGAGCTTGAAGATTACGGCGATGTTACAAGGCATTATGCGGAAGGCGCGGCAAATGCACTTTTGCAGGCGGATATAGGCTTTGCCGGAGGAGAATTGAAGCCCGATGAGCCTGTTTTGCAAAAGGAATTTGCGGCACTTGTGTTAAATGTAATTAAGGATAACGGAAATATTTTAATTTCGGACGATATTGACTATGAGTGGATTTATGAGTGTTCGGATTTTATATTGCCCGAGGAAAAGAATGCCGACGGAAATGTAACTCGAATTGATGCGGCAAAATTCATAGCCCGTGCAATGGGGTATGGCAATATTGCAAAGCTGGACATTTACAGACCTATGTTCAACGATATAAAAAACGATGTGGGCTATGCAAGCATTCTTGCCGGTCTTAATATATTAAGCGGTGACGGAAACGGCAATTTTATTCCGGACGGCGTTCTGACAAGGGCTCAGGCACTCATAATGATTTACAATTATCTTAACATATAAAAAAATCAGGCGACCGCAACAAAACGGTCGCCTGAACTTATTTATTTCGGGAATTAATACATTCCGCCGCCCATTGCAGGGTTGGGAGCCGGAGGCTCGGGAGCAGGCTTGTCGGCAACTATGCTTTCTGTTGTAAGGAGCATAGAAGCAACGCTTGCTGCGTTTTCAAGTGCCGAGCGTGTAACCTTTGCAGGGTCTACTATGCCTTCCTTAACCATATCAACATATTTTTCGGTAAGAGCGTTGTAGCCTATGCCTTTTTCGGATTCTCTGATTCTGTTTACAATAACCGAACCTTCAAGTCCTGCGTTTGCGGCAATCTGTCTAACGGGTTCCTCCAAAGCACGAAGAACAATCTTTGCGCCTGTTCTTTCGTCGCCTTCAACGGTTCCGATGTATTCTTCAACAGCGTCCATAGCGTTGATGTAAGCAGTTCCGCCACCGGAAACAATACCTTCCTCAACTGCCGCCTTTGTAGCTGCGAGAGCGTCTTCGATTCTGAGCTTCATTTCCTTCATTTCGGTTTCTGTTGCAGCACCAACCTTGATTACAGCAACACCGCCGGAAAGCTTAGCAAGTCTTTCCTGAAGCTTTTCTTTATCGAAATCGGAGGTTGTTTCACCGATCTGAGCCTTAATCTGTGCAACTCTTGCGCTTATTGCATCGGAATCGCCCAAACCGTCAACGATAATGGTGTTTTCCTTCTGAACCTTAACCTGGCGTGCACGACCGAGCTGGTCAACAGTGGTTTCCTTGAGCTCAAGACCGAGTTCGTCGGAAATTACCTGACCGCCTGTAAGAATTGCAATATCCTCAAGCATTGCCTTCCTTCTGTCGCCAAAGCCCGGAGCCTTAACAGCTACGCATACGAATGTACCTCTGAGTCTGTTAAGTACGAGAGTTGTGAGAGCTTCGCCTTCAACATCCTCTGCGATGATAACGAGCTTTTTGCCCTGCTGTGCAATCTGCTCCAAGAGGGGAAGAATTTCCTGAATGTTGGAAATCTTCTTATCTGTAATGAGAATGTAAGCGTCATCAATAACCGCTTCCATTTTTTCGGTATCGGTTGCCATGTAAGGAGAAATGTAACCTCTGTCAAACTGCATACCTTCAACTACATCCGAGTATGTTTCTGCAGTCTTTGATTCTTCAACCGTGATAACGCCGTCGCTTGTAACCTTTTCCATAGCGTCAGCAATGAGCTCACCGATTACTTCATTTGCGGAAGAAACGGAAGCAACTCTTGTAATATCGTTTTTGCCCGAAACAGGAGTGCTTGCGGCTTTGATTTCTTTAACAGCCGCTTCCGTTGCGCCCATGATGCCTTTTTTGAGAACCATAGGATTTGCGCCTGCGGCAACATTCTTAAGACCTTCTCTGATAAGAGCCTGTGCAAGAACGGTAGCAGTTGTTGTACCGTCACCGGCAACATCGTTTGTCTTTGTCGAAACTTCCTTTACAAGCTGAGCGCCCATGTTTTCAAAGGGGTCTTCAAGTTCAATTTCCTTTGCGATAGTAACACCGTCATTTGTGATGAGGGGTGAACCGTATTTTTTATCGAGAACAACATTTCTACCCTTCGGTCCCAGTGTGATTTTAACTGTGTCTGCAAGCTGGTTCACACCTTTTTCAAGGGCTTTTCTTGCGTCTTCTCCGTATAAAATTTCCTTAGCCATAACTCTAACCTCCTAAATTATTCTACCTTAGCCAAAACGTCGCTCTGTCTTAATATAGTGTATTCAACATCATCAAGCTTAACTTCGGTTCCCGCATACTTTGATGTGATAACCTTATCTCCGACTTTAAGCTCCATTTTAACTTCTTTGCCGTCAACAATTCCGCCGGGGCCTACTGCAACGATTTCAGCCATCTGAGGCTTTTCCTTTGCAGCGCCTGCAAGAATAATGCCGCTTTTCGTTGTTTCTTCGCTCTCGAGCATTTTGATTACAACTCTGTCAGCAAGTGGTTTGATTTTCATAATGTATTACCTCCTAAAATAATTTACATCCACAATTAGCACTCAACACCTTCAAGTGCTAATGCTATAATAGACCTTTTTTGACTTTTCTGCAACCTCTGAATTTTATTGAATACGGAAGAAATTTGTGACTTTATATATATTTTCTTCCTATTGCTCTTGTTTTCTTTTAATTTCTTCAATTTCCTTAAATTTCATATATTTTTCAAGGGTTGTCACCGAATTAAGTGCTTTTATAAGTGCATTTGTTGAAATTTTTGTTGGAATACCGAAGTATTCGCATAAATCTTTTCGCTTATCACAGCTGTTTTCGCCGCCTATAAAGCCGTCATTATAAAGCATGATTTTTGTTATCGGGCTTTCCGATTTTTCTTTTTTATCATCAATAGTGCAGCCTGCACCTTTTAGGGCTTGCAGAATCTGAGCGTTGTCTATCCCTTCAACTCCCAAAAGACCTTCGCTTGAAGGCTTGCTTTTTCTTTTTTCCTTTCCTTTTATTTCGGGGATGTAGGCGTTCAGAATATATTTTTCATCAACAAACGATTTTATATAGTTCCTTATTCTGAATCCTGCATAATCCGAATCGGTGAGGATTACAATGCCTTTTGTCATTGCAAGCTTTTTTATGTATTCCTTCGTTTCTGTGTTTTTGAAAATATCAAAGCCCGTTGTCGCAATAATATGTGCGTCGAGAAAGCTTTGCAGACGGATTTTATCATATTTTCCTTCAACTATAATCGCTTCTTTTATTTTCATATTTCCGCTCCCGTGAAAAAAAGCACTCCAAAGAGTGCTTTTTCATTAAGATTGATTTGCGTGTTTTTCTTTGAACAACAGCGAAATCGACCATAGACCGGCAAGACCGACAAGAGTAAAAATTATCTTGCTGATTATTGCCCCTTGACCGCCGAATATCGCACCTACGATGTCAAAACCGAAAAGACCGATGGATCCCCAGTTCAATGCGCCGATAATCACAAGCACAAGTGATATGATATCAATCATAATAACCCTCTTTTCACAATTCAATAATATTTTCAGGGTTAATGTATCCCAATCGGCGAAAAAATATTCAACTATTGATAAATTATATATCATACTCTAAAAAAAGTCAATAAAATATTGATTTGTAAAGCAAAATATGATAAAATCTATTTAGGTGAATTTGAATGAAAAACAGGATTTTAAATTTAATATTCATTTTGATTACGCTTGTGGGGGTGGTGGTTTCGGCACGGCTTCTGTTTTCGGGACGCTCGTTGTGGCTCGATGAAGGAATGCTTGCATGGTCGGTTTCCAACAGGTCATTGGGGACGCTTATATCAAAGCCTCTTGACCTTACGCAGTCCGCTCCGGTGCTTTATCTTTATGCCGTAAAGCTTTTGACGCTTGCTTTGGGAAACTCCGAGGTTACGCTTCGGCTGTTTTCGTTCATATCGTACATTGCGGTAATAGTTCTTTCATATTTTCTTGCCGAAAGGCTGTGCGTAAAACGCCCGTATGCGGTCTGTGCGTGCGTTTCGGGTTGTGGCATACTCTTGAGATATTCATGCGAGTTTAAGCCGTATATGACCGATTGCGCGGCGGTGCTCGGGGTTTTACTCCTTTATTCGCTTTACAACTCAAAAAAATTGAATTTTGCTGTACTGACAGCTATTTTTGCTATTATGATTTGGCTTTCAAATCCGGCTTGTATTTTTATTGCCGGAATTATTATTTTTGAGCTTGCAAAGAATATCAAAAAACCCGTAAAAACATTGATCGGCGGTGCGGTGCTGGCATTAAGCTTTGGAATTTACTTTGTTTTTTGGCTCAAGCCGGTTATTGAAAACGGAGATATGACGGCATATTGGGAAAACATGAGATTTCCGCTTTTAATAAATTCAAAGGCGGAGCTTAAGAATGCTTTTGATATGCTGATGCTTCTTGCAAAGCCGGTTGGAATAATTTCGCTTGTCGCACTTTTTTGCATATCAAAAATAAAAAAGCCCGAAATTGCAGTCACATTCATAGGCTTTGCGTTGTGCTTTGTTGCGTCATCCTTAGGCTTTTTCCCTGTTTCGGAAAGAATTTGGCTTTTTGCATATCCGCTTCTTATTATTCTCGCATTTGTATTTTTCAGTCTTCAGGGATTTGCCGAGATTGTTGTTTCGCTTGCGCTTATATTATCCGTAAGCGGTATATATGACTACAGAAGCCCCGAAAGCGTTTATATAGAAGGGGACAACCTTAATCCGGTTGTGGATTACTTAAAGGATAAGGATGAATTTATATATGTCTATGTTCACAGCGTTCCTACCTATTGCTACAGAATGAATTACGAGGTTCCCGAAAACACTATGCTCGGAAACGGATATTTTGAGGAATACAATCCTGATATTGAAGAAATAAAGTCTCATAATTCAGGTTATATAGTAGTGTCGCATCGCATCGGACGCCGAGTAGACGGTTTGTTTGAAGCGCTTGAAAATGACTTTACCGTAACCGAAGAATTTTCGGATCACGGTACAATTTTGTATCATTTTCAAAAAAATTAATGTATTATAGTAAAAAAATTATTGAATTTTTTCATTTAATATGTTATAATTAACAGGTGAAGGTATTTTTTCGTATAAAACGATTCAGCAAAAGGGTGGGCTTATGAAGAAAAACAGGAGAAGGCTGTTTCTCATATTGATTGATGTGTTGATTTTTTTGGCGGTATCCGTTACCTCGATGTTTTTGTCGGATATCGCAAACAATTCAATTTTTTATTTTTCCCGTGAGGCATTTGAGTATAATTTAGCAGTATTTTGCGTAATGCTTATTGTGAGATTGTCTTTCGGTGCATATTCCAATGTTTGGAGATATGCAAATTCGGGAGCGTATCTTCAAATGATTTTCTGCGATTTTTCCGGAACCGCAATTGCTTTGGCGTTTATAATTTGTTTCGGGAATTATAATTCGAGCTTCTGGAAGATACTGTCCGTCGCTTCGACATTTACTCTATTGTCCCTTTCGTCGAGGTTTGTATATCAGCAGTTTTACAGGTACCTAAATGTTAAAGTCGATGATATGAACAAGACGGGTGTGGCAATTGTCGGTGCAGGGCAGGTTGGTTCAATGCTTGCAGACGAGCTTATTTACAATCCCGATTCACGCTATCGCCCTGTTTGCTTTATTGATACCGACCCTATTAAAATCGGCAGTAAAATTCACGGTATCAAGGTTTATAAAGAAGATGAGAACATTATAAACGAGATTAAAGAGCTCCCTGTTCAGGAAGTTTTCATTGCGATACCGTCTCTTGACAACGAACGAATTGAAAGAATTCACTCTTTTTACATGAAAACCGGCTGTAAGATAAAACTCTATGATTTCCCGATTAACAGCGATTCCAATGGCGAATCTTCAAAAAAGCCTATTATCAGAGAATTTATGATAGAGGATTTGCTTTTCAGAAACAGCTTGAAGCTTGAAGATTTAAAGACATCGGAGTTTTATAACGGAAAAAACGTTTTGGTGACCGGCGGAGGCGGCTCTATCGGAAGCGAGCTTTGCAGACAGATAGCAAAAACCAACCCCAAAGAACTGATAATTCTCGATATTTACGAAAACAATGCATATGATATTCAGCAAGAGCTTTTGCACATCTACGGCGATTCGCTGAAGCTGAGTGTTGAAATTGCTTCAGTGCGCGACGAGAAAAGGCTCGATTCGATTTTTGAGCATTATAAGCCGGATATTGTGTTTCATGCCGCAGCTCACAAGCATGTTCCTCTTATGGAGCACAGCGGTGGCGAGGCTATAAAGAACAATGTGTTCGGAACGCTCAATGTTGCAAATGTTTCTGAAAAGCACGGTGTTTCAAAGTTTATTCTTATTTCAACAGATAAGGCAGTCAACCCGACGAATATCATGGGTGCATCCAAAAGGCTTTGCGAAATGATTATTCAGAGCAGAACGGACAGTAAAACCTCTTTTTCTGCGGTAAGGTTCGGCAATGTTCTCGGGTCAAACGGCTCGGTTATTCCGCTGTTTAAAAAACAGATTGCCGACGGCGGCCCAATAACAATTACAGATAAGAGAATTATAAGGTATTTTATGACTATTCCCGAGGCGGCACAGCTTGTTATAACAGCCGGAAAAATGGCAAAATCGGGAGAGCTTTTTGTTTTGGATATGGGAAAGCCGGTTAAAATTCTCGATTTGGCGGAAAGCTTGATAAGACTTTCGGGCTTTAGGCCATATTCCGATATCGAAATAAAGGAAATCGGGCTTCGTCCCGGAGAAAAACTTTATGAGGAACTTCTTATCAAAACGGAAGAGCTTACGAAAACGGAAAATAATATGATATTTATTGAAAAGGACAATCCTTTATCAAGGGATGAAATTGATTCTGTGCTGTCCGAAATTAAATCCGCCATGGAAGCGTATGGCAATGATGTTGAGTCAGATTACATACACAGCCTTATAAAGAAGTTTGTTCCTACATACAAAGAACCCGAGGAGGTAAATGAAGCTGCGGCACAATCGGAGGAAATGAGAAGTGCCGGTGATGCTCATGTGGCGGTATGAGTTTTGATTATTCGGTTCTTGAATTTTTGCAGGGAATCAGAACGGCTTTTGTCGGAGATTTTGCGGTTTTGGTTTCCGGACTTTGCAATAAAATATTGATTATAGTTGTGTTTTGTTGGCTGTTTTGGTGCGGAAATAAAAGACAAGCCTACGGCATTGGCTTAACGTTTGTGTTTTCTGCTATTGTGGTGCAGGGGCTTAAAATAGGCTTTGCGGTGGAACGCCCCTTTGTAAGGTGGGCGGACATAATTGCGTACGAGCCAGCACTTTTGACGGCAACGGGGTTTTCTTTCCCGAGCGGTCATACCCAGGTGGCAACATCAATTTTGGGGTATGCTTCACTTGAAATCAAAAAAATATGGGGCAGGGTTTTATGCTTTGCCCTTGTATTTTTGGTGATGCTTTCAAGAATGGTTCTTTGCGTTCATACTCCCACGGATGTTTTTGTCAGCTTTGTAATCACATTCGCAATTTGCACATTTGTGCATAAGTATCAGCATTTGTTTGAAAAAAGAAATTCATCTAAAGCGACTGTAATCGGAGTGCTTTTGGCTGCTGCACTGTTGATGTTTACAGCCTCATCCGTGTTAAACGGAACCGAATTTTCCATGGCAGAGGATTCTGTTGAAACCTCGCTTATTTCTGCTGTGTTTTTGGTTCTGTATTATATCGAGGTCAATAAGATTGACTTCAATTCCGCAGGAACGTTCGGGAATAAGGTTATGAGATTTTTGCTCGGGATTGCAGGCGTTCTTGTGTTGTATTTGTCTATCGGGTATATCGAAAGGCTGAATCCCGAGATTGAATTTGTTGTAAAAAACATTAAAAATACCGTTGTGTTTGTTTGGATATTGGGTGTTTATCCAATGCTTATAAAAAGGTTCCGCCCGGGAAATTGATTGCCTCGGCGGTTGCCGGCGGCTAAATGAAAATATAAAAAAAGACTTGGGTGTGTTGGGTTATGAAAAAATTACTGCTTATAGTTAATCCCTGTTCCGGAAAGAAAAAGGCAAAGAACAGTTTATTTGATATTATCAGCGTGTTTGACACAAACGGTTTTGAGGTCACGGTTAGGCTGACCGAGTACTGCGGCCATGCAACGGAAATTGCAAAGGAATACTCCGAAAGCGGAGATTTTGACTGCATTGTTTGTTGCGGAGGAGACGGTACCTTAAACGAAACATTAAACGGAATAGCAATCGGAAACAGAGCTATGCCCGTAGGTTATATTCCGTCGGGAAGTACAAATGATTTTGCGGCAAGCATGAACATTGAATGTGATACGGAGTCTGCGGCAATGAGGATTGTTGAGGGTAAGCCTCTCCCCATTGACATAGGGTGCTTTGACGACAGATACTTTACCTATATTGCATCCTTCGGTGCTTTTACATCGGTTTCGTATAACACATCCCAGCAGTTTAAAAATGTTTTCGGTCACCTTGCTTATGTGCTTGAGGGCATGAAGGATATTACCGCTATAAGACCTTATCATGTGAAGGCAGAGGCGGACGGTTTGACCTTTGAGGACGATTATATTTTCGGTGCGGTTACAAATTCCACATCGGTTGCCGGAATTGTTAAGATTAATACCGATTTTGTAGATATGAATGACGGACTTTTTGAGGTTACCCTTGTGAGAAAACCGAAAAATATTATTGAGCTGCATGAGATTGTTCAGGGCTGCTTTGCATCGGATTTTTCCAATAAGATGTTTGACTTTTTCAAGGTTTCGGATATTAAATTCACTACGGAAAGTCCGATAACCTGGTCGGTGGACGGAGAAAAAACGGAAGCCGGAGAGTGTGTTACCGTAAAAAATCTGCATAATTATATCAACTTTATCAGATAGAGAGGACTTATCAAATGGCAAAGCTTTCAACCGTTGATTCGGATGCAATGTATCTTTTCAATAACGGTAAGAATTACTACAGCTACCGTATGCTCGGCGCACATAAGGCAGAGGGCGGCTATACTTTTGCGGTTTGGGCACCGAATGCAAAGTCGGTTTCGGTTGTTTGCGACAGAAACGGCTGGGACAGAAACGATGGCAAAATGGTTCTTCGTAAAGACAGCGGAATATGGGAAACCTTTATTGATGGCATCGGAGAAGGCGAACCTTATAAATACAGCATTGAAGGGCAAAACGGAGATGTTTTTTTGAAGATTGATCCGTTTGCCTTTATGAGCGAGGTAAGACCGAAAAATGCTTCACTTACTGCGGATATTTCCTACAAATGGCATGACGGAAAATGGATGGAAAACAGGAAAAACACTCCTCCATACAATCGTCCGATGAATATATATGAGCTTCATTTCGCATCCTGGAAGCAGCATGAAGACGGCACATTTTTAACATACCGTGAAATGGCGGATGAGCTTATTCCTTACATCAAAAAAATGAATTATACTCATATCGAGCTTATGCCGATGTGCGAATTCCCCTTTGACGGTTCATGGGGGTATCAGGTTACGGGGTATTATGCGGCAAACAGCAGGTTCGGGAAGCCTGTTGATTTTAAGTATTTTATAGATATGTGCCATAAAAACGGTATTTCCGTTATTATGGATTGGGTTCCGGCGCATTTTCCAAAGGACGGATATGCTCTTGCAAGATTTGACGGAACTCCTCTTTTCGAGCACCCCGATTCAAGGCTCGGAGAGCATAAAGAATGGGGAACATATGTGTTTAATTGGGGAAAGTCCGAAATACATTCGTTTCTTATTTCCAACGCCGTTTTTTGGTTTGACGAGTATCATATAGACGGGCTGAGGGTTGATGCCGTTTCAAGTATGCTTTATCTTGACTATAACAGAAATGACGGCGAATGGGTTGCAAATAAATACGGCGGCAAGGAAAACTTAGAAGCGGTAAGCTTTTTGCAAAAGCTTAATATTGCGGTTTTTGAGAGATTTCCCAATGTGCTTATGATTGCGGAGGAATCCACCGCATGGGCAGGGGTTACAAAGCCCGCCTGCGACGGAGGACTGGGATTTAATTATAAGTGGAATATGGGCTGGATGAACGATGTTTTAAGATATATGTCCATGGATCCATTTTTCAGAGGGCCGAACCACGATATGCTGACATTTTCAATGATGTATGCATATTCCGAGAATTATATTCTTGCGCTTTCCCATGATGAGGTGGTGCACGGAAAGCATTCTCTTATTGATAAAATGAGCGGAAGCTATGAACAGAAATTTGCATCGCTACGGCTTTTGTATGCTTATATGTATGCGCATCCCGGGAAAAAGCTTTTGTTCATGGGCGGCGAATTTGCGCAGTTTTTGGAGTGGAGATTTCAGGAAGGACTTGACTGGGATATTCTTAAGTTTGATATGCATTCAAAGCTTTCAGAGTATGTGCGGGAGCTTAACGGCTTTTACGCATCCCACAAATCCATGTATGAAAATGACGGCAACTGGGACGGCTTTTCATGGATAAATGCCGGCGACCGTGACAGAAATACGGTTTCGTTTATAAGGAAAAGCGAGAGCGGTAAGGAAAAAACCATTGTTGTAGCCAATTTTGCCGCAAAAGCTCACGAAAAATACCGCTTAGGAGTTCCGAGCGGCGGATGGTACAAAACCGTTTTGAATACGGATTCTCGGAAGTTTGGCGGTAAATCCTGCGATGAGCCGATGTATTTTAAGGCTGAAAAAATCCCTTCGGACGGATTTAAATACAGTATAGTGACGGAGCTTCCCGAGCTTTGCGCCATGTACATTAAGAAAACAAACAAGAAGGGCTGATTATGGAACTACTATCTCCGGCAGGCAGTTTTGATGCGTTGCGTGCGGCGGTCAGTGCAGGCTGTGACGCTGTTTATCTCGGCAGCAGTGAGTTTGCGAATGCGAGGATGAATGCCGCAAATTTTGGTAAAGCCGAGCTTTCGGATGCGATTGATTATTGCAAACTAAGGGGCGTAAAAACATATATAACGGTAAATACATTGCTGACCGACCGTGAAATCGGTCAGCTTTTTGACTATGCGGTTTTTCTTTACGAAAACGGAGCAGACGGTGTAATTGTTCAGGACATCGGGGTTATGAAATTTCTGTCGGACAATATTCCGGAACTTCCACTTCACGCAAGCACGCAGATGGGGATTTGCAATCTTGACGGCGTAAGGTTTGCGGAAAAATCAGGCTGCACGAGAGCGGTTGTTGCAAGAGAGCTTTCAAAGGAAAACATTGACTATATCTGCAAAAACTCAAATATAGAAATCGAAGTTTTCGTGCATGGCGCGGTTTGCTCCTGCTGTTCGGGCTTTTGCCTTATGAGCAGCTTTATCGGAAGGCGGAGCGGCAACAGGGGAAAGTGTGCACAGCCTTGCAGAATGCAATATCGCACAGGAGATAAGGAAGGGGCTTTTATGAGCCTTAAGGATATGATGCTTGTTAATCATATTAAAGAGCTTGAGGCTTCGGGAGTTGCTTCTTTAAAAATAGAGGGAAGAATGAAGGGCGCAGGCTATGTGGGAACGGTGACCGAAATCTACAGAAAAGCGATTGATAACGGCGCTGTTTCCGAAAATGACATAAAAAGGCTTAGTTCGGTTTTTGACAGAGGCGGCTATACGGATTCCTATTACATCGGCGGAAAAGACCTTTTTGTCAAAAACAGAAAGGATACGGAGTACGGCGACAGAGAATACGATGTCCCGGAAAAAAAGGTCGGTGCGGATGTTTTTGTGAGTGCAAAAATAGGACAGCCTATCAGCGTTAAATTTCAAGCAAACGGCAAAGATTTTCAGGCAAAGGGCGATTTTGTCTGCGAAAAGGCACTTAAGCGTGAGGTTACGGCGGAGGATATTAAGAGCAAGGTTCTGATGCTTGGCGATACGCCCTTTGTTTGTGATAATTTTTATGCGGATGTTGATTCAAATCTTATGGTTCCCGTGAGCGAAATAAAGAGCGTAAGGCGAAAAGCTGTTGAAGGGCTTATCGGTCTGTTACTCGAAAAAAGGAAGCTTGCCAAAGCTCCGAAAAATAATTCATACACACCGTTTGTAAATAAGGGAGGCTTCAAGCTTTCCGCATTTGTTTCTACGGTTTCGCAGTATGTTGCCTCTGTAGATGCGGATATTGTTTATGTTCCGATTTCCTTGCTTGTTAAAAACAAAGATGTGTTTTCCGATTTTGATAATCGCATTATTGCGGTTCTTCCCAAAATCAATCATGACAGCAAGAGGAATTTGCTTAAAAGCATGATTTCAGCGGTTGAAAAAATGGGTTACAATAAGCTTTCGGCGGCGAATTTCGGCGATTTTGAAATTTCGGATTTTTCGGATTACACATTGTGGTGCTTTAATTCCGAAACCGCATCTGCTTTTTATAATATGGGAAAAAGGAGAATATGCCTGTCACCGGAGCTGAACATTTCGCAGATTAAGGGCTTAAAAAGTCCGGTTCCGTGCGAGGCGGTTGTTTATGGAAAGCTTCCTCTTATGACTTCGGTTAACTGCTTTGCGGAAAACGCAGGCGCTTGCGGCACCTGCAATATTTCCGACAGAACAGGCAGAAGCTTTGCGCTTATGTGCGATAAGGAGCTCGGCGTTTTTGAGGTGCTGAATTCCGTTCCTATTTATATGGCGGATAAAATTTTGGATTTTGAAAATACTTGTGTTGATACATTGAGGCTCGTTTTTACAGATGAGGATGAGAATAAATGCCGTAGGATAATAAAAGCCTACAGGTGCGGAGAAAAGCCCTCGGGAGATTTTACGAGGGGACATTATTACAGAGGTGTTTAGCATGAAAAGGATAATTTTGGCGTCGGGTTCGCCGAGAAGGCGGGAATTACTTGCAATGCTCGGGGTTGAATTTGAGGTTTTTTCTTTGGATACAGATGAAAAAAACTCCGAGAAGCTCGGGAATTATGCCCAAAGAGCCGCCGAGATTAAGGCGGAAGCGGTTTATAAGAAACGAAAAGACGGTATTATTCTTGCCGCAGACACAATTGTGTGTATTGACGGCAATATTTTAGGAAAACCTAAAGACAGAGCCGATGCTGAAAATATGCTTAAAATGCTTTCCGGCAGGGTGCACTCGGTTTATACCGGCTTTTGCGTTATTGAGGACGGAAAATCCGAGGCTTCTTTTGAAAAAACCGATGTGTATTTCAAAAAAATCACTCCCGAGCTTCTTTCTTGGTATATGGAAACAAACGAGTGGTACGACAAGGCGGGTGCCTACGGAATTCAAGGGTCGGGAAGTCTTTTGATAGAAAAAATCGACGGGGATTATTTCAATGTTGTCGGGCTCCCGATAAGCAGAATTTTCGGCGAATATATAAGGCTCTGATTGAGGGCTTTTATGAAAAAGTTTTTTGTTTTGACGGTTTGCGGCATTTTGGCTTTGATAATTTCCGTCAAACCTTTGAGATATGCTGCCGTTCAGTTTCTTGATGATGTGTACACGGCTTTTTTGAGCAAAGAGGAGCTTTTGGAGCGCAATACCTTTCTTTTGTCGGAATGTGAGAGGCTTGAAGGTATGATTTCGGGTGAAATGAAGGTTTATGCCGAAAATTCGGAGCTTAAAAAGCTTCTAAGGATTAAAAGCTTTGGTGAAAAAAGGATTACTGCGAGAATACTTAACGGCAGTCTTAAAACAAAAACAATGCCATTTGTGATAGATAGCGGCTCGGAGGACGGATTGGCGGTAGGGAATTGCGCAATTTCAAATTCCGGTCTTGTGGGGATTGTAACCGCCTGCGGAGAAACATGGGCGGAGGTAACACCCGTATTATCCGAAAATTTCAACATGAGCGTTACGAACTGCGCAAACGGAAAAAGCTATCTTCTCAAAAAGAACAGGCTTATGTATGTTTCGTCCCTGGATAACGCAAAGGAAGGGGACATAATTTCAACATCCGGAATGAGCGACCTTGTTCCGGGAGGTATAAAGATAGGAAAGATTACAAAAATTCAAAAGAAAAACGGCGGAAATGCTATAGTTACGGTTGAACCCTATGTTAATGTAAAGGAGCTTGATTATGTCATTATTCCGCTGTGAAGAACTTTACGGTGAGATTGAAATGAGAAAGAAACGAGTTATATTCTTTATAATTATGATTATCCTGCTTTTCGGCATTTTGGCGTTCAGAATGGTTGATTTGCAGATGTTTAAGGGCAAGCTTATGGAGGAATACGCCGAAGCTCTGGGAAGTCAAAGCTCAAGGCTTTGCGCCGTACGGGGAGAAATACTTGACAGAAATTCAAAAGTGCTCGTAACGAACGAGAGTACCTTTTATTTAACTGTTGACGAATCGGCGGACGAGAGGACGGTTAATATCCTTTCAAAAATACTTAATAAACCCATTACAAAGGATGACAACAAATTGTGTCAGCCTTTTATTTTTGCCCAAAACATCACAAAGGAGCAGGCGGTAATTCTTTCGGAGCATAATTTGCAAGGCGTCAGCATATCGGACGGTTACAAGCGTAAGACTGACGGCGTGAGAATTTCCCACATTGCAGGAACCGTAGGGAATATCACGGAGGAGGAATATGCCGAAAAACGCACTCTGGGCTATAAAATAAATGATATAACAGGCAAAAGCGGCATAGAAAGGTTTGCAGAAGAATATCTCAGAGGCAAGGACGGCGAAAAAATAACGGACTCGAGCGGAAAAACCACAGAATTTCCTGCAAAGGACGGCTGTTTTGTAGAGCTTTGCATTGATAAGGAGCTTCAGAAAAAGTGTGAGGACGAGCTGTCGGCGGCGGTTGACGAGGTAAACAGGAACAGGAATGTATGCGGAGGCGGCGGTGCAGTTGTAATTGATGTTAAAAACGGCGATGTTCTTGCAATGAGCTCGTACCCCGATTATGATATTTCAACCTATGCACAGGATTATGACAGCCTTATTTCGGATGAGAGAAATCCTGTTTTGAACAGATGCATTTCGGGAAGATATGAGCCGGGCTCTGTGTATAAGCCCGTCGTTGCGCTTGCGGCACTTTCGGAAGGCGTGATTTCAAAGGATGAGAAGATACTCGACCGAGGCATATACACCTTCTATGCACCGTCATATATGCCTGCGTGTCACATTTGGACAAGCAAGAACGAAACTCACGGGAATATCAATGTATCCGAGGCGTTGTCAAAGTCCTGCAATTATTATTTTTATGAGGTGGGAAGAAGGCTGGGAATTTCAAAAATTGCCGAGTACGGTGAAAAATTTTGCCTTAACAGTAAGTGCGGAATTGAGCTTTCGGGTGAGGAGGAAGGAATAATTGCATCGCCGAAAACGAAAGAAAACTGGGTTTCGGGAGATACACTTCAGGCGGCAATAGGGCAGTCTGTGAATATGTTTACTCCTCTTTCCCTTGCAAGGTACACCGCCGCTATAGCAAACGGGGGATACGTTTACAAGCCGCACATTGTAAAAAGAATAGCGCAATATGACGGAAAGACCGAATACGAAAGAAAGACGGAGCTTCAAAGTAAGGTGGATGTCAGCCCCGAATTTTTCGATGCCGTAAAGGAGGGTATGAGGCTGTGCTGCACAACGGGCACCGCAAAGCAGGCTTTTTCGGATAAAGGCTACAGTGCAGGCGGAAAAACAGGAACTGCGCAGGTGCCGAGCGGCCCCGAAAACGGACTTTTCATCGGATTTGCGCCCTACGATAATCCCGAAATTGCGGTATGCGTGGTAATAGAACACGGAAGCGGCGAGTACACTGCGCTCGCCGCTTCGGAAATAATGTCAGAGTGGATTGTAAACCGTGGTAACCGATGAGTGAAATTTTCCGGTAAAATTATTGTAGGATTTAAGTGCTGTTACAAGATCATCGGGGGTAGTCGAGTTTGAAATCTCAATAAGTTCTTTTGCCATGTAAACCATTTCGTAAGCCTTTGCCGTTGTGTAATTCGGCTTTGTATTGTACTTTGTTTTGAAAAGCTTTTCAAAGCCTTCCGAATCAAAGCCCGAAAAGTCGAATGTTGTTTCTCCGCCAAGCCTTGTGCCGGTAGACAAAACAGCCGGATTGTAGTCCTTAAGCTGTGAGAAAACCTCAACATTTGACAGGTTGATAAACAGCATTGTGTCAAGGCTTTTAAGCCCTTCAAGCCCGTGAAGGTTGCCTTTTTCGTAGTTGAGAAAGGTGACGAGAGTTTGATGCCCGTTTATTCCGCCCGACAGATTAATTTCATTAATCGCAAGCTGAATTCCGTAAATCATCTCATGATCCTGCATAGGCATAACAACACCTAAAATAATATCATCCTTGATATTTTCATCCTCTGTTTTCGTGAGCTTTGTATCCGAGCCTCCGCAGGAACACAATATCAAAGACAGTGCCAAAACAATAATCAGTATTTTCTTCAAAGTTCAACATTCTCCTATTTGATTACAACATTTGCAAACATATGTGCTATTTCCCGTGGCTTTACGGAGCGGAACATGGTAAACGGGTATCTGTGATCTTCCGTTTCCGGCATTTTGGCTTCAATTTCAAGCCAAAAGTTCTTGCAATCTTTGTCGACCCCTAAGTCTTCAAAAGGAACATCGGCAGTACCGTTTATTTCATTTACCGCAATTTCTTTAACCTTAGGCTCGTTTTTAAACACATATGTTATTTCGGCGGGACAGCGAAGCTGAGGTGCGGCCTCTGCGCCGTGCAATCCGTTAATTACGGCAGAAACCTCACCGAAATCGGTTTCCTCCACCGAGAACATAACCTCGCCTGCCTCCATGGGAACAGGCATTGCGGAATAAAGCGTAAGTTTTTCGTAATCAGACTTAACATGAAGAAAACCTTTCGAAGCCCAAAGCCTGATTGCGCTTGATTTATTGCCGTACCAGTCATAAATAAAGCTGTCAAAAGCATCCTCTTTGCAACCGAGAACCAAATCAAACTGCTCCAAGAGCCGGCTGTCGCTTATATTTATGTTTTCGGACTGAACCGCAAACAGATACTTTCCGGCAGGGAGCGTTATTTCATAGTCGAAATATGTAGTCTCGCCGCTTTTTAATCTCGATTCGATGTGCTTATCCTCAAATTCCGCCGCATTTGCCGGTGAGATTTTGAGGTAAGCGTCAACATCCTGCGTTTCACAGCTTTTGTTTTCGGCGGTGAGCCTTACGGTACCTTTATATTTTCCGCATTTTTTGCAAAGAGTGAAAGGCTTTGTTACTTCAAGCCTTGTGGTTATCATGCTGATTTTTTCGCAGCCTTCCGGATAAAGGAATTTAACATCATCGACATAATCCATAATGTTAAGCCTTAATTCCTCGGGAGTTGTTGCGAACTTTCCGAGAAGATTTATATTTTTAAAGGTTACCCCTTTTATGCTGTTTTCCGGCGAAAAACCTTGAATTCTCGAATTTGACGGCAGTATTTCCTGTTCCTCGAGAAGATAAATGTCGGAAAACCTAATGTTTTCTATTCTTCCCATTTTGTCATCGGTGTTCCATGCGGAGTTTGTAATTCTTACATCGAAAAGCTGTGCTCCGGGAGCATCCTCAATTCTTATATTCCTGAACTCAATATCTGAAACAATCGCCCTGTCGCCGTGGTGTATTCCCATAATGGGATAGCCCGTAAGGGAATGTATGACATCAATGTTTTCAAAAACGATGTTCCTTGCGTGTTCCGCACGGATTTCAACCCCTACCTCGATAGGCCTTGCAAAATCGTTCCATAATACAGAATCTCTGAAAACAACATTTTCAACATCGCCCGTGTCAAACGCCTTCAGCACGAAGGAATCGTCCCAGGTTCTTGTGAAAATGTTTTCAACCGTTACATCCTTTGAGCCGCATATGTCAATACCGTCAGAGTTACCTCGGCTTCCGATAATCTTCATATTGTTTATGCGGACCGATTTGCACCCCGTAACCTTGCAGGTCCAGTTGACGGAATCCACTGCGCAAATATCTTCAATATCCACATTCTCGCAGTTTTCGATACGAAACATATTCATAAATTCCTGAGAACCGTTTCTGGGATATTTCTCCATGCAAAGTATTCCGTTGCCGAGAATTTTGATGTTTTTGCAGTCGTGAATATTAAATTTGCCTTCTACATATGCGCCCTCGTCAAAGATAACCGTGGTATTGTCCTCGGTTATTTCGACGACCCCAGCATCGGTAACGCCCTCCCCGAAACGAATGACATTTTCGGTTATTTGATAATTCTTTTTGGGGTTTGCGAAAATCAGTATATTGTTTTTATACGATCCGTTTATTTCAACGGAAAATTTGAGCGGTTTATCGAGCTTAACGGTTATTTCGTGCTCCGAAAAATCGAAGTCAATGTTATAAGAGAGCGGACGAATCATACAGCTTTCTATTTTTGCCTTCGATTGAATTTTTATAACCGTATTATCATCGCAGGTAAAATTTGCGTACGGCATGCGTGAAAAGCCGTTGTACGGCGGTTCAAGAACATTTGCAAAATGTATTTCTGCCTCACTTTTATTAACAAAAACCTTATAATTATCCATTTTGATTTCTCCTTTTCTTTATAATACCATTACGCATATTTTTTGTCAAGAAAAAAAGTCACTTTTTTATTGAAAAAAATCACTTTTGGGTATTGCCGAAAAAGGAAAAATGTGATAATATTAAAAAAATGTTTGATTTAGGTGACAGCATGGAACACAAATTCAAAGGAAAATGGATTACAGATGATGAGTTTTTCGATTTGAGTCCTCGGAATGTTTTTCATAAACAGCTTGAAGTTGTTGATTTGCCTTGTGATGAACACAGAAACAGGCATATTTTGTTCAGAAGGAGTTTTCAGCTGTCGGAAATCAAGGACAGTGTGATGTACATATCGGCAGATGACTACTATAAGCTCTATATAAACGGATGCTTTGTTGCTCAGGGACCGACTATGTCCTATCATTTTCAGTACAATTACAATGCTATTGATGTAACCGATTTTTTGAAATCGGGAGAAAATACGATAGCGGTTCATACGCTTTATCAGGGGCTTATCAATCGCGTATGGCAAAGCGGCGATAACAGACACGGGCTTATTTTGGATCTTGTATGCGACGGCGAAACCGTTGTTTCAAGTGATGAAAGCTTCAAAACGGCGGTTCATACGGCATACAGCGAAATCGGTACTGTGGGATATGATACGCAGTTTTTGGAGGAATACAATTCGGGAGCCCGAGAGGTGGGCTTTGAAAAACCGGGTTTTGACGATTCATATTGGCAAAATGCAAAAATCAAAGAGAATGACGATCATGCTTTGGTGCTTCAGAAGAGCAGTATGCTTGAGTTTGAAAGCATAAAGCCTACAGAAGCGTATGTCACAAAAAACGGCATGATTTATGATTTCGGTGCAATGTATGTGGGATACCTTGAGCTTACCGTCACCGGCAGAGCAGGCGATAAATTAATCGTAAGGTGTGCACAGGAGCTCAATGATGACGGCAGCTTGAGATTTGACCTTAGGGCAAATTGCCGCTATGAAGAAACCTTTATTATACAAGACGGCACAAGCGTGCTCGATTGGTTTGATTATAAGGCTTTTCGCTATGCCGAGCTTGTAATTCCCGAAGGCTGCGTAGTAAAAAGCGTTTCCCTTACCGCACGGCATTATCCCTTTACTCTTGCTGCGAAGCTGAAGCCCGAGTTTGCGGATAATAAAGATTTGGTTAAAATCTGGGAGCTTTGCGTTCGTTCTCAAAAATACGGTGTTCAGGAAATTATTCAAGATTGCATGGAAAGAGAAAAAGGCTTTTATTTGGGCGACGGATGCTATACCGCACTTGCAAATATGATTCTTACCGGCGATGATTCCATGGTAAGAAGGCTTATTGACGACGCTTTCTCCACAAGCTTTATTACAGATACTCTCGTAACCTGTATGAATTGTTCGTTTATGCAGGAAATAGCCGAATTTCCTCTTATTTTGGTTGATACGGTGCTTTGGCACTATAGGCTTACGGGCGATACCGATTACCTTGCGATAAATTACGAAAAAGCCGTGATGCTTCTTGAAGCGTTCCGAAAGAAGCATGAGGACGGTTATCTTTTGAGAAATCTCGACAAATGGTGCGTTGTTGAATGGCCTGACAATTTCAGGCACGGCTACGATGTGGCTTTGGTTCAGGGAGAGGTCTGCAAGGAAGCCCATATTTCGATAAATGCGTATTACATAGAAGCGATAATTTCTGTAAACAAGATGGCAGGCATATTGAAAAATGAAAAATATCGAGATGAAAAGCCTTTGCTGGATACATTCAAAAGGGTTTTCTATGACGAAAACAAAAAGCTTTTCAAAGACAGTGAGATTTCTTCCCATATCAGCTTGGTTGGCAACAGCTTTGTTTACGGATTTGATTTGTGTGATGATGAAGAGTTTAAAGAAAGCTTTATTTCCATGTTTGAGAAAAACGGTATAGATTCCCTTTCTCTGTTTTGCACATTTCCTTGTCTTAAGGGCTTTTGCCGAAATGGTCGGTATGACCTTGTAAGAGAGTCGCTTTTGAACGAAGGTGCATGGAAACGCACACTTAGAGAAGGCGGAACCGCAACATTTGAAGGATGGGGCAAGGAAACCAAGTGGAACACATCGCTTTTCCATTTAACGATGTCCTACGCTGCCGTATTTATGGCGGATATTGATACAGGAAAATTGTTTGAATAAAGGAGATTTTATAAATGGCTGATTTTATTATTTCAGGCTTTGCCGACGAGATTGATCAGAGCACAGATAAGCAGTTTGCTCACTTAAATGAGCTAGGGATTTCTTATTTCGAGCCGAGAGGAATTGACGGCAAAAATATTTCCGAGCTTACTTTGTCCGAAGCTAAAGAGCTTAAGGAAAAGATGGATAGGTGCGGAATTAAGGCATCCTCAATAGGTTCTCCTATCGGTAAAATCAAAATAACCGATGATTTTTCGGAGCATATTAAGCTTTTGGAGCATGTAATTGAGATTGCAAAAATTCTTGATACAAAGTACATCAGAGTGTTCAGCTTTTTCATTCCCAAGGAAGAAGATCCCGCAAAATACAGGGATGAGGTTCTTTCAAGAATGAAAAAAATGGCTGAGGTTGCCGAGAAAAACGGCGTAATACTTCTTCACGAGAACGAAAAGGATATTTACGGCGATATTGCGCCACGCTGCAAGGATATTTTTGATAATGTGAAATCACCTGCATTAAAAGGCGTATTTGACCCTGCAAATTTTGTGCAGTGCGGTCAGGTAACATACCCGGATGCATTTGAGCTTTTGAAGAACAACATAGTTTATATGCATATAAAGGATGCATTCTTTGAGGACGGCAGAATCGTTCCGGCAGGAAGCGGAGACGGTCATGTAAAGGAGATTATTTCAGAGCTTGCGAAAAAGAATTACAAAGGATTTTTAAGCCTTGAACCGCATTTGGGAGTTTTCGGCGGACTTGATAAGCTTGAGCTTGACGATCATATGCTTCAGCTTGAAAAAAGCGATGCCGGAAAGTTTACGATTGCGTATGAGGCTCTTAATAAAATAATAGACGAGGTGAACAAATAATGATTACTTCAAAGGTAGGACTTATAGGTATCGGTAACATGGGTTCATCACATGCAATATACCTTACCGAAGGAAGGGTTCCGGGAATGGAGCTTTGTGCCATTGCGGATATTGCTCCTGAGAAGAGAAAAAAGGCGAAAGAGCTTTATCCCGATATTCCCGTATATGAAACTGCGGAAGAAATGTTTAAGCAGGCAGATATTAACACCGTTATTATCGCCGTTCCGCACTACGACCATCCTAAGCTTGCAATCAAGGCGTTTGAATATGGTCTTAATGTTATTACAGAAAAGCCTGCAGGTGTATATACAAAGCAGGTAATGGAAATGAACGAAGCGGCAAAAAAATCGGGTAAGCTGTTCGGAATTATGTATAATCAAAGAACAAACCCTCATTTTCAGAAAATTAAGGAGCTTGTTGAAAACGGAAGCCTCGGTCATATTAAGAGAATCAGTTGGATAATTACCGATTGGTACCGTCCTCAGGCTTATCATGACAGTGCCACATGGCGTTCAACCTGGGCAACGGAAGGCGGCGGTGCACTTATCAATCAGAATCCTCATCAGATTGACCTTTGGCAATGGATGTTCGGTATGCCTTCAAGGATTATGGGACACTGCTCCTTCGGAAAATACTATAACATAGAGGTTGAGGACGATGTTACCGCTTATATGGAATATGATAACGGTACAACGGGTACTTACATTACATCCACAGGTGAAGCTCCCGGAACAAACAGGCTGGAAATTGCCTGCGATATGGGAAATCTTGTTTACGAAAACGGCAAGCTTACATTTTACAGAAATGTTATTTCGGAGCGTGAGTTTAACAAAACTAACAAAACTCCGTTCGGAATGCCCGAGGTATGGAAATGCGAAATTCCGGTTCCCGATACAAGAGGTGAACAACATGTGGGCATACTTAAGGATTTTGTTAAGGCGTTAAACGGCGAAAAGGAGCTTCTTGCGCCGGGGATTGAAGGCATTAACGGTCTTACAATTTCAAACTCTATCCATTATTCTTCCTGGACGGGAGAAATGGTTGATGTTAAAAACTTCCCGCATGATAAGTTCTATGAACTGCTTCAGGAGAAAATCAAAAACTCCAAGGTAAAAAAAGAGGTTAAAAAATCCGAAGCTGTTGACTTGACCGGAACATACTGATTTTTTTTGGGGGGGTTAGTCAAATTGGATAAGAGAATAGGGGCACAGCTTTATACGTGCCATAATTATTGCCAGAATGCAAATGACCTTGACGATACAATAAGGAGAGTTAAGGAAATCGGATATAAAACTGTTCAGATTTCCGGAATAGGGAGAGAGATAACCGGCGAACAGGTACGAAAATCTGCTGAAAAGTGGGGCGTCGAGGTCGTTTGCACTCATAGAAATTTTGAGGAATTCACACAACAGTTTGACGAAACGGTAAAATTTCATAAGGAAATCGGATGCAATATTGCCGGTATAGGTTCAATGCCTTTTGAAGCTCGTGAGTCTGAGGAAGCACTTTTCGAGTTTATAAAAACGATTGACGATATTTCCGCAAGACTTAAAAATGAGGGCATAATGTTCGGTTATCACAATCACTCCTTCGAGTTTAAAAAGTATAACGGAAAAACAATGCTCGAGCATATTCTTGATAACACAAACAGCAACTGTAAGTTGATTTACGATGTTTACTGGGCGGCGCACGCAGGAATAAATCCGATAAAGGTAATGGAAAAGTATGCGGACAGAATTGTTGTTTTGCACTACAAGGATAAGAAGGTTTTTGAAGGCAATGATTCTGATATATGCGAAATCGGCGAAGGATTTCTTGATTGGGATGAAATAATCGAAGCAACCGAAAGGCTCGGAATTGAGTGGGCTATGGTTGAACAGGACAGAAACTGGATTGACGGAGATCCCTTTAAATCACTTGAAGTCAGCTACAAATTCTTAACAAAGAAAGGCTTTATATAATGAGAAAATTCATGGATGAAAACTTTTTATTGAAGACTGATACGGCAAAGCATCTTTTCTTTGATTATGCAAAGGATATGCCGATTTATGACTATCATTGTCACTTAAATCCCTATGAGATTTATGAAGATAAAAAGTATAAGAACATTACCGAAATGTGGCTTTACGGTGACCATTACAAATGGCGTTTTATGAGAAGCTGCGGTGTGGACGAAAAATATTGCACGGGTGACGCAAGCGACTACGAAAAGTTTTGCGCATATGCAAAATGTCTCGGAAAAGCAATCGGCAATCCGCTGTATCATTGGTCGCACCTTGAGCTTCAAAGATATTTCGGGATTTATGATTGCCTGAACGAAAAAACTGCCGATGATATTTGGAACCGTGCAAACAAGGTTATAGAAAGCCCCGATTTCACCGCAAGAAGGATTATAGAAAGGTCGAATGTTGCGCTTATAGGAACCACCGATGACCCTGCCGATGATTTGGCTGCGCACAAGGGATTAAGAGAAGATAAGAGCTTTAAGACAAAGGTTGTGCCGGCGTTCCGCCCCGATAATGCTGCGGCAATCGGAACGGAAGGGTTTGTGCCTTATATAGAAAAGCTCGGTAAGGCTTGCGGCTTTGAAATAAAAACCTTCTCCGACCTTAAGCGTGGACTTTCGGACAGGATTGATTATTTTGACAAAATGGGAAGCAAAATTTCCGACCACGGCATATCGGAATTTCCGTATCTTGAAAGTGATGAAAATGAGCTTGAAAGCATTTTTGAACGCGGAATTTCGGGAGGCTGTGTATCTAAAGAGGATGCAGAAAAGTATAAGACCGCACTTTTGGTTTTCCTCGGCGGTGAGTATTCAAAAAGAGGCTGGGTAATGCAGCTTCATATGTCGGCAATTCGTCGCAACAATTCGAGAATGACAAAGCTTTTGGGGCCCGATACCGGCTTTGATTCGGTTGATGACGGGCAGATTGCTTATAAGCTCAACCATTTGCTTGACGCTATGGACAGGGAAGGGAAACTACCGAAAACAATCCTTTATTCCCTTAACGAAAAGGATAATTATGTTATCGGAACAACCTTGGGTAATTTCCAGGGTGACGGAATAAAGGGTAAAATCCAGTTCGGAAGCGGTTGGTGGTTCAACGATAATATTGACGGAATGACCAATCAGATAAAAGCTCTCGGCAATCTCGGTGCGCTTTCGTCCTTTGTGGGAATGCTTACGGATTCGAGGAGTATTCTTTCATATCCCAGACATGAGTATTTCAGAAGGATTCTCTGTAACATTATCGGCACATGGGTTGAGGACGGAGAGTTTGCGTCCGATGAGGATACATTGAAGGAAATTGTTGAAGGAATTTGCTGTAAAAACGCAGTCGAGTATTTTAATATGTAAGGAGTAAACAATTATGAAATTACCTTTTGAAATTAATCTTAAAGATAAGGTTGCCGTTGTAACCGGCGGCGGCGGAATACTTTGCAGTATGTTTGCAGAGGCTATCGCAAAATCCGGTGCAAAGGTTGCCGTTTTGGATTTGAGAGAGGAAAACGCAAACGCTGTTGCGGAAACTATCAATAAGGACGGCGGATGCGCAATCGGAATTAAGACAAATGTTTTGGAAAAGGCAAGCCTTGAAGCTGCAAAAGCTATAATAAACGAAAAGCTCGGTACGGTTGATATTCTTATTAACGGCGCAGGGGGAAATAACCCTAAGGGTAGCACAACAAACGATTATTACGATCCCAAGGATGAAGAAATCGAAGGGGTTAAGACCTTCTTTGACCTTGATCCCGAAGGCGTAGGCTTTGTGTTTAACCTTAATTTCCTCGGCACATTATTGCCCACACAGGTTTTTGCAAGAGATTTAATCGGCAAAAAAGATGCTACAATCATTAATATTTCATCAATGAACGCATTTACGCCTCTTACGAGAATCCCTGCTTACAGCGGTGCAAAGGCAGCAATTTCCAACTTTACACAGTGGCTTGCGGTTCATTTTTCAAAGGTTGGCATTAGAGTTAACGCTATAGCTCCGGGATTTTTCCTTACAGACCAGAACAGAAGTCTTCTTTTGGATGAAAACGGTAAATATACCGCTCGCTCCGAAAAGATTATTTCTCAGACGCCCATGGAAAGATTCGGAGAAAAGGAAGAGCTTATCGGAACGCTTCTGTGGCTTCTGTGCCCCGAGGCATCCGGCTTTGTTGATGGCGTTGTTGTTCCCGTTGACGGCGGTTTTTCTGCTTACAGCGGCGTATAATTGTGTCTTTGGAAGGTTTTTGCTTTTGCAAAAGCCTTCTATTATTATAATTGAGGAGGTTTTTTATGAGTACAAGACTTAAAGACAGATATGAAAAAATGGATTACGCATTTTGTGGAAAATCAGGGCTGATGCTTCCGAGGGTTTCTCTCGGACTTTGGCATAATTTCGGCTCGGTTGACTGCTTTGAGAATATGCGGGATATGTGCCGTACCGCTTTTGATAACGGTATTGTTCACTTTGATATTGCCAATAATTACGGCCCTGTCCCAGGAAGTGCCGAAGAAAACTTCGGAAGAATTCTTAAAAAAGACTTTCACGGTCTCAGAGATCAACTTTTAATCAGCTCAAAGGCAGGCTACTATATGTGGGAAGGGCCTTACGGTGACGGCGGCTCGAGAAAGTATTTGATTTCAAGCATTGACCAAAGCTTAAAGCGTTTGCAGCTTGATTATGTCGATATTTTCTATCATCACCGTATGACTCCGGATACCCCTTTGGAGGAAACTTGCCTTGCGCTTTCGCAGATTGTTCATTCGGGTAAGGCTCTTTACATCGGTATTTCAAACTATGACGGTCAGACGATGGAGAAGGCTTCAAAAATTTTCAAAGAGCTGAAGGTTCCTTTTGTTATTAATCAAAATCCATATAATATCCTTAACAGAGGCGTTGAGGATAACGGCCTTTTGTATGCCGCAAAGACGGCGGGGAAGGGTGTAATATGCTTCAGCCCCCTTGCACAGGGGCTTTTGACCGACAGATATATTAACGGAGTTGTACAGGGAAGCAGAGCCTCCAAAAATCATTTTCTTAAGGACAGCCGCATAACTCCCGAATATATTGCCGGAGTTAAGGAGCTGAATGAGATTGCAAAGCAAAGGGGTCAGTCCCTTGCACAAATGTCACTTTCGTGGGTTCTTAAAAATGATGCGGTAACGAGCGTTTTGATCGGCGCATCGTCATCAGAGCAGATTTTGGATGACATAAAATGTATTGAAAACTGCTCATTCACGGCAGATGAGCTTGCAAGAATTGACGAGATTGCAAACAGAATTAATAAGAATTAATTCACTTTCACACGTAGTTTTGCCGCAGCTTTTGCTGCGGCAATTTTATTTTATTCTAAAAAACATGAGCTATTACTGCGCAAAGAATGAAACCGATAAGCGTCGGCAATACAAAGGAAATTGCGGTGACGAGGGGGCTGTCGGCTTCCTTTTTTATTGTGAGCATCGTAGTTGAGCAGGGCCAGTGAAAAAGCGTAAATATTATCATGCAAATTGCTGTTTTTACCGTCCAGCCGTTTGTTGTCAGAATTTCCCCGAGAGTCGAAAGTCCTGCGTAATCACGGGGTGCGCAAAGCCCTGTATAAGCCATTATTATAATAGGAAATACAATTTCGTTTGCCGGGAATCCGAGTATAAACGCAACTAAAATACAGCCGTCAAGACCTATAAATCTGCCGATAGGATCAAGTGCCGAAACAGCGTGAGTTAAAAGTGAAGCACCGCCCAAATCAATATTTGCGGTAAGCCATATTATAAGCCCTGCCGGAGCGGCAACCGTGACGGCTCTGGCAAGAACGAAAAGACTTCTGTCCAAAACCGACCTTACAATGAGCTTCCCCGGCTGGGGAAGTCTATAGGGCGGCAATTCAAGCGTAAACGAAGAAGGCTCACCTCTAAAAACGGTTTTGGAAAGCAAATAAGAGCACAAAAATGTCATGATTACCGAAAGGGTTATTGCTCCTGTGAGAACAGTTATTCCCAAAACCGAGCTTTCGGCAAAAAACAGGGTAATCACCGCTATAAGCGTAGGAAACCTTCCGTTGCAGGGCATGAAATTGTTCGTAGCTATCGCAATAAGGCGTTCCCTTTTTGAACCGATTATTCTGCATCCGGTAACGCCCACGCAATTACAGCCAAGCCCCATACACATTGTAAGAGCTTGCTTTCCGCAGGTTTTGCACCTGTGGAATGCCTTATCGAGATTGAACGCAATCCTCGGCAAAAAGCCAAGATCCTCCAAAAAAGTGAAAAGGGGAAAGAATATTGCCATCGGAGGAAGCATTACGGAAATGATTTTAAAAAGTATTCCGAGTATTCCGTCGGTTATTGCCGATGTAACATAATGCGGAACCGATGTTGATGACAAAAGTTCATAAACCTTTGCGTTTACGAACGCAAAGAATTTTTCAAGCATTTCCGAAGGATAGTTCGCACCCTTTATTGTTATCCAGAAAATAAACGAAAGCATGAAAAGCATTATCGGCACTGCGGTGAATTTGCCGGTTACTATCCTGTCTGCACGGTTGCTTTTTTTGCAGTCCTTTATGATTGCACATTTTGCTATTTTTTCGGCATCCTTTATCGTATCATCCGACCGAAACGGCTCTCCGCAATTTTCTTCCGTTGCGGCTATTGCCTCAAAAACACCGTTTCCGGACCTTGCACAAGCCGGAATTACCGGAATGTTCAAAAGCTGTGACAATAGAGGAATATCAATTTCCATTCCTCCTTTTTTTGCCTCGTCCATGAGATTTAAGCACATTACCACTCTGTCCGAAACAGTCATAATCTGAAGTACAAGATTAAGGTTTCTTTCAAGAGCTGTTGCATCGCATACAACGATTACGGCATCGGGATTCTCGTATTTGAGAAAATTGTTTGCCGCATTTTCGTCCTCCGATTCTCCGAAAAGGGAATATGTTCCGGGAAGGTCATATATCTCATAATCCTCGTTTTCATATGTACATCTCCCTACTGCGTTAGTTACAGTCTTTCCTGCCCAGTTTCCCGTATGCTGCTTCATTCCGGTCAGGGCATTGAAAACAGTGCTTTTTCCGACATTCGGATTGCCGGCAAGAGCGATTTTTTTGCTCATTTGATTTCCTCCGTTTCAATTCCGCCGCAATCACAGCTTCTGATTGCAATTACAGCTCCTCTTATTCTGAAGGCTTTCGGGTCGCCGAAGGGTGCCTTCAGCACACATTCAACAATAGTTCCTTTTGTCAGACCGAGGTCGTTCAGTCTTCTGCTGTCCGGCATTGATATAATCCTTGCCTTTTCTCCGGGCTTCATTTCCCGTAACAGACTTTTTTTCATAAAGCATATCCCCTCGTGATTTCATCTCATTAATTATCTGTGTTTATTCTATGTGCTCTTCCTTCGTTTTGTTAATTTAAAGTTTTGGATTTTATAATTCGACAAAAAGCAGTAAAACATGACAGCTTTTTACCGAAAAATGGCTCTGTTGCTTGATTTGTGTCGAATTGTGGCGAACGCTTTTTGTTGACTTTTGTATATTTTTGTGGTAAAAATTAGATAGAGCAGTGGTTATGAAGTTCCAAATATGAAAGGATGATTAACATGAAAAGATTATTCGGGGTAACAACTGAGAAAAATTTCAAATTAGAATATTACATTGCTGACGATGGCAAAGTTTTTGGAATTGAAGTGATAAAAAAATATACCGAGGACGGCATTGAATACAGCGAAAAGGGTTCGTTTTCCGGAATAAGCGACGATGAAAACACAGTCACGGAAATAGTCGAAATGCTTATAAGAAATACCGTTACACCTTTGGGGCTTGCGTATGTTATGGAAGATATGATGTGCCGTTAAGATTTTATGTAGGTTTACAATAGATGTGTTACAACCGACAGATTTTCAAACAAAAAAGTTTG